>NZ_JAENRY010000048.1 GCF_016612545.1 Streptomyces sp. MBT65 | reverse complement strand
CGGCACCGGCGAGACTGGAGGTCGCGCCTATGAGCAGGGAGTAGCCCAGGCCGCGGTGGCGCTCGTGGGCGCGAACGGCGTCGTACTGACGGCGCTCCTGCTGGTGAGCACGGCCCTTGGTTACACCTCCATCCTCGGCGTGGTGTACAAGGTCGTCTCGGAGTGGTTCCCCCACCACCGCGGCCTGGGCTACTCCCTGCTCATAGGCGCGACCTCCAGTCTCGCCGGTGCCGCCCTGTCACCTCTGAGTCAACTGTCCATCGACCACCTCGGGTGGAGGACGACCTACCTGCTGATCGGCGGAGCCATTCTGCTGATCGCCTTCCCGGCCCAGTACTTCCTGATGTACGAGCCCGCGTCGGCGGCGCTGGACCGTAAGAACGTCGTACCGGGGAAGGGAAGGGTCCTGCCCGCACACACGGAACTGCCCGGCCTCCCCCTGGGCCGGGCGCTCAGGACCCGGGCCTGGTGGTACATGGTGCTGGTGCTGACCGTGGCGGCGGGCGTGGCGATGAGTGTGCGTCTGAACGCCGTGTCCCTCTTCGGCGGGCGGGGCTATTCCCCTACGGAGGTGTCGCTGTCGGTGTCGGTCATGCTGGTGGCGTCCCTCGCCGGGCAGATCCTCGCGGGCGTGGTCCTCGACCGGTCGCGCACACCTCGTGCCTTCGTTCCGTTCATGGTGTGCCTGGTGCTCGGCACGGTCATGGTCTTCGCCGCCACGGGCGGCATGTGGGCCCTGTTCCTCACCATGGCCCTGCTCGGTGTCGTGACCGGCGCGGAGTCCACCACCGGGCCGTTCCTCGTCGGGTGCTACTTCGGTATGCGGGCCTTCGCCCAGATCCAGGGCATCACGCTGGGCATCGTCAGTCTGGTCGGCATCGGACTCTTCCCGGTGCTGGCGCAGGGAGCCGCGGACAGCACGGGCGGCTACACGGCGACGCTCATCGCCCTCACCGCCGGCAGTCTGATCGTCCTCGCCCTGTCGTTCTTCCTGCCGCGTTATCCGAGCCCCGCCAAGAGCCCGGACGCCGACGAGCCGGAACCCCGTCACGCCGATGACCGCACGGCCAACCTGTGACGGTCGCCTGCACAAGAGATCCCGGGAGGTCACGCGCTGCGCGTGGCCTCCCGGGTGTCGTAGTCGCTCGGTCCGGCAGCGGCTTCTCAGCCGTCAAGATGCGACCCCGGTGCTGTGTTGGCTCCTGAGACGACGACGGTGGCCCCCTCCGGGAAGTGTTCGGGGTGGGCGAGCAGCGCGGCGAGAGCGGTGGCTCCGCCGGGTTCGGCCACGATGCGCAGCCGCTGCCACAGGAGTGCGCGGGCGGCGGCGACGACCTCGTCGGCGACGGTGAGGGTCTTCATGCCGAGCGAGAGGCCGACGGCGGTGGCTATGCGGCCCGCCCGGCGGGCACCCAAGCTGTCCAGGGCGATCCCGCCGACTTCCACGTCCACTGGTTTCCCTGCCTCCAGGGCCGCCGTGAGCGAGGGCGCCGAGGACGGTTCGGCCGCGATCACGTGGTTGCGTCCGGCCAGCGCCAGGGCGACCCCTGCGTACAGGCCTCCTCCACCGCACCCGACCAGCACGGGCTGTCCCTCCGGTGTCTGCTCGGCGAGTTCCAGGCCGAGCGTGCCCTGCCCTGCCACCGTCTCCGGGGCGTCGAAGGCGTCGATGTGGAAGGCGCCCTCGTGCCGGGCATGGTCCTGACTGGCCGCGAGTGCGTCGGCGTAGAAGCCGTCGACGCGGCGCAGGCGTGCGCCGAGAGATTCGATGATGTCGGTCTTTGCCTTGGGCGAGAAGTCGGGCACGAACACGGTGGCGGGCAGGCCCGCTTCGCGCGCCGCCCAGGCCACGGCGGCCCCGTGGTTGCCTCCCGACGCGCAGCAGACGCCCGCGGTCGGAGCGCCGGATTCCGCGGCACGCAGGAGGGCGAGGGCGTTGGATGCGCCGCGGACCTTGAAGGAACCGGTGTGCTGGAGGAACTCCAGCTTCAAAGTGACGGGGACGGGCACGTCCAGTTCCCCGGCCGCAACCTGTATCACGGGGGTGCGGCGCACTACGGCGCGGATCCGTTCGGCCGCGGACGCGATGTCGTTCAGGGAGGGGACCGTGACGGGCTGTGCATTCATGGGCGGTGTCCAAGGGAGCCGGAGTGCCTCTGAGCGAGGACGCGCACATCGGTCGGATCGTCAGGCGTGGCACGCGAGGAGGTGAACGTGCTGGGCAGGGCGGCCGCGGGAGACGCGCTCAGGCTGTCGTCGGTCTGTACGGCGCGGCGGACTGTGGTGTCCACGTGGAGGCGGAAGATGTCGGGCCGCGCGTAGTGGCCGACGGGGTCGAAGTCGTAGCGGGCGCGTGGGATCAGTGCCATGTCGAGGTCCGCGGTCAGGAGGGCCTCCTGATCCAGGACGGGCCCGGCCAGCACCTCGCCCAGCGGGCCGATGATGCTGCTGCCGCCCCGGGAGACGAGGTGCTCCGGGTCGTCGCCGTACGGCGTGGGGTGGTCCGGGGGAAAGTCCCGCGTGCGCAGGCACTGGTTCGCCGCCAGCACGAAGCATCTGCCTTCCTGGGCGATGTGGCGCATGGTCGCGTGGTGACTCTCCCTGCTGTCCGCCGTCGGCGCGCAATAGAGTTCAATCCCTTGCGCATACATGGCCATCCGCGTCGCGGGCATGAGGTTCTCCCAGCAGATCACGGCCCCGAGCCGGCCGAGCTTCGTCGGGTGCACCTCCAGGGTTGAGCCGTCGCCGAACCCCCAGATCATCCGCTCGGCGCCGGTAGGCATGAGTTTGCGCCGCTTCCCGAGGAAGGCTCCGGTGTCGGAGAAGAACAGGACCGTGCAGTAGAGCGTGCCGAGTTCCCGTTCGACGACGCCGATGACCAGGTGCGTGCGGGCCTCGGCCGCCAGGTCGCCCAGGCGGTCGGTGACGGGGCCGGGCACCTCCACGGCGCCGTTCCAGTACCGGGCGAACTCCTCTCGTCCGGCAGTGGTCCGGTCGCCCACCACTCCCCCGAACGCCGACCCCTTGGGGTACCCGCCGATGAACGCCTCGGGGAACACCACGAGGTCCAGGTTCCGCTCGGCCGCCTCGGACAGCCACCGCTCCACCACAGGCAACGTGGCCACCGGATCGAACGGAACCGGGGCGGCCTGCACCACACCTGCCCGAACGACTCCCGCCCGGCCGGGACCTGTGTCCGGGCCGTTGTGAGTGCTGTTGTCACTGGTCATGCCTCTACGCTGCGCCGCTGGCACCCTGAAGCCAAGGGCGAGGTTCTTCAACATTCCTGAAGCATCACTACATTGAGACGATGAACGAACGGCAGTTGCAGATCTTGCGGGAACTCGGCGAACTGGGAAGCGTCACCGCGACCGCCGAGGCGCTGTTGATGACTCCCTCGGCGATCTCCCAACAGCTACGACTGCTGCAACGCTCGATCCCGGTTCCACTCACCGAGCGTGACGGACGGCGGTTGGTGCTCACCGATGCCGGGCAAGCCCTGGCCGGTGCGGCGATCGAGGTGGAGACCGCGCTGGCCAGGGCGCGGCACACCATCGAGGAGTTCGTCGACCAGCCGGACGCGGATGTGTCGGTCGCGGCTTTCCACAGTGCGGCCGCGTCGTTCTTCCCACTGCTGCTTGCCCAGGCCGGCCCCGGACGCCCGCAGCTCTCGCTCGCCGACCAGGACGTCGCGCAGGACCATTTCCCGCGTCTGACCCGGGACTACGACCTCGTACTCGCCCACCGTCTCGACCGAGCGCCGCCGTGGCCGGCCACGGTCACCGCCGGCACGCTGCTGCGTGAACCGCTCGACATCGCGCTGCCGACCGACCACCCACTGGCCGCCAAACCACACCTCACCCCGCGAGACGTCGCGGACCAACCCTGGATCACCGTCGACGACGGCTTCCCGCTGATGGCCACCGTCGACGCCATCGCGACCGCCGCGAACCGACGGCTCGACATCGTCCATCGCATCAACGAATTCGCGGTGGTCGCCGAAGTCGTAGCCGCCGGTGGCGGCCTGGCGCTGATGCCCCGCTGGACCACACGCCCGCACCCCGAAGTGATCCTCAGACCGCTCAGCGGCGTGCACGCCCGACGCCGTATCGACGTGCTCCACCGCCCTGAACGTGTCGCACGGCGAGCCGTACGGATGGCGCTCACTGAACTGCGCCGTGCGGCCGCGACGATCCAGAGCCGTGACGTCGGCGCGAGTTCCGACGCGCAAGAGACACTCGCTGACGAAGCCTGAGACGAAGCTTGAAGCGGGCGCCGGTGTCCGCGAATCGCTCGAGTCCCACCGACGACGGTCACCGCGGGGCGGCCGGTAGCCTCCGGCGATCGGTCGCCTTCAGCTGGCTTCGCCGAGGTCCTCATTGAGCCGTGCCGCAGCTCCGACGCTCGACGGCCGACTCGCGACAAGCCGAGCCAGGTGTGTTTCAAGGGCCTTGAGTTGCTCGGGCCCCATCTGCGCCGCCCAGCGCTCGCGCACATCGTCGAAGAGCGAGGCGCCGAGCGTCATCATGTCGTGGCCGCGGTCGGTGACCCGCAGCCGTTTGAGGCGGCCGTCGCCCGGGTCGGGCTCCCGCTCGACGTATCCGAGCTTCTCCAACGCGGTGATCGTCTTGGCGGCGCCCTGTTTGGAGACCGAGAGCCGGCGGCCGAGTTCCGAGGCCGTGTCCGCTCCCTCGTCGATGGCGCGCAGGGCGAACTCATGCGATGCGCGCACGCCCGGGTGCCCGCGGTGCTCCAGCTCTCCGTGTACGTCGTCCACCATCGACTGGAAGCCGCCAAGAAGAAGAAGCGCGAGTTCAGCGCCCGGTGAACGTGCCATGCGACGAAGCATACGAGAACGACGGTCGACAACCATGTTGTCGACCTATAGATTGACAACCATGTTGTCGATCGAATCGAGGAGAATGATGAACCCCGCTACCGGCGGCGCCACCATTCCGGGCGTCGAACACCACCGGGTCAGCCTGCACGGGACCGAACTGCACTACGTATCGGCCGGGACCGACGGCTCGCCCGTCATGCTGGTCCACGGCTTCCCCGAGACCTGGTGGGTCTTCCACAAGCTGATCCCCCTGCTCAGCAGGCACCACCGCGTATTCGTCCCCGACCTTCGCGGCTTCGGCGACTCCGCCACCGCGACCACGGCGCACGACAGCGCGACCGCCGCCCAGGACCTGAGTGAACTGATAACGCGGCTCGACGCGGGCCCCGTCCACCTCACCGGCCAGGACGTCAGCGGCCCCACCACTTTCCGCGTCGCCGCCACCCGCCCCGACCTCGTACGAAGCTATGCGGCCATCGAGACCGGGCTGCCGGGGTTCGGCCTCGAAACACTCGCGGACGTCGCCCACGGCGGCGCCTGGCACATCGGCGTACTCGCCGCCCCGGGCATCCCCGAAATGCTGTTGGCCGGACGGGAACGGGCGTTCCTCGCGCAGTACGCAATCCCGTCGCTCTGCATGACCCCCGACGCGTTCACCGACGACGACATCGACGAACTCACCCGCTCCTACAGGCGCCCCGAGGCGTTCAACGGTGCGGCCGGACTGTATCGATCGATGCTCCGCGAAGGCGAGGAGATCCGCCGACTGGCATCCCGGAAACTCACCACGCCCGTACTCGCCGTCGGCGGCAGATCGGGCGGGTTCACCCCGGCGACCATGCGCCAGGTCGCCGAGGACGTCAGCGCCCTCTCCCTCGAGGGGATCGGCCACTATGCGGCGATGGAAGCCCCCGACAGGCTCGCGGACGGCCTCCTGTCCTTCTACGAAAAACTCGACAACCTTGGAGTCGCTTCAATGGGGTCGCTGAACTGAAAGCCGCCCCAGCCACCGGGAGCGTCATCGCGCGCCGGCAGCGCACCGAACCGGTGCCGCCCCGGCGCACGATCCGTTGCGGCTAGACCCGCGACACGGGGGCTCCCGGCGCCGGCGGCCCGGCGGGGGCCGACGGCGGATTCAGGCGCAGGGGACGCAATACCTCGGTCCAGCGCAGCAGTTCGTCGAGCATCATCGTGGCCGCGGCCTCCATCGGCTCATCGGCCCGGAACCCACCCTCGCCCAGGTGCTTGAAGACGAACGGTATGGCCACGGACTCGGGAACCGGCATCATCTTGAGCGCCGTCGCGACCTGCTTGAGCACCTGCACGGAGCGCAGGCCACCCGCGACGCCCCCGTAGCTGACGAAGCCGACGGGCTTGTAGAGCCATTGCGAGTACAGGAAGGAAAGGGCGTTCAGCAGCGCGGCAGGAGGGCCGGAGTTGTATTCGGGCGTGACGAACACGAAAGCGTCGGCCTCGTCCACCGTCGCGCTCCACCTGCGTGTGTGCTCGTGGGCGTACAGGCCCGCACGCGGATGACCGGGTTCGTCGAGGAGCGGCAGGCCGATCTCGGCGAGATCGACGAGTTCGACGTCGAAGCCCCCGTGCTCCTTCGCCGCCTGGGCCGCCCACTGGCCGACGGGGAGTCCCAGCCGGCCGGGACGGGTGCTTCCGACAACAACGTGCAACTTCGGCATGGTTGAGCCTTTCTGAGTATGTCCGTGCTCGAGTACGAACGGGCCTAGGGAGCCGCCGACCGGTCAGGGCCGGCCGGTCGGCGGAGGGCCGGGAGGCACGGGCGGGGCGGACTTGGTGATGCCGCTCCAGTGCTCGACGAGCTGTCGCCCGCGCACGCGGTAGGCGTCGTACATGTAGTACGGGTAGAGCGCGCCGCTTCCGTCGGGTTCGACCTGGGGAAGCAGTGCGGCGATGACGACGATGTCGCCCTCGGCGACGATCAGCGCCGGCGGGATGAGGGGCTCGGCGGGCGGCGGGAGGGGGCCGTTCGGGAATCGGCTGCGCACGAACTCCTCCAGCCCCTCTCGGCCGGGCGGGTAGTGGGACACGTGCTGGAGGTAGTCGGCGGCGACGAACTCCTTCACCGCATCGGGGTTCTGGGCGTCGAAGACGCAGCGGTAGAAGTCCAGGACCAGGCGCTTGTTGGCCTCGACGTCCATCGACGGGGATGACGACACGGTGGTCGTTCGCGTCGGCGTACCCGGTGCGGGCGGCCGTGGTGGGGCGATCTTGTTGAGGGACGGCCACCGCTCGGTGATCCGGCCGTCGCGGATCCGGTAGGTGGTGAACGCGTACTGGTCGAAGGTGGTGCCGGGGGCGTCCGGGTCCGGTTGCGGCAGGTAGTGGCAGACGCAGACCAGGTCGTTCTCCCCGATGACGAACACCGGGTCCCGCGGCTCGGAGGCATCGGCCACACCCTGATCCGCCGTCGATCCACGGTCGAACTCATGGCGCAGGAACTCGGCGAACGCCCGCGCTCCGTCAGGGACGTCGGCACCGTGCTGAACCAGGTCCGGATCGACGTAGTCGGTGACCGCGTCGGCGTTTCTCGCGCCGAAGACATCGGCGAGGAACCGGCCGACCAGAAGTTTGTTGATGCGTGGCTGTTGCTCGAGTGATGTAGCCATACGAGCAACTAAACTGTACCGTACAGTTCAAGTCAACCTGAGCCGCGACACTTTCCCCGCGTGCAAGAGTGTCCTAGAAGTTGACTCATCTGTTCGGAAATGCAGGACACTGTCAGGTGTCCTGTGGAGAAGGGGACCCCATGACTTTTCTGGATGCCGACGTCTGGCAGGAGCGGATCTTCTCGGGCGAGTGGACCAAGGCGACCGGTGAGTCGTACGACTCCACCGAGCCGGCCACCGGCAAGACCCTGGGCCGAGTCGCCGCCGCCACGCCCTACGATCTGGAGCGCGCGGTGGAACGAGCCGTGCGGGCTCAGCGCGACTGGGCGGCACGGCCCTATGTCGAGCGGGCCCAGGTGCTGCGGCGGGCGGCACGCCTGTTCGAGGAGCACCATGCCGAGATCGCGGAATGGATCGTGCGGGAGTCCGGTGCGCTGAGGCCGTTCGCCGACTTCCAGACCGCCAACGGCGCGGCCGAGGAGTGCTACGAGGCCGCGGCGCTGGCGGCCGCTCCGTACGGAGAGGTGCTGCGGTCCATCGAGGACCGGCTGTCGTTCGCGCGGCGGCGCCCGGTGGGTGTGGTCGGGGTGATCTCCCCGTTCAACGCGCCGATGGTGCTGGCCATGCGCGCCGTCGCCCCCGCCCTGGCGCTGGGCAACGCCGTCATACTCAAGCCCGACCCGCGCACCGCCATCTGCGGCGGGGTCACCATCGCCCGCGTCTTCGAGGAGGCGGGCCTCCCCGCTGGCGTGCTGCACATGCTGCCCGGCGGCGCCGACGTCGGTGCCGCGCTGGTGGACCACCCGCGCGTGCCCGTCATCGCGTTCACCGGCTCCACCCGGGCCGGAAAGGCGATCGCCACCGCGGCGGCGCAGCGGTTGAAGCGCGTCCACCTGGAACTCGGCGGCAACTCGGCGCTGATCGTCCTCGACGACGCGGACCTGGAGAAGGCCGTCTCGGCCGGCGCGTTCGGCTCGTTCCACCACGCCGGACAGGTCTGCATGGCCTCCAGCCGCCACCTGGTGCACGCCTCGATCGCCGACGAGTACGCCGATCTACTGGCCCAGCACGCGAACGCCGCCCCGGTCGGGGACCCGGCCACCGGGCAGGTCGCGTTGGGTCCGATGATCGACGACCGGCAGCTGAAGGCGGCCCACGCCATCGTCACCGACAGTGTGGCGACCGGTGCGCGGCTCGCGGCCGGCGGCACCTACGAAGGCCTGTTCTACCGGCCGACGGTGCTGGCCGACGTCCCGCTGGAAGCCCGTGCCTACACGGAGGAGATCTTCGGTCCGGTCGCCCCGGTCGTGCCCTTCCAGGATCTCGACGAAGCCGTCCGGCTGGCCACCGACACCGAGTACGGGCTCTCGCTGGGCATCCTGACCCGGGACGTCGCCAAGGGCCTGGCGCTGGCCGACCGCATCCCCACCGGGCTCGTCCACATCAACGACCAGACCGTGAACGACGAGGCGACCGTCCCGTTCGGCGGCGTCGGCGAGTCCGGCAACGGCTCCCGGCACGGAGGGAGCGTCGCCAACCTCGAGGCCTTCACCGAACAGCAGTGGGTCACCGTCCGCGGCGAGATCCCCGACTACCCCTTCTGACTCCCGCTCCGGCACCCCACCCCCGTTCCACCCGCACTTGGAGCATCCCGATGACACCTCCTTCGTGGCCGGGCCCGTCCCTGCCCGATCCCATGACCATCGCCCCGCGCGCCACCGCACACCCGCCGACCCCACGACTCGCCCAGGACGCGGCCGGCTGGGCGCCGGGCAACAAGTTCCTGGAAGGCCCGTTCACTCCCTGGACGGAGGAGAGCGGCGCGTACGACCTGGACGTGGACGGCGAGATCCCGGGCGACCTCGCCGGGGCCCTGTTCCGTATCTCCGCCAACCCCCGCTTCACGCCGCGCGATCCCGACCGCTACCACTGGTGGGAGGGCGACGGCATGGTCTGCGGGATCTACCTGCGCGAGGGGCGCGCCGCCTACCGCACCCGCTGGGTCATGACCGACTCCATGAAGTTCGAGGTCGAGCAGGGCGAGGCGGTCTACAGCGGCTTCGCCAACGGCGGGAGCACGGCGCCCCTCCGCCAGGGCGCGCCACCCGCGAAGAACGTCGCCAACACCAACGTCGGCATCTTCGACGACCACCTGCTGGTCTACTTCGAAGGCGGCCTGCCGTACTCGATGCACCCCGAGACCCTGGAGACGTACGGCACTCACGACTTCCACGGCGGCATCGACGTCCTGTGCACCGCCCACTACAAGATCGACCCCGACAGCGGCGACATGCTCTTCTTCGCCGCCATCGGACCGACCATCACCTGGTACCGGGCGGACGTGAAGACCGGGCACGTCGTCGACAGCCACAGCTTCGACATCAAGGTGCCGGTGCTGATGCACGACTTCGCCGTCAGCGACAACTACGCGATCTTCTTCGTCACGCCGGCCCAGTTCCGCCTCGACCACATCATGCGGGGCGAGCCGGGCGTGGTCTGGGACGAGGCGTCGCTGCCGCACGGCGTGCAGATCGTACTCATGAACCGGCGGACACACGCCGTCAGTTGGCACGAGGTGGGCGGCCAGTGGGCCAACACCCACTTCTACAACGCCTACGAGGAGAACGGCCAGGTCGTCGTCGACGGGCACCGCATCACCCGCCTGGGCACGCCGGCCGACCGGCTGGAGACTCCGGTGACGTCCCACTCCTGGTTCCCGCCCTCGCTCCCCCACCGCTGGCGCGTGGACCTGGCGACCGGCCGGGCGACGGAGGAGATGGTCGGCGGCGTCGCCGGAGAGTTCCCGAGGATCAACGACGCCTACACCGGCCGCCCCCACCGCTACGGATACTTCGTCACCACCCGCTACCTGGCCGACGACACCATGAGCGACGGTCTCGCCAAGCACGACCACCTGCGCGACAGCACCACGGTCGTCGAAGGACCCGACCACCTCACCAACCCCGGCGAGCCGGTGTTCGTCGCCCGGGAGAACGCCACCGCCGAGGACGACGGCTACCTGCTCACCCTGTGGTGGGACCGCGAGACCGGCCTGAGCGAACTCCTCATCCACGATGCCGCCGACCTGCGACGCACCCCCCTGGCCCGGGTGAAGCTGCCCAGCCGCGTGCCCTTCGGCTTCCACGGCAACTGGGCCGACCAGACCACGCTCGATCAGGCCGTGGCCGCCCGCGGCGCCGCGAACTGACCTGCCCACCGCACTGCGCGTTCCACGTTCTGAAAGGAGAGGTCCATGGCTATCACCGGCCTGGGACACACCGGTTTCTGGGTGGACGACCTGGAGACGATGCGTGACTTCTACACCCGCGTCATGGGACTGACCGTGACCGACGAGGACACGGAACTCGGCATCGTGTTCTTCTCCTCGCGGCCCGACGAGGAGCACCACGAGTTCGTGCTCCAGCGGGGCCGGACCGCACCGCCGGGGTCCAAGCTGACCCACCAGGTGTCGTGGCGGGTCGACTCGCTGGAGACGATCATCGACTTCCACCATCGGTTCCGTGCCGAAGGCATCGACGTACAGCAGGAGGTCACGCACGGAAACGCCATCGGCATCTACTTCTTCGATCCCGAGGGCAACCGCAACGAGGTGTATCTGCGGATCGACCGCGACGTGCGTCAGCCGTTCCGCAAGACGATCGACCTCGACCAGGATCCCGCGGCCGTGCTCGCCGAAGCCGAGCGCCTTCTCGCCGACGGTGGCGCCGCCTACCAGCCGGTTCAATGACAGTGGCGTCCTCGGGACGCCGCGGGCTCCGGGATCCCGGTGCGCGGCCGCAGGTCCTCGTCGTCGGGGCCGGTCCCACCGGACTCACCGCGGCGCACCTTCTCGGTTCGGCCGGTGTCCGCGTTCTGCTCGTCGAGCGGAACGCGGACGTCGGCGACGACGCCATGGCGGCCGGCCTCGACGCCGGGTGCCTGCGCATGTTGCGGCGCGCCGGCGTGGACGAGGCGATCCACCTGGAACGCGCGCTCCTCGCCGAACTGGTGCGACTTCCCACCGTGGAGACCCGTTTCGGCACCCGCCTGTTCTCCCTGCGGCAGTACACCGACCATGTCCGCGCCTGGCTCGGACCGACCCTCGGCGGGGAAGCCGCGACAGCCCTCGACGTGCCGTACGTCCTGGGCTGCGACGGTATCCGGAGCACGGTGCGTGAGCTTCTGGGCATCCCCATGCAGGGCCACGGCTTTCCCGATGTCCGGCTGGTGGTCGACACGCTCGACGACCCCGGCGACCAGCTCTACGCCATGCGTCACGAAGACCCGCGCCACCCCGCCGTCGTGGTACCGGGCAGCGGCGGCCGGTGCCGGTACGAGTTCCGGCTGCCGCACGGAGAATGCGCTCCCGGGACGTCTCCGCCCTTCGCGCTGGTGCGTGAACTGCTGCGCCCCTACCGCGAGATCACGGTCGCCCAAGTCGATCGTGTCGTGGCGTCCACTTCGTACGCACTGCTCGCAGAGCGGCTGCGTGAAGGACGCTGCTTCCTGCTCGGCGACGCCGCGCACCTGACGCCGTCCTTCGCCGGCCAGGGACTCGGCTCCGGCCTGCGGGACGCTGCCAACCTGTACTGGAAGCTGGCCGAGGTGCTGGCCGGGCGTGGCGGAGACCCGCTGCTGGACACCTACGACGCGGAACGCAGGCCGTACCTACGGGCTGCGGTCGAGCGCTCGGTCCGGCTCGGGGGCATCGTGACGACCACCGGCACGGCACGCGCCCGCTTGCGCGACCTGTGCGTGCGTACGGCCTTACGAACCTCTTGGGGGCGACGCTGCTTCGGGAACGCGCACCACCACCCGGACGCACCTGTCCGGACCGGCGCTTTCGTCCCGTCACAGCGCGATCGCAGCGATCCACTGGTGGGTGCAGAACTCCCCTGGGCTCAGGTTCTGCACGGCACCGCACGCCGGATCGCTCGGCTCGACGATGTCCTCGGTCCCGGCTGGAGCCTGCTCGGAGTAGGTGTCTCGGAGGACGACTGGGCAACCGTCGAGAAAGCGGGGCTGCCGGCGGATCACCGCGCGGACGTGATCGTCGACGGCCGTGCGCCGAGGGACCACTCCCGGCGCATCGGAATCGCAGCCGCGGACGGCCGCGCCGACGCCCTGTTCGCCGGGTTCACCGAACACTTCGTCCTGGTCCGGCCGGACCGGCTGGTGGCCGCGGTCTTCGACGCCGCCGACGCCGAACGCGTTGCGCTCCACCTGGAACGCTTCGCCGCTCCAGCCCTCCCCCATCTCGTTGAAAAGCCTGCGACTTCGACAGCGGCACAGACCCTCGCCGCCGCTGCATCCCCTCCCTCAGGAGAACTGTCATGAAACTGAGTACGGTCCGTCAGCCCTCTCCCGATTCCGACGTGCTGCTTACTGCTGCTGCCCGCCATGACGGCGACGAACTGGTCCTGCTGCCGTACCAGGACGTCGGAGCCCTGCTGGCGAGCGGAGAGGACTGGCACCACCGCGCCGCAGCGGCCGACGGCAAGCGGATGCCGCTGGAGGGGGCGTCCTTCGCTCCCGTCGTCCCGCATCCCAACAAGATCGTGTGCCTGGGCCTGAACTACGCCACGCACATCAAGGAGATGGGCCGCCCCACCCCGACGCACCCCACACTCTTCGCCAAGTACGACGGGTCGTTGGTCGGTGCCCATGACGATGTCCACATGCCGTCCGTCAGCGACGACCTCGACTGGGAGGCGGAGCTCGGTGTCGTGATCGGACGGCGAGCCAGGCGCGTCACCCGGGACGATGCGCTCGCCCACGTGGGCGGCTACACCGTCGTCAACGACGTGACCGTACGGGATTGGCAGCATCGCACCCGGGAGTTCCTCTCCGGGAAGACGTTCGAGGCGACGACCCCGGTCGGTCCTGCGCTCGTGACTCCGGACGAACTCCCCCCGGGCGCATCGGGATTGACTGTCGGCTGCAGTGTGGACGGACACACCATGCAGAAGTCCAACACGTCCGACCTGCTCTTCGACGTCGCCGCGATCATCGCCTACATCAGCACCATCATCACGCTCGTGCCCGGCGACCTGATAGCCACCGGCACACCGGGCGGAGTGGGAGCAGGACGCGACCCCAAGGTCTTCCTGCGCCCCGGGCAGCAGCTGGTCACGTTCGTCGAGGGCGTGGGCGAGCTGCGCAACACCGTCGTCAAGGACCGGTTGTGACCTGAGGCGGGCGGGAGACACCTGCACGGTAGGGTGTCCCCTATGTCAGGATCAGCGTCCCCCAGTTATCGCGAGCGCAACTCCACGGCCGACCGTGCCCTGGACATCCTGATGATGTTCGACGACACCCACCTCGTCATCTCCGGCAGCGCCGTCGCCGAGCGCCTGGGGGTCGCCCGTTCGACCGCCTACCGATACCTCCAGTCCCTGGTGAGCAGCAGGTTCCTCGAGGAGGCGCCGGGTGGCGGCTTCCGGCTCGGCCTGCGTGTCCTGGAGATCGGCCGGCTGGCACGGCGCAGCTACGGACTCTCCGACATCGCCGGACCGGCGATGACCGAACTGTCCGAGAACGTGTCCGAGACGGTGCTGTTGACCCGTCGTTCCGGGGAGCTGGTCGTCTGCGTCGACCGTGCGGAGGTCGCCACACGGGCAGTACGCATCTCCTACGAGCGTGGCAGCACGCTCCCGCTCAACGCCGGCGCCTCCGCGCTCGTCCTGCTGGCATGGATCCCGCAGGACGAGGCGCGCGGGCTGCTGGAGGCAGCCGAGTTGAGGCGATTCACACCGGCCACGCTGACCGACGTGGACACCCTCATGGACCGGCTCGGGCACATCCGCCGCGCCGGGTATTCCGTCACCCGCGGTGAGTTCGACCCCGATGTGACCGGCGTGGCGGCACCGATCCGCGACGCCGAGCAGAGGGTGGTCGCCGCCGTGAGCGTCGCCGCGCTCGCCTCCAGGGTGTTTCCCGAAGCGGAGGCGGAACTGGCTCAGAAGGTGCTGGCCACAGCCCGGAGAATCACTGACCGCCTGACCGTCGTCGGCGGGTGAGAGCGATACTCCGACGCTCTCACCCGCCGCTCGGGCGAGGCGATGGACGTGCCCTTCAGGAAACAGGCTGCATGGGCGCTGTCTTCGATTGCCCGGCACTGCGACGGCGTCCCGCCACGCTGGAAGCCCATCCCAGGAAGAAAGTGCCGGGAACCGCGATGAGGGCCGGGCCGATCTGGTCGAGCCGCGTGAAGTCGACACCGGGGAAGAGCGCTGCGGGGATTCCGGAAAATGACGGCGACATCAGGTAAAGGAACACCGTGAGGCCTGTCCCTCCGTACAGCGTCCACAGCAGCCCAGTGCGGTTGTAACCCTTCCAGAAGAAGCTGTACAGAAGAGCCGGCGCCACGGCGGATGCGGCTGTCGCGGCACTGACGGCGCCCAGAAATACCGCGGAGTGACCCTGCCACATCACGGCGATCACGATTCCGGCGGTACCGAAGACGAAGACGCTGGCGCGAGCCGTCAGTATTTCTTTCCCGGAATGCCCCTCGTCGTCTTTTCCGACATTGCCGTAGATGTCCTTGGCGATCGCACCGGCCGCGGCGACCGTACTCCCACCGACGACGGCGAGCACACTGAGGAAAACCGCGCAGGCGACCGCGGTGAACAGCGTGCGCCCACCGTCCAAGTTGTGCGCCAGGAGCATCAGGGCGCCGTCGCCCTCTCCGTTCCCGGACGAGATCTTTCCCGTACCCACCAGGGCGGAGGCTCCCATGCCGACAACGACGACGGCCGAGGACAACAGGGCAATGAGGAACGTCGCGTACTTGACTGAGCGTCGCGCGGCAGCAGGATCTTTCGCACCGTGAATTCTGACTATGACGTGCGGCATACACGCGCTCCCCAGGACGAGGATGAATCGCTCCCCGATCCAATTGAGATGCGCCGCCGTTCCCGTCCCGTTCATCGTGCCCGAGCTGAAATAGCTACCGGGCTTGGCGCTGCCGGAGTCCGCTTGCGCAAGGAGAGACCCCAGGTTCCCGTGGAACTTGGCGACCACCGCGAGAGCGGTCACTGCCATGGCCAGCAGAACCACGACTGCGGCTAGGACCTGCACGGCCGTGAGTCCTTTGATACCGCTCAGCATCACACAGGTCACCATCAAACCACCGATGACCACAATGCAGACCTGCTGCGCTCCCGTACCCGAGAACCCGAGCAGATCCGCGGTCACGCTGCCCGCGGCGATGAGCTGCACGACCAGAAAAGGGCCGGCGATGGCCAGGGTGGTCACGGCGGCAGCGATGCGCGGCGCGGCGCCCGGGGCCTGCGCCGAGAAAATGTCTCCGAGAGTCTGGGCGTTACGCAGTCGGATGGGCCTGGCCAGCACGATGAGCAGCCCGAAGGACAGCAGGACGTTCGTGACGTCCATCATTCCGTCAAACCCGAACGTTGCCACCGTCGCGGTGCTGTTCAGCAGCAATGGCGCCGACACGAAACTGCCCGCTATCGCCAGACCGCCCACCAGCGGCGAGCCTTTGCCGTCTCCGACATAGAACTCCTTCGGAGTATCCGATTCAAGGCCGGAGAAGACCGAGAGGAAAAGGACGATCGCGATGAACAACAGAAAGACGACGATGATCGGGGAATTTTCCCGAAGGTCTGCCGCCAGCATGAGATCCGGACTGTTCACCATGTCGTCTCCTCGCGTCTACTTCTTCTGTCCAGGCGATGCAGGGTAGCCAGGAGGGTCGCCATCTGAGTCAGACACAGGAGGATCCCCAAGGACATGCCCGATGTGCCGAAAATACGAATACCTGGGAGATTCGCCGACGTACCAAAAATGATCTGGATCGCGAGGAGTGCGATGTTGGGAACTAGGTATCTGGTCTCCAGATGCCACTTCTTGCGAGGAACACTGTGCCCGCCGGATGAATGTTTCGGTCCTGAATTTTCCTGCGACGGCTGCAGGTAGAAGCCTTCTTGCATGGGACATCTCCACGCGGAGGTATGGCGAGCACGGCCGGCGCCGGACGCCCAGGGAGCGGCGTTGCGCCCACAGTGTCCGCTCAGACTGCTGGTGCGAGCGATGACGATACCCCCAAAACCCGAGCATGTCCTCCTTGTCGAAACTACTGTTTTACTGAGCGAGACAATGGACAATCCTGGGGGCCGACACCGTGCCCCTTGATGTGCGGGGCACAGGTGCGGTTCGTTGGCGGGCCTCGCGGCCACCGATACATACTTGAAGGGATGCTGCGGCGTCTGCCGCAGGTGAGGTGGCCCATGGCGAACCTGAGTGAGCGCGGCGCGGCCGGCGAGGCGGGCGTCATCCTGCTCGACCGCGCGGGAGTCGTGCGGCAGTGCTCCGGTGCGGCCGCCGAGCTGCTGGGGTACAGGGTCGCGGAGGTGCGCGGGCTGCCCATCACGAGGCTGCTCGAAGATCCCGCTCAACCGCTCCTCGAAGTGGCGGAGGGTGGTTTCCCCATCGCGAGCCGCGGCACGACTCTGTTCCGACACGGCTCCGGAGAACCGGTCGAATTGGCTGTCGTCCAAGTGCCTCTGGACGGCTCCTCCGAGGTCGCCCTGGTGATAACGCCTGCGTCGGAGGCGGGGCCGTGGGAACAGAGCACGTCCTTCCTGCATGCCCTGCTCGCCCAGAAGCAGCTGGGGATCGTCATCTTCGACGCCGGACTGAAGGTCGTCCGCACCAACGGCTCCCCGGGAATGTACGGGTGGCCTCCCCTGCACGCGGGCGATCACCTGGCGGACGTGATCTCCGGGGACGACGCGCACGAGGTCGAGAGGCGGCTGCGCCGGGTACTGGAGACCGGGGTGGCGCAGGTCGCGGGAGAACAGCGGATGCGGGCGAGGGACGCGTCACAGCGGGAGCGATCCTTCTCCCTGTCCGCGTTCCGCCTGGAAGACAGGTACGCCCGGCCTACCGGAGTCGCCGCGATCTTCATCGACAACACGGAGCAGCAACGTGCCCGGCGCCGTACCGAGGTGAGTCATCAGGCGTCGGACAGGATCGGTGCTTCGCTGGACGTGACGCGGACCGCCCAGGACATCGCGAGCGTGCTCGTACCGGCCCTCGGGGACATGGCCACGGTGGAGATAGTCGACTCCGTGCTCGATGGCGACGAGACCCCCAAGGGGCTCCTTCCCGGCGGCCCACGGTCCCTGCGCCGGGTGGCGGTGGCCTCGGCCGTCGGCCCCTGGCCCGAGGAGCTCATCCCCGTGGGCGGCGTGATCCCGAACCTCCCGGACACCGCCCACGTACGCCGGGCGGCCCTGCACGGCGAGGAGGTCTTCAACGCAACGCGGCAGGAGATGGCGGACCTCCTCGAGGACCCGGAACTGATCCGGTCGATGCTGCCGGCGAGGGGGCACTCGGCCGTCATCGCCCCGCTGTTCGCGCGGGGCCATTTTCTGGGGGTCGTCGGGGTATGGCGGACCGACCGGCCCGAGCCGTTCCAGCAAGAGGACGCGGATCTGCTGTTCGACATCGCCGCACGCGCCGCGCTGAGCCTGGACAACGCCCGCCGGTACACCCGTGAGCATCGGGCCGCGGTCGCGTTGCAAGAGCGGTTGCTCCCCAGGGCCGTCATGCGGACGACGGCGGCGGAGTCGGCCGGTCGCTACGTGCCCGCGAGCGGCGGGGCGGACATCAGCGGCGACTGGTTCGACGTCATCCCGCTGCCGTCGCTACGGGTGGCGTTCGTCGTCGGTGACGTAACGGGGCACGGACTGCACGCCGCCGCCACCATGGGCCGCTTGCGGACCGCGATCCACACCCTGGCCGACCTGGAGTTCCCACCCGGCGAGCTCCTCGGCCACCTCGACGATCTCGTCCAGCAACTCGCCGAGGAAGCGGATCCTCGTCTCAAGGACTCCATCGGCGCCACCTGTCTGTACGCGCTGTACGACCCGGTCACCGGCACCTGCTCCCTCGCCTCCGCGGGGCATCCGCCCCCTGCAGTGATCCAGCCCGACGGAACGGGCCGCCTGATCACAGTCGCTCCGGGGCCACCCCTCGGAGTGGGCGGCATGCCTTTCGAGGAGACCACGGTCGAGCTGGAACCCGACGGCACGCTGGCCCTTTACACCGACGGCCTCGTCCGTGCCCGGTCCGACGACATCGACCGGAGCATCCACGAACTTCTGGACAGACTTTCGTCGCTGTGCCGCCAGGACAAGACGTTGAAGGACATCGGCCACGACGTGCTGGCAGAGCTCACCGAGACGCCGTCCCGTGACGACATGGCGCTTCTCCTGGCCCGCACCCAGAGGATTCCCGCGTCCGCCATCGCCGACTGGACCTTTCCCGACGATCCCGCCGTAGTCACCGACGCACGCAAGGCCGTCACCGGACAGCTGGCCGCGTGGGGGCTCGACCACATGGCCTTCACCACCGAGCTGATCGTCAGTGAGCTGGTCACCAATGCGATTCGCTACGGCGGCGGGACCGTCGGCCTGCGCCTCTTCCACGACGACACAACGCTGGTGTGCGAGGTCACGGACAGCAGCAACACCCAGCCTCGGCTACGGCGTGCGCAGGCCGGCGACGAGGGTGGCCGCGGGCTGTTCCTGGTGGCCCAGCTCTCCAAGCGGTGGGGAAGCCGCTACCACCAGACGGGCAAGACCATCTGGGCGGAGGAATCGACCACAGCCCTTTCGGTGCCGGAGACCGCCCTTGCCGCGGTGTGGGACAGCGCGACCCTGTAGGCCGTGTCTGCCGCATGCCGGCAGGGGAGACGCCCGCCCAGCAGCAGATCCGTGCCGCGGATCAGGTCGGTTCGAACGATGACGAGGGCAGGTCTCCACTCGCGTTCAAACGGTCGGACATCTCACGCGCCACCGACTGCAGTTGCTGCACCAACTCCGCGTCCTGAGCCGGATCCAGCTTGCCCAGACACATCATCGCCGCCAGCGGACGCCCACCGGAGTCCACCACCGGAACCGCGATACCACGTCCGGTGTCGAACCGCTCGAAATTGTCGACCGCATACCCCTGCGCCCGAATCTCCTCGAACTCACGCCGCATCCGGTCAAAATCAGTGATCGTGTTCCGAGTGAAACGCCGCCACTCCTCAACCCCGACGGCGTCACGCACCTCGTCTTCCGGCAGATAGGCCAGCAACAGCTTCCCATCAGCCATCGCATGAGCCGGCTGCGGATGCCCCGGCTCAAACTCGATGAGCTCCGTGTTCACACCGGCCGAACGCGCCAACTGCACCGTCTTGCCGCCGACCAACGTACTCAGCACCGCGTCATGACCCGACCACTGAGCAATCCGCGACAGATGCGCACGACTGTCCAGCACCACAGGGTTGCTCACCAACGCCACACTGCCGATGCCCACAGCCCCCATCCCCAGCCGGTACTTACTGGTCCGTGAGTTCTGCTCCACCCACCCCACACTGACCAGCGTCGCCAGCAACCGGTGAACACTGCCCGGGGACAGCCCCACGAACTTCGCCAACTCCACTATCCCCAAAGGGTATGGATGCTCAGTCAGCGCCGTCACAATACGAGCCGCCCGCTGAACCGCCCGCACATGCCCAATGTCCCGACCCTCGCCGGGCGAACCAGCCGAAGACGAGCCTTCTTCCTTCACAAGACCTCCGATCCACCACAGGATACTGATCCGGCGCCGCCCTCGTAGCACCTGGCACGGACCACCGCCCCGCAGGCCCCTGAACCGGGCCGGTTGCCCCTTGTGCACCGAGTCGGCATCCGCGCCTCGCGCCGTTCAGCCCTGTCCGGAGGACCACCCCGGTCGCCTTGTTGCGCCCACCACCGAAGCGGCGCCCGCCCCGATGCCCCTGCGTCGGCACCGCTGTCCGCGGCGTGCCCCCTCCGCTCCCCCTCCGCACGACGATCCTCCGCCACCCTTGACGGCCGTGGAACCCATCACTAATCTTTTCGGAATAAGATTCCGGCAGATGGAATACAGACATGCCACCGCAAAGTGAACGAGTCGCCAACTTCTCAGCCCCCAGGACCATCGACCCGAGCGAGTTCCGCAACGTACTTGGCCATCTCCCCACCGGGGTGGTGGTGCTGGCAGCCGACACCCCCGGTCAGCCCGTGGGGATGGCAGCCAACTCGATCACCTCCGTCTCACTGGATCCGCCCCTGATCGCCGTGTGTGCCGCTCGCACATCGAGCACCTGGCCTCAGATCCGACGCGAGCAGCGCTTCTGCGTCAGCGTGCTGGCATCGCATCACGAACAGATCTCACGGCAGTTCTCGCGATCCGCCACGGATCGATTCGCCGGAATCAGCTGGCACCACCGCGACGCCGGGCCGGCGCTCGACGACGCGATCGCCTGGCTGGACTGCGAACTGGTCACCGAGCACGACGCCGGCGACCACACCATCGCGGTCGCACGGGTGCTGGATCTCGCCTCCGCACGGGACGGACGGGCTCTGGTCTTCTTCCGGGGCCAGTACGGCCAGTTCGTCCCCACCGACCTCGACCAACCCCGAAGGGAAAACGCGTGAAGCTCCTGTTCTTCAATGACTTCCGGCTGGGCGTATTCGACGGCGACTCCGTCGTCGACGTGAGCGGCGCTGTCGCCGATCTGTCACCGGCTCACCCGCAGGACCTGCTGACGACCGTCATCACCCGATGGTCGGAGTTCCAGGACAGGTTCCGGCAGGTGGCCGAAGAAGATATCGGCGTCCCGCTGGACTCCGTCCGCGTCCGCCCCCCGGTCCCGAGGCCGCTGAACATCGACTGCATGGCACGCAATTACATAGAGGGAGCCACCGAGCGCCCTGCCATCAACGGTTTCCCCAAGACACCCCACTCGATCATCGGTCACGGCGACCGGATGGTGCTTCCCGACATCCCCGCGACGGTGTTCGAAGGGGAGGCCGAGCTCGCCGTCATCATCGGGCGGCGGGCCCACAACGTCTCCGTCGACGAAGCGATGACCTACGTCTTCGGGTACACCAACCTCATCGACGGCTCCGCCCGAGGCATCCCGCCCCGCCAGAACGCCTTCTACCAGATGAAGTCCCGCGAGACCTTCTGCCCGATCGGTCCCTTCCTGGTGACCGCCGACGAGGTGCCGGACCCGCAGAACCTGCCGGTCCGCCTCTGGACCAACGGCAGACTGATGCAGGACTTCAGCACCGACGACATGGCCTACAGCATCGCCGAGTCGATCGCGTTCGTCTCCTCGCTGCACACCCTCGAACCTGGCGACCTGGTGGCCACCGGAACCACCCATGGCGGCCTGCACCCGCTCATGGACGGTGACCTCGTCGAACTCGAGGTCGGCGGTCTGGGTCGGCTGCGCATCGACGTCCAGGACGATCTCAAGCGCACCTGGAAGCGCGAGACGCGTCACGACCGTGCCCTCGCCGGCCTCCAAGGCACCCCGCCACAGCTCAGCGGCAAGTACGTGCCCGTAGCGGTCCAGGCCTGAAGTGCGCGTACTGCACGTCACTGACGTCTCCGGAGCCGCGGATGTGCGTCAGGTGCTCCTCCCCTACCGCGATGCCAGGGACAAGGGTCCCTACGACGTCATCCCGGCATCGCGCTTCTGGCTCGCCCGCCTTCGAGCGGACGACATGCCCGCGCTCCCGGCACTCGGCTGCCACCTGGTCGTCGTGCTGTCCGGCCGCATCGAGCTCTCCGCCAGCAGGCGCGCCGTCACCGAACTAGGTCCCGGTGACGTCGTGTGTTTCGATGTCGGCGCTGCCGAGGAGATCGGTCTCACGTGGCCGGACGACGCCTGGCTGTTCTTCGTCTCAACCCCGGAATGGGTACCGGAACCGGGACTCACCAAGGTCAGCTCTCGCCATGATCCGCGACCCGGCCGACCCCTTCTGACATGGATATACGACGACGGCGGGCACTCACGCTCCGAGCCCTTCCGGTGGCCGTACTCTCTCGGTTCGGTACCGCCGGTCGACAAGTGGCCGACGTCGATCGGAGCCTTTGTCACCCGACGCGACTACGGATCAGAGGGCTACACCCCGGGAGTGTGGCACAACGGTCCACGCCGGCAGTTCGGCATCACCCTGAACGGCAGCGGTGAAAACGAGACCGGTGACGGCACTCTCACCCACCCGGTGACCGGTGACGTCGCGCTCATCGACGACGTGACAGGAGCCGGCCATGTCACCCGGGGCCGCGGAGACCGATGGATGATGTTCGTGACAGTCGCTCCCGGCGACCTAAGCGAACTCACCCCGGAAACCTGAACGCCCCGCACCATCGAGGCATCGGTCGCCCCCGAGTCGGCCACGCCCGGCGTCGACACCAACGCGGGTCAAAGGGTGTTGCACAAGGCCGTGATCCGGGCATCTCCGGTGTGTGGCCGGGGTGTTGAGGGCCGAGCGGGTGCGGGTGGAGACGTTCACCGGGCTGCGAGTGACGCAGTTCGCGCGTCCGTTGAAGGTGGTGCGGGAGCGGGGCGGTGACGGCACCTTGCGGGACCGGCCGTGGTCGCTGCCGCCGGCCGAGCGGGTGCCGGTGGTCGCGGTGTACTACCGCACCAATCTGACGATGCGGCAGCTGGGCCCGCTGTTCGGCGTGTCCTCCTCCACCGTGTGCCGGGTGATCCCAAGGCTGGGACCGCTGCTCGCGATCGAGCCCGTCTCCCGCCCGGCCGATGCCCCGGAACGCACGCGGATCGCGGACGGCACGCCGATCCCGCTCCGCGACCGGAGGATGGCCGCATCCAGCCGCACCTACCGGTTCTCGGCGAACGTGCAGGTCATCGTGGACGCGGACACGCGGCTGGTGATCGCTGCTGCGCGACCGGTGCCGGGCACCACCGCGGACGCACACGCCTGGCGGCAGTCCGGACCGAGTCGGCACTGCCAGGGCGTGACGATGCTCGGCGACGGCGCCCATCTCGACTGCGGGATGGCGGTGCCGCACCGCAAACGCCCCGGGCGGGCTCTCCTTCCGGGCGAGGAGGACGACAATGCCGCCCACGACATGGTCCGCGCCCGCGTGGACCATGTCGTCGGACGCCTGAAGAACTACAAGATCCTCCGTGACTGCCGGCAACGCGGCGACAGCCTCCATCACGCCGTCCACATGCACGACCCCGCTCACCCGCTCCGGCCTCGCCGAACACGGCCTTGTGCAACACACGTTGGCAGAACCACACGCGTCGCCCATGCGGAAACATGGGCGACGCGTGTGGTTTGCCGTACGGAAGGCGGCCCGAGCTAGACCCCCTCACGACTGTCGGCGAACTGGGAGGCCACGACTACTGGAGTCGCGGTGGCGCCGAGCACGAAGCCAAGGTCGACGCCCGGAGCCAGCTCGACCAACTGCAGCCCCTGCGCCGTCACGTCCAGCACACCGAGATCGGTGATGATCCGATCGACCACTCCTCGGCCGGTGAGGGGGAGGCTGCACCGGGGCAGCAGTTTGGGCGAACCGTCCTTGGCCACGTGCTCCATGAGGACGATGACGCGACCGGCGCCGTTCACCAGGTCCATCGCCCCGCCCATCCCCTTCACCATGAGGCCCGGGATCATCCAGTTGGCGAGATCTCCGGTGGCCGAGACCTGCATTCCCCCAAGGATCGTGGTGTCCACGTGCCCCCCGCGGATCATGGCGAACGACAGCGAAGAGGAGAAGAACGCAGCGCCGGGCAACGTGGTCACCTGCTCGGTGCCGGCGTTGATCACGTCAGGGTCACTCTGGCCGTGCTCGGGATACGGCCCGACGGCCAGGACGCCGTTCTCGCTGTGGACCACTACATGCACGCCCGGCTCCAGGTACTGGGGTACCTGGGTGGGCAGTCCGATGCCGAGATTGACGCACTCGCCGTCGCGCAACTCCCGCGCGGCCCGCGCAGCCATCTCCTGGCGCGTCCAGCCGATCTTCACCCGATCCTCCCGGCGTCCGCGACGATCACGGTCTGCACGAAGACCCCCGGAAGGTGCACCGAGTCGGGATCGATCTCGCCGGGTTCCACCACCCGTTCCGCCTCGACGACCGTGAGGCGCCCGGCCATCGCCACGTCCGGATTGAAGTTCATCGCCGCGGCATGGAAGACGGCGTTGCCATGGCGGTCCGCGACCGCTGCCCTGACGAACGCGTAGTCGGTGACGATGCTCTCCTCCAGAACGAAGTCCCTGGCGCGACCCCTCACCGTGAAGGTGCGGACCTCCTTCGGCGGCGACGCGACGGTGACCGCGCCGGCTGCGCCGTAGCGCCGAGGGAGTCCTCCCTCGGCCACCACCGTGCCCACTCCGGTCGGAGTGAAGAAGGCCGCGATTCCCGCACCGCCGGCACGCAGGCGTTCGGCCAGCGTGCCCTGGGGCGTCAGTTCGACCTCGATCTCGCCGGCCAGGTACTGGCGGGCGAACTCCAGGTTCTGGCCGAAGTAGGACGCGATGACCTTGCTGATGCGGTGCTCCTGGAGCAGCCGCACCAGCCCGACGCCGTTGACGCCGCAGTTGTTGGTCACGACGGTGAGGTCCTTCGCACCCTGGTCGAGGAGTGCCGCCACCAGCGTCCACGGGACCCCTGCCGTCCCGAACCCGCCTACCGCGATGCTCGCTCCATCGGCTATGTCGCGGACGGCCGCGGCGGCGCTCTCGACTACTTTGTCCACGACCTGCTCTGTCTCCTCGTGCTGTCGTTCACCGCAGCACCAGTCCCCCGTCCGGGCAGATGGTCTGCCCGGTGAGGGCCTCGGCCTCCCGTGAGGCGAGGAAGCCGACGACCTCGGCCACGTCCTCGGGGACGAGGGTCCGTGGGAGTGCCTGTCGCGAGCGCACTCCCTCGGCCACGTTCGAGCCGAGTCCGGGCTCGGACACCGGGGGCGGTGTCATGCCTGGTGCGACGCAGTTGACGG
Source organism: Streptomyces sp. MBT65 (assembly GCF_016612545.1). Classification (GTDB taxonomy): domain Bacteria; phylum Actinomycetota; class Actinomycetes; order Streptomycetales; family Streptomycetaceae; genus Streptomyces. The sequence continues at coordinate 32,495 of NZ_JAENRY010000048.1, read as the reverse complement.
TGATGCCGTCCGCGCCCAGGGAACGGGCCAGAGCCCGCGCGGCGCCGATCAGGGCGCCCTTGGTCATGACGTACGGGAGCATGTCCGCCACCGGCGGCGGGTCGAAGAACGTGTCCGACACGACCATCACGACCCGGCCGAAGTGGTGCTCGGCCATGCTCGGCGTCAACTCCTGCAGGAGCCAGAGCGGAGCCTCGACGTTGACGGTCATCATCCGGCGCAGGAGCGCGGTGTCGAGGTCGGGGAGGGCCGCTCGCTCGAAGTTGACACCGGCGTGGACCAGCACGTCACAGCGGTGGTACCGCTCCAGCACCGTGCGGGCCGCCGCGCGGACCTGCTTCTCGTCCGCGAGATCGACGGCGTCGTGCCCGGCTCGGTCAAGGATGACGACACGGTGGCCCCGTGCGGTCAGCGCCTTGACGATCGCGCTGCCGATGAACCCGGCGCCTCCGGTGACAAGGGCGACGGGCGCCCCGCCATCGGCCTCACCCATTGAACTTGGCGTCGAGACCGGCGAGCGCTCCATCGATGTCGGCCCCGATCCCGGCACGCGCGGCGTCCTGCATCTGGTCGGGCACGTCGACTTCGATGGCGTACTCGACGTCGCTGCCGGCGCCGGATCCGGTGACCGTGAACGTCGCTTCGAGCTTCGTCATCGGCGTCTTCTGACCGGGGACGAGCCCGTAGGTGAGGGTGCGTGCCGCGTCGTCCTTGGCGGAGATCCGGTCGAACACCGAGTCTCCGCGAGTGAAGTTGACCAGGCGGTCGCCGTCGGGGCGCAGTTCGACCGAGGCGATGTGCGGCTGCCACGCCGCATAGCCGCCGAAGTCACTCACGAACGCCCACACATGGTCGGCCGGGGCCTTGAGCGCTATGGACTTGCTGACGTTGACAATGGCCATGGTGTTCTCTCTTTCCTGTTCCTGGTGAAGTGGGTGTGCTTGGTTCGCCGGGTGCTAGCGCACCTGGTCAAGGACCTTTGCCAGACGGGCCCGGGCATCCGTCGGGGTGAGCATTTCCAGGGTCCCGGCCAACGGGCCGGACATGCCCTGCAGCCAACCGCCGGTGTGCAGGTCACCGGTGTCGACGGCCTCCCCGCCGACACTGGCGATGAGCGCCCCGACGAGCGCCTTGGCGTCGGAGTCGTCCCCGGCCATGTACACGGCGTTGTCCTCGCCGGCCGCCGCTCCCAGGCCCTTGACCAGGAACGGGATGGGCGTGGTGTTGAAGGCCTTGACCAGCCGGGCGCCGGGCACGAACTCGGCGACGACCTGGCTCGAGATGCGGTCCCCGATGTCGATGAGGCCGTCGGGGCCGGGCTTGCTGCGGTTGTTGGTGGTGTCGACCACCACCACGCCGGACCAGTCCTCGACAGCCGACACCGCTTCCGCGGTCCGGCCCCAGGGCGTGGCCAGAATGACGAGGTCACTCCCCTTCACGGCACCGGGGACATCGGCCGCACTGGCGTGGTCACCGAACTGGGCCGTCAAGGCGGCCAGCGACTCCGGACCTCGCGAGTTCGCGAGCACGACGTCGTGACCGGCCTCCACGAGCAGACCCGTGAGTGCCTGGCCCATCCGGCCGGCCCCGATGATTCCGATCCTCATTGCGTGTCTCCGTCTCGTTCCTTTTCACGATCAGCAGTGGGTGTCCACTCCTGTCCCCCGAGATAGCTGGCCTGGATCACGCTGCGGTCCCGCCGTAGCACCGCGGCGTCATGGCTGTCGCTGCCGACGCCGTGGGCCATCAGATAGGCCCGGTCGGAGATCTCCAGGGCGAGGTGCACGTGCTGCTCGACCAGCAGGACGGCGCAGCCGCTCTCGTCCGCGTAGGCCCGGATCACCGGCAGCAACTGCTCGACGATCACCGGGGCCAATCCGAGACTGAGCTCGTCGAGCACCAGCAGCGAGGGTCTGCGGGCCAGCGCCCGTCCGACCGCGAGCATCTGCTGCTCGCCGCCGGACAGGACCCCCGCGCGTCGGTCGGCGATGGCCGGTAGTGCCGGGAAGTACCGGTAGGCCAGGTCCGCCTCGAGTCGTTCGCCGCGCGGCCCGAGCCTGAGGTGCTCGGCCACGGTCAGCCCCCTGAACAGCCCCCGGTCCTCCGGGACGTGCGCGATGGCGCAGCGCGCTCGTGCGGCGGCAGTCAGTCCGGTCAGGTCCCGGCCGCCCATCGTTATCGAACCCGCTGAGACCTTCACCAGGCCGGAGAGCGCGCGCAACGTCGTGGTCTTGCCGGCCCCGTTGGGGCCCAGCAGGGCCACCACTTCCCCCTTCCCGACCTCCAGATGGACATCGCGAACGACGTCGACGCTGCCGTAACCCGCGGTCAGACCCTCGATGCGCAGTACTGGTTGGCTCACGATTCCTCCCCGGCCTCGATGTCGTCAGAGGCCGCGGATCCCAGATAGGCGGAGATCACCCTGGGGTCACGGCGCACGTCCGCCGGACGTCCGGTGGCGATGACCTGGCCGAACTCGAGGACGACCACGTGATCGCAGGTCGCGAACACGAGATTGATGTCGTGGTCGATGAGCAGCATCGGAGTGCCTTGGTCACCGAGCCGTCGCAGTTGTTTGCCGAGCTCCGCGCTCTCGTCGGTGTCCAGGCCGGCGGCCGGCTCGTCCAGCAGCACCACCTTGGGCTCACCCACGAAGGCCCGGGCCATACCGACCAGCTTTCGCTGCCCCTCCGAGAGCTCGCCCGGCATCGCCTCGGCGAGGTCCACGATGCCGAGCGCCTCCAGGGCATGGCCCACCGCGGGCCTGGTCGCCTCGGCGTTGGTCAGCAGCTCCCGGATCGTCGTCCAGAGCGTCGGCCGACGGGCGGCGACCGCCAGGTTCTCCGCCACGGTGAGGGCGTCGAAGAGCTCCACGGCCTGCCACGTCCGGCCGAGGCCCGCCTGCACTCGGGCGTGCGGGCGCAGCGGCCCCAGGTCGCAACCGGCCACCTCGACGCTGCCCGTGCACGGCGCGAAACCGGTCACGGCGTCGATGAACGTGGTCTTCCCCGCCCCGTTGGGGCCGATCAGTCCCACGATCTGGCCGGGACCCACCTCGATGTCGACGCCGGAGAGCGCCTGCACCCCGCCGTACCGGACACTGATACCGCGTGCGGACAGCACAGGACTCGGCATGGTCACACCCCTCCCTGCGGGTTGGCGCCCACCGCGGTCAACGCCTTGTCGGCGCGTGATGCGCGCGCTCGTCGCTCCCGCTTCGTCGCCGACGCCACCAACAGCCCGTCGGGGCAGAACCGCAGCTGGATGAGCAGACCGGCGCCGATGATGAGCTGCATGTAGATGGAGACCCGGCTCTCCGGCAGGACCCAGGTCTGGAGGATGAGCGGGATCACCGCGCCGGCGGCCCCGAATCCGGCCAGCACGCCGCCCTGGACCAGCGTCACGCCCAGGACGTAGACACTCGCGACCAGGGAGAGGGCGCTCATGGTGCCGTAGCTGTTCGCCGACACCGTGCGGAAGTCGTAGGCGTACATCACGCCGGCGATGCTGGCCAGGAAGGACGCGATGGCGAAGCCCTGGATCTTGACGGCTCGCACGTTGACGCCTGCCGCCGCGGCGGCCCGTTCGTTCGAGCGCACGGCCAGCATGCGGCGGCCCAGGTCTCCCCTGCGCAGATTGGCCACGAACAGGTAGAGCACCACGGTCACCACCAGCGCCAGCAGGCCGAAGACCGGACTGGGCAGTGCCCCGTCCAGGCCACGGAAGGACGCGTCGGTGCCGAGGTCGAGGCCGAACAGCGTCGGTGACTCGACGGGAGCCCCTGTCTGGCCACCGCCCCAGTCCGGGTTGGCGAAGACGAACTGTTCGATGGCGATCGCGGCAGCCAGCGTCACCACGACCAGCGTGACTCCCCGCACCCTCAGCGCGCTGGCGCCGATGAGCACCCCGAGCGCGGTCGCCGCGGCGATCGCCAGGATCGGGCCCAACGGAAAGCCGATACCGTACGCCGCCTCAAGGTGCGAGAGGACGAATCCGGCGACGCCGGCCAGCGCCAACTGGACCACCGACAGCTGACCGACGTACCCCATGATCACGACGAAGGAGAGACACAGGACGGTGGCCACCAGGCCGGTCGCGACGGCCTGTCGGAAGTCGGAGGGAAGCACCACGAGGGCCACGGCGCACGCGACGGCCACCGGGGCGACCCGCCTGGCGAGCCGGTCCTGGTCGGGCACCATCGGCAGGGACCGTTCCACCAGGTCGCCGCGGAGGGGAAGGCTTGAGCCCCGCCACCACAGGGCGATGACGATGAGGAGGAACTCGACCACCTGCTGCACGCCCGGGATGGCGGAGCCGTTCTGGGTCGGGAACCACGACTCGTTCGACGCCTGGAAGAGCAACGACTCGCTGATCCCGATGAGCAGGCTGACGGCACACGCGACACCGAACGAGGTGAAGCGCGCGAACAGTGCCGCGGCCAGCGCCGGGATGATCAGCAGTGGCAGTGTCGTGGCGCTCAGTCCGACGATCGACGCGGCCAGCACTCCCACGAACCCGGTGACCACATGCCCGAGGACGGAGTTGCCCAACGAGATGACGTTCGGCGACAGTCCGGCGAGAGCGGCCGACCTCTCGCTCTCCGAGGCGGCCCGCGTGGCGAGCCCGAACCGGGTGAAGCGGTAGAGAGCGGCGAGAGCGCCGGCCAGCACCACCACGATCCCCGCCAGGACGAACTGCGCCTCGGGCACCGCCACACCGAAGACGGACACGACGTCGCCGGTCAGCACCGACGGGCTGTTCAGCGGCGCGCTGCCGAAGATCAGCAGGACCATCGCCTGAGTCAGCAACAGCACGCCCAACGACGCCACGAGCTTGGCGAGCGGGGAGGCGCTGCGCAGCGGTCTGACGGCCACCAGCTCCACGACCACGGCGTAGAGGGCCATGAACAGCAGTGTCAGGACGATCGCCGGGACGGTCTGCAGCGCGAACCCGAAGAACCCGGTGCGCAGCGCCCAGAACACATAGCCGGCGACCATGACCGTCGCGCCCGCGGCCAGGTTGATCGAGCCGCTGCCTCGCCAGCTGAGCACCACGCCCAGCGCGATGCTCGCGATGACCGCGCCCGAACCGAGCCCCAGCAGCGCGAAAAGAACAAATGTCTCCATGAGCTTTCTCCTTCGGCCGTGCCGCCGGCTCAGACGAGTCCGTCGGCCTTCAGGCCGAAGTGCTCCTGGGCCAGCACGGTGGCGAAGGTCTCCCACTGCAACCCGACGTTGGTCCGTGCCGTGGAGATGTCCCGGTAGTACCGCTGCATGCGCGAGCCGTTGCTCCCTCCCTCGCTGGTTCCCGAGGTGCGGAACAGCAGCTCGACGGCTTCCCAGGCAAGGTTGACGGCATGGTGGGTGCTGGCGTGGATCCGCATCAGCTGCTCCGGGGCGAACCCTTTGTCGTCGACAACGGCTTCCCGGCAGAGCTCCATGTAGAACTCGCTGCTGCGCAGAAGAACGTCCTCCGCCGCGCTGGCCTTGCCGCTGGCCACACCCCAGTGGCGCTGGTAGTCGGCCGTCTGGAACCGCGGAACGCCGTGTGGTCCGGGAGTCTTCTTGGCGCGGATGATCCGCTCGTACTCGTCCAGCGCCGCATAGGCGCAGCCCACCAGCACCGACGTGATCTCCAGTTGCAGGTAGCCCATCGAGTGGCCGGCGTACATGGGATTCCCGTGCAGCCGGTAACCGGGCGTCGCCGGCTTCCCGCCGAACCCCAGCGGGTTTCCGCGGACGACGAACTCGTCGGACACCACGGCTCCGTCGACCTGGATGCTGTTGGATCCGCTCCCTCGCATCCCGAACGAACGGTGCCGCCAGTCGTCCATCAGCGTCCAGTCCGAGCGGGGCACCAACGCCAGCCCCTGGGCGCCGGTCGGACCGTCGCCCTCGTCGAGGCGCACCGCGAGCATCGCGTGGGTGGAGTACGGCGATCCCGAGCAGTAGTCCCACGTCCCCGCGATCCGCCACGAGCCCTGCTCGGTTCGGGTGGCCGTGCCCATCGGGATGCCGCGCATGGGGGCGGCGAAGTCCCCGTCGGGTCCGATGGCACCGGCCTGGGCGGCCTCGCCGTAGAGCCCGCCGATCTGCAGGCCGTGCCCGGCCGCGAGGCACAGGCCCCAACCGGTCCCGGGACATCCGCGGGCGATCTCCACGATCACCCGCAGAAACGTGGGTACGTCGAACTCGTAGCCGCCGTACCGGCGGGGCAGGAGGGTCCGGTAGAAGCCGGCCTGCCGGAAGAGCTCGTGGGTCTCGGTCGAGTAGGCGCCCCGCTCCTCCGTGGCTCCCTGCTCGTCCCGCAGTCGGTCTCGAAAGGCCGCCGCGTGTTGCACCAGGTCTTCGGGACGCGGGTTCGGCTCACGGGGCCGGATCGTGGCGCTCGCTGGGGCGCTCATGGTGTCTCCTGGTCTCCGTCCGCCGTTGTTGCGGGGACGGGTGGTCTGAAAGAGGGTTGATCGAGGTTGCGGTAGGTGAATGACGTGTCGTCGTCCGTCAGAGTCCGGACGGGGTGATCCAGTCGGTGGCCGCCGAGAAGGTGTTGCCGCCGGTGTGCTCGAAGACCCGGCTCTGGGCGCCGCAGAGTCCCGGCTGGTCGCTGTAGGCACCGCACTTGACCGTCGAGCTGCCCAGGAGCATCGGACCGTGGAACGACTGGGCGGCCTTCGCCACGGTCTTCGTGGTCGCGTCCGCGCCACCGGCCGCGTTGAGGAACTTCGTCGCTGTCATGACCAGGCTCCAGGCGAGCGTCGCGTCGGAGTCGGTCTGGGCGCCCGCGCTCAACGAGGCGGCTTGCGACTGCTTGAGGTAGGCCCGCACATCGGTGAGGGAGGTGTCGGCGACGTTGGTCTGCGTCGACAGTTGCAACCACTTCGGCGCTTCACCGCCCAGTCCCTGGGCGACGGCCTTGGAGAAGCAGAAGGAGCCGGTCGACACGATCGGGGCCTTGACCGCCAGGGAGTCGAGCGCCTTGGCCGCCGAGACGCAGTTCGGCGGCGACGACACCAGCGGTACGACCGCGTCGGCCGTCTGGACGCCGGCGGCGACCGCGGCTGCGGTGAGATTGGTCGTCGACGGGTCGAACCCGACCGCCTTGAGCTTGATGCCGAGCTTCTTCAGGTCCTTGCGGATCACGTCCACGCCGCCGATGCTCTGGGCGTCCTGCGGGTAGACGACGGCCACGCTCTTGGCCTTGACCTTGTCGTGGAGGTAGGACGCCAGACCTCCGAAGATCGAGTCCGGGTTGCCGTTGAAGATGAAGACGTTCTTGCCGGTGGCGTCCGGCGCGCTGATCGAGTTCGACATCAGGATGGGCTTGCTGCCCTGGACGACCGCCCGCATGGACTGGCCGCCGTTGATCAGTGTGCCGACGAGGACGGTTTTGATGTCGTCGTCGTTGGCCATCTTCAGCCCGCAGGAGTTGCCCTCCTGCTCGCTGTCCACCACGTAACAGGTGCTCAGTTCGAGCGGATGACCGTTGATCCCGCCGAGTTTCTCGTTGACGTACTTCACCGCCGCCCGGGCCCCGAGCGTGGCGTTCGGGTATTCCAGCGACCCGCCCTGCTGGTTGACCCACCCGATCTTCACCGGTGTGAGGCCGGTGTCGGCCGCCCCCGACCTGCCGCCGGTGTAGCCGGCCAGATCCGTCACCGCCCAGGGGTCGGCGGAGCTGGAACTACGGGGGGAGGTGGCCCCTTGGGTTGTGGCGGTGCTGTCCGAGGTGGCACAGCCGGCAGCCGTCAGACCGAGCACCACGCTCAGTCCGACGACGGCGGTCCTCGTGCGCCGACCGACCGGAATGTCTGCAAACACGTCCTTGTGCATGTGTGACTCCTTGTTTCCCGCAGATCCATCCGGGGGCGGCCATTGAGACCTTCAAGGCGGAGATTAGATGCGGAATTTAATTCCACTAGATGGAATGCGGTGAACCTAGCAGCGTGCCCGAAACCCCACAAGAGTTACGACACGGTTTCCTGTTCCGAACCGGCCGGGACCTGCGACTGGGCCGCGAGGTCGGCCCGGGCCTCCGGGCTTTCGAGTGCTGCCGTGATGGCTCGCACCAGTTCCCGCGCCGAGGCGGCGCTGAGCTCGATCCCGACCCGAGCGCCCACGCCGGCGTCAGGGTTCACGAAGTCGATGATCAACGCGTGGTCGTACGGAGCGCTGACGGGGTGGTCGTAGAAGACGTTGGCCCGTGTCACCTTCAGCCAGTCCGGCACTCCCCGCGCCGCACCGGCGATACCGATCTGCTCGGTCAGCCAAGTGCACATACTGTCCTCCTTCAGCGCAGGTGCTCGCTGTAGAACTCGAAGACCCGTTCCCACCCGTCCACGGCCTGCTCCTGCCGGTAGTTGGGCTTGTCCGAGGCGAAGAACGCGTGGCCGGCGCCGTCGTAGCGGAAGAACGTGAACGACTTCCCGTGCTTCGTCAGGACGCGTTCGATCTCGTCGACCTGGTCCGGGGTGGGGTTGAGGTCGTCGTTGCCGAAGATCCCCAGAAGCGGCATCGACATGTCAGGTGCCCTGTGGATGACGCCCTTCGGTGCCGGACCCGGACGACCGGGATCGGGGGGTTGCGGGAGGATGCTCCCGCCCCAGCAGTCCACCGCCGCGTCGAGCGAGGGCACGTCGCAGGCCGCGAGGAACGCCTGTCGGCCGCCGGAGCAGAAGCCGATCACTCCGACCTTCCCGTTGGCGCCGGGTTGCGCCCGCAAGTACGCCGTGGCGCCCGCGATGTCGCCCATCACCTGGTCGTTGGGCATCGCCTTGGCGAGCCCCTCCGCACGTGCGGCGGCGGCGACGTCCGCCCAGTGGCCGGGACCGCGCCGGTGGTAGAGGTGCGGAGAGAGCGCCGTGTAGCCCCGGGTCGCGAAGTTCCGCACCACCTCCTTGCACCACGGGTCGAGTCCCGGTGCGTGGTGGAGCACCACGACTCCGGGGGTCGGCTCGGTGGTCACGGGCCGGGCGAGGTAGCCCTCTATGGGGGTGTCCCGGTGGCCGACGAATCCGACGACCTCGGCAAACATGCCTTCCTTCAAGGAAGTTCCCCTCTCAGGAGTCCCGGCGCGATCACGCGGACGCCTGCATCTCGTCCAGCAGGCCGAGCAGCTCCGCCTCGCTCAGGGACAGGTCGATCGCCTGGCTGAACGGCTGCGGCCAGTCGATACCCGTGTGCCAGTAGACCTCGACGCGGTTGTCCTCCGGGTCGCGGAAGTAGCAACCGATCGCGTTGCCGTGGTTGTTGATGTGGTCGATCGAGTACTTCCGCTCGACGATCTGGGCGTAGAACTCCCGCAGGTCCGACAACGACTCGACCACGAAGGACAGTTGCTGCGGGTCGGTGTGCCGCTCCGCGTTCTTCGCCAGGAGCAGTTCGTGGTGCTCCTCGCCGGGGCGCGAGCTGAGGAAGACGCGCCGCTCGTCGCGGTCGGTCACGGTCATACCGAGGAAGCCCGAGTAGAACTCGAGCATGACCTCCGGGTCGGTGACGAACAGGCCGACGTGGCCGAGACGGGTGACCTTGGGCATGGTGAGACTCCTTTACGTGGTGGGGCGCCGAGGGGCGCGATTCAGGGGGTGACGGTCGTCGGCCAGGCCGACGAACCGGTGACGACGTCGAGCAGCCGGTCGACGTCGTCGATCGCGTGGCCTCGCCAGGCGACGTGATGATCCGAGCGGAGCAAGGTCGCGGGTGCCAGGTACAGGTCGTGCAGGGCGGCCCGGTCGGGCTCGCCGGGCGTGACCACGTCGAGGGGGACGCCGCGCGCCGCGGCCGCTCGGCGCAGCGGCTCGGTGTCGAACTCGTCCAGTACCAGGAGGGTGAACCCCAGGCCGATGTGGTCGTAGAGGGAAGAACCGTCCTTGAGCCAGTAGTGGGGAGCCCGGTTGCCCGGCGCCGCCGAGGGGACGTAGTCCTCGAAGTTGGCCGGCGGCTCCTCAAAGCCGTCGCGCAGGACGATCGGCGAGCTGGAGTACCGGTAGCCCAACTGGCCACCCATGCGCTTGAACTGTCGCGCCTTCTGCACCTGGATGTCCTCGGCGACCTGGGCACGCACGGCATCGCCTTCAGGGCCCGGGTCCTCTATACCGTCGCGCACCAGCTGCGACGCGCCCACGGCCTGATTGCGCTCGCAGCCGTCGAGGATGAACCGGGCCGCTTCGCCCCGCTCGATGCTGTAGCTCGCCAGGAGCAGGGGGCCGCCCCATCCCTGGACGAGTGCCGCCAGCTTCCATCCGAGGTCGGCCGCGTCCCCGATGCCGATGTTCATACCGAACCCGCCCATCGGGGAGACCAGGTGGGCGGCGTCTCCCGCGAGCAGCACCCGGCCGAAGTCGTAGCGCGGCGCCTGCATCGAGTGGGTGATGAACGTCCCGCCCTCCAGCGGTTCGACCTCGAACTCGGTACCGACCGCGCGGAAGAGCATGTCGCGGCACGCCTCCCAGTCGTCGCCGTCGACGTGACCGGGCACCGGCGAACAGAAGTACGCCCACTGGTCCTCGCCGGACTGCGGTACCAGGCTGTCGCAGTAACGGTCCTCGTTGTAGAAGAGCGTCATCGACACCATGGGCGAGGCCTTCCAGTGCTCGGCGAGCCCAGGGGCACACAGATGCCAGAGGAAGCTCCGCGCCAGGTTGGCCTTGCCCTCCAGACGCACATTGAGAATCCGGCTGCGCAGCCGCGACCGGCTTCCGTCCGCGGCGACGAGGTACTCGCTGCGGAACGCCTGCGGCCCGTCGGGCCCGGTCACGTGCAGGGTGACGCCGTCGTCGTCCTGCTCGAACGACTCGACGGTGTGTCCGAAGCGCACATCGATCAGCGGGAGTTCCGCGGCCCGGGCTCGCAGGGTCTTCTCGATCGCCTCGTTCGGCGCCCACTCGGCGACCTCCGAGGCGATCGGCAGCCGCTCGGACCACTCGTAGGCCCGGGGGAAGTGCTGGATGAGATGCCCGTTCAGCCGTGTCACGAAGGCCACATCCCGCTGGATCCGCGGGCTCACGGGGTCGTTCTCCCGGAGCGCGTCGGCTATCCCCCAGCGGCGGAAGTGCTCCATCGAACGGACATTTGTCATGTTGGTGCGCGCCGAGAAGCGGTCCCCCTCGGCGCGAGTCTCGAAGACCACGCTGGCCACACCACGCTGCGCGAGGTCGATGGCGAGCGCCATCCCCACGGGCCCGCCTCCGGCGATCGCCACCGAGGTCGATGCCTCAAGAGTTTCCATGCTCACGCTTGACCTCCATTCCGTCAGGCGAAATCTGATTCCAAAATAGACACAGGAGTCCTGCCATGTCGAGCGTTCTGTGAGCAGTTCTTTCGCCCAGGTCTCGCGCGGGTTACGTCGCCGAGCCGCCGCTGAACGTTGACGGGGACCGCTTCGGTGGCGAAGCGCCCGCATGTGAGCGCTCTCGGCGTAGTGCCACCGGCAATCCCGAGGAGGACACGCGTGAGCTCGGTCAAATGCTCCTGGCGGGGAAGCACTCTGCGGCTGCCAGCGGTGAATCGGGCAGCCGCCGGGCACACAGCGAGAGGGGACCCGTTTCACGCGGAGCTCTGGAAGCCGGGGTGGGGAGGGCAGCCCGGGTGGGTCCCGAGTACGTGTCTCCGATCGCCGCCGCGGAGCGAACTCCGGAGTGGGCGGCCACCCCCATCGGCCACCGGGAGATGGCGCTCTATCAGGCCGAACTGCTCTGCACCGCCCGTTCGAGCGCCTGCACGACCGCCGAGTTCTACGGCTCCGGGTTCGCCAACGACGTGATCCGCGAGGTGCTGCGCCCCGAGGACGGCGTCCTGGTGGNACCCCGGCGGACACCCGCCGCTGCGCCTGGCACAGCGGCCCGAGCAACTGCGCGCGAGCGTCGAGGACAACCTGCGCAGCCTCGACATCGACCGGCTAGCGGTGGTCAACCTCCGCCGCCTCGACTCCGGCCCCGGGCTGCGCCCGCACGGCGATCAAGTCGTCGACCTCGACGACCAACTCGCGGTGATGACCGCCCTGCGCGACGAAGGCAAGATCGGCGGCGCGCGCCGTACGACACCCGCCGCGTGCCGTGTGCCGTGTGCCGCACAAGCTGCTCCAGAACAGGAGCTAGCAGTACAGCCGTCGGTGCGCGTGCACCTCAGGTCCCGTCCGAACGGGACAGAGGCATACCGAGGCGCCGCGCGAGGTCGTCGTACGGGATGCCGAAGGTCTCGAGGACGGTGGCGCCCGCGGGGCCGACCTGGAACGTCGCGAATTCCGTGTAGACGCGGTCGACGCAGCCGACGCCCGTGAGCGGACAGGTGCACTCAGGGACCAGCTTCGGCACACCCTGCTTGGTGAACAACGTCATCATCACGAACACCCGCTTGGCGCCGATCGCCAGGTCCATCGCTCCCCCGACGGCGGGGATGGCGTCAGGGGCGCCGGTGTGCCAGTTGGCGAGGTCACCGGCGGACGACACCTGGAAAGCGCCCAGTACACAGACGTCGAGATGACCGCCGCGCATCATGGCGAAGGAGTCGGCGTGGTGGAAGTAGGCGGCTCCGGGCAGTTCGGTGACCGGGATCTTGCCCGCGTTGATGAGATCGGGATCGATCTGCCGGTCCTGGGCCGCCGGGCCCATGTTGAGCATCCCGTTCTCGGTGTGCAGCACCACCCCCGCCCCCTCCGGAAGGTGGTCTGCCACCAAGGTCGGCCGGCCGATGCCCAGATTGACGTAGGACCCGTGCGGGATGTCACGCGCTACCCGCGCGGCCATCTCGTGCTCGGTCAGCGGCCCCCGGCCGAGGTGCTCCACGAGGGGCAGTGGTGAACTCATCGGGTTCATGCTGTGGGCACCACCTGTACGACGCGGTCGACGTAGATGCCGGGGGTCACCACGTTCTCGGGATCGAGTGCGCCGATGTCGACGACCTCGTGCACCTGAGCCACGACCGTGGTCGCCGCCGTGGCCATGACCGGCCCGAAGTTGCGGGCGGTCCGGCGGTAGACGAGGTTGCCCATGCGGTCGGCCCGGTGGGCACCGATCAGCGCGACGTCCCCCTTGATCGGATACTCCAGGACATGCGTACGGCCCGCTATCTCCCGGGTCTCCTTTCCCTCGGCGAGCAGGGTGCCGGCCCCGGTGGGCGAGTAGAACGCGCCGATCCCGGCACCGGCCGCACGCAGCCGCTCGGCGAGCGTGCCCTGGGGAGCCACCTCCAGTTCGATGCGTCCCTCGCGGTACAACCGGTCGAAGACCCACGAGTCGGACTGCCGGGGGAACGAGCACACGATCCGCTTCACCCGCCCCTTCTCCAGCAAGGCCGCGAGCCCGGTGTCGCCGTTTCCGGCGTTGTTCGAGACCACGGTCAGCTCGGTCGCACCCTGACGAATGAGCGCCTCTATCAGCTCGACCGGCATACCGGCCATGCCGAACCCGCCCACCAGCACGGTCGAGCCGTCCGCGATCCCGGCGACGGCCTCGTCGGGGTCCCCGCACACCCGCGCGTTCACGCCACACACTCCACGACCACGGCCAGGGCCTGTCCGACGCCGATACAGATCGCGGCGACCCCCCACCGCTGTCCCGACGCGCGCAGACGTGCGACCAGCGTGCCGAGGATACGGCCGCCCGAGGCTCCGAGTGGATGGCCGAGAGCGATGGCGCCGCCCATGGTGTTCACGATCGCCGGGTCGATCCTCCAGGCGTCCACGCAGGCCAGGGACTGAACGGCGAAAGCCTCGTTGAGCTCGACCGCGGAGACATCGGCCCACGAGATCCCGGCCCGCTTCAACGCCCGCTCGGCCGCCTCCACCGGCGCGAACCCGAACATCTGCGGATCGAGCGCCGACACTCCGCGCCCGGCGATCCGGGCCAGCGGCGCGCTGCCGATCCGGGAGGCGGCCGCCTCGGAGCCGATCAGCACGGCGGACGCACCGTCGCTGAGCGGCGAGGCGTTGCCTGCCGTGATGCAGCCGTCGGGCCGGAAGGACGGTTTGAGGCCGGCCAGTTTCTGCGGAGTGGATCCGGGCCGGATCCCCTCGTCACGGGAGAGGACGGCCTCGCCGTCCACCACGACCGGCACCACCAGGTCGTCGTAGAAGCCCGACTCCCAGCCGGCGTGCGCGAGAGTGTGGGAGCGGGCGGCGAACTCGTCCTGGCGCTCCCTCGGTATCCCGAACCGCTCGGCGAGCTGCTCGTTGGCCTCGCCGAGCGAGACGGTCCACTCCTTCGGCATGCGTTCGTTGACCATGCGCCAGCCCAGAGTGGTCGACAGGGCGGTCACATGGCCGGCGGGGAAGGCACGGGACGGTTTGGGCAGCACCCACGGGGCCCGGGTCATCGACTCCACCCCACCCGTCAGGACGATGTCGGCGTCACCGCTCTCCACGGCGCGCGAGGCGATGATCGCCGCGTCGAGGGAGGAACCGCAGAGCCGGTTCACGGTCGTCGCGGGCACCGTCGTCGGAAGCCCCGCCAGGAGGACCGCCATCCGGCCGACGTTGCGGTTGTCCTCGCCCGCACCGTTGACGTTGCCCCAGAACACGTCATCGAGGGCGGCGGGATCGAGCGTGGGCACCTTGCTCAGCACCGCCGAGACGGCGGTGGCGGCGAGGTCGTCGGGCCTGATCTCGGCGAGCGCCCCGCCGTAGCGGCCGAAAGGGGTTCGCACTGCGCTGTAAACGAAGCTGTCAACCATGGACAGGGACCGTAGGCCGCCTTCATTAATCACGTCCAATACCTATTGGAGCACGATTAATCACCACCGAAGATAAGCTGAGGTCATGGAGCTCCGCCAGATCCGCTACGTCCTCGCACTCGCCGAGGAGTGTCACTTCGGCCGCGCCGCCGAGCGGCTCCACGTGGCCCAGTCCGCCCTCTCCCAGCAGCTCAAGCAGTTGGAGCGCGAGCTGGGCACGGCACTGTTCACACGGTCGACGAGGCGGGTCGAACTCACCGAGGCCGGGCGCCAGTTGGTCACCCGTGGACGGTCGATCCTGGCCGAGGTCGAACGGGCGGAGGAACAGATGGCGCTGCTCGCCACCGGGCAGGCGGGGCGGGTGTCCATCGGCTTCGTCGGCACGGCCACCTACGACGTGCTGCCGAGGATCGCCCGGCAGGTCCGGGAGCGACTGCCGGACGTGACCCTCGAACTGCACGGCGAACTACTCAACCCCACGCTGGTCGAAGGCCTGCGGGACGGCACCTACGACCTCGCCCTGCTGCGCTCCGACGACCTGCCGGACCGCGGTCTGCGCTTCACCGCCCTGCGGTCCGAACGGCTGGTGGCCGCCCTTCCCGCCGGACATCGGCTGGCCGACCGGAGTCGGGTCTCCCTCGCGGAACTGGCCGACGAGCCCTTCGTCATCCATCCCTCCCAGGGCCGGTCCTCCATGCACGGCCGGGTCCTCGCCGCCTGCGCCCGGGCCGGATTCGTACCGTCCCCGTTGACGGAGGTGGGCGAGACCTCCACCCTCGCTGTCTTCGTCGCGGCCGGCCACGGTGTGGCGCTGGTCCCGGAATCGGTGCAGAGTCTCCGCCTCGACCGGGTGGTCTACGTGCCTCTCGCCGAGACCGAGACCGTCACCCTGGC
Source organism: Streptomyces sp. MBT65 (assembly GCF_016612545.1). Lineage (GTDB taxonomy): Bacteria > Actinomycetota > Actinomycetes > Streptomycetales > Streptomycetaceae > Streptomyces. The sequence continues at coordinate 16,938 of NZ_JAENRY010000048.1, read as the reverse complement.
GCTCGCACGCCGCCCGCAGCGCAATTCTCAGGCCACCGAGCGGATAGCGGCGATGATCGAGCGGCACATGTCGAGCGGTAGCGAGCCTTGACCCCGCCGGTTCGGCGACGAGCGACACGTCGCCCCCGCCTTGCAACGGGTCCAGGAAAACCAGGCTTGAGATCTCGCGAGAACGCGGCCCGCTTGGTACGGTCTGCCGCGATCGCACCGGGGATCGAGCCCTGGAACAGCCAGTCACCCCTCGCCGCGGTCGCACACGACGGCATAGGCTCGGCTCTCACCGAGTGAAGCCGACACACGGTGGATCTTGGTCATGGCGCCGATCCCCGGGAATCCGGCTTTCATGATGTGCACGGGCGCTGAGTCTTCGAACAAGGTCTGGGCTGGATCATGACGTACCCGTCTCGCACACGCCTCCACGAAACCCTCGCGCGGCACCGGTCAGGTGCGGCATGATCGACACCGTCAGGATTCCCCGAGCCCATCGCTTCGCCACCGCGCAGATCGAGACGGACCGTCAGGTGGAGCTCTGGGAGCGGCACAACGCGAAGTCTTTGATCGCCCTCGCCTGCCGACCGCCCGCCGCCCGGTCGTTCGAGGCTACGGAGGTGAACCTCCAGCTCGAACGGATCCACCTGGCCCGGGTCCGTGGGACTCGGCACCTGGTCGAGCGGTCCGCCGAGCTGGTCGAGGCCGAGCCCACCGAGGCGATCGCCGTCTACGTGACGATCATGGGTGAGACCGTGTTCGAGCAGGACGGGCAGCGTCGGGTGCTGCGGCCCGGGCAGCTCCTGGTCTGCGATGCCGACCGTCCCTTCCTCCGGGCGTTCGGCCAGGGCCTGGACGAACTGGCCGTGAAGGTGCCCCGGTCGGAGTTCTCCGCGATCACCGGTCTGGCGACCGTCCCCACACCCGTCACCGTCGACGTGGGGCCCGGCCAGAACCAGCACGGCCGGGCCCTGGCCAGGCTCGTGGGACGGGCGGTCCGCCGGGACTGCCCCGTGCCGGCGGACGAGCAGGCCGTACTCGAACTCGTCTCGGTGCTCGCCACCCGCGGCCAGGTCGGCCTGCCCGTGGCACACACCTCAGCGGCTCGGATGTACATCGAGGAGCACTTCACCGATCCGATGCTCCGCGCGGCCGACATCGCGTCCAGCACGGGCATCAGCGAGCGGCACCTGTCGCGTCTGTTCGCAGCCGTCGGCACGAGTGTGCCCAGACACATCCTCGCGCGCCGACTGGACGCTGCCTACAGCATGCTGTCCGCCGACACGACCGACAGTCTCCGGACGTCGGACGTGGCGGCACGGTGCGGTTTTACCTCGGTCGCCTACTTCTCCCACACCTTCCACAAGCGGTTCGGCATCACCGCCGGGGACGTTCGCCCGACGCCGGCAGACTGAGCGGTCGCGGCCGGCGATCCTCATTTCCGCCATCTCGGCCCGGATCGTTGGATCGGCCGGGGACGTCCACCGACACTCGTTCGCACCAGCCCGGAGCCCCTGTCCGGGACGAGGAGAGGTGTGGCACATGCCCGTGTTCGACGATGGTCAGCCCGAGACCCGTCCGCCCGAGGCGTCGGTGGTCGAGACCGACGTGCTCATCGTCGGCTCCGGGCCGGCCGGCGCGTCGGCGGCGCTGTTCCTGTCGACGCTCGGCGTCGACAACATCGTGATCACGAAGTACCGGTGGACCGCGAACACGCCACGCGCCCACATCACCAACCAGCGGGCGATGGAGATCTTCCGCGACATGGGCATCGAGGACCAGGTCCTGGCCGATGCCACGCCGCACCACCTGGTCGGCGACACGGTCTTCTGCACGTCGATCGCCGGTGAGGAGATCGGGCGTATCCATACCTGGGGAACTCACCCGGCGCGCGAAGCCGACTACCAACTGGCCTCGCCGTGCCTCGTGGTGGACATCCCGCAGACCTACCTCGAGCCGATCCTGGTCAAGAACGCGACCGCGCGAGGCACGCAGACGCGGTTCTCCACGGAGTACGTCTCGCACACGCAGGACGCGGACGGGGTCGACGTCCTTGCCCGGGACCGGCTGACCGGGGCGGAGTACATCATCCGGGCCAAGTACCTGATCGGCGCCGACGGCGCCCGCTCCAAGGTCGCCGCCGACATCGGGCTGCCGTACGAGGGCGCGATGGACATCGCGGGGTCGATGAACATCACGTTCAAGGCCGACATCGCGGCGTACGTGGGTCACCGCCCCTCGGTCCTCTACTGGGTGATCCAGCCGGGGGCGAACGTCGGAGGCATCGGGGCCGGCCTGGTGCGCATGGTGCGTCCGTGGAACGAGTGGCTGATCGTCTGGGGCTACGACATCAACGACGAGCCGCCCGTCGTCGACGAGGCGTCCGCGACCCAGATCGTGCGCGACCTCCTCGGCATGCCCGACATCGACGTCGAGATCACCGGCACCAGTCTGTGGGGCAACAACGAGATGTTCGCGAAGCACCTGCAGAAGGGCCGCGTCTTCTGTGCCGGGGACGCGATCCACCGGCATCCACCGAGCAACGGGCTGGGCTCCAACACCTCGATCCAGGACTCCTACAACCTGGCGTGGAAGCTCGCCCTCGTGCTGCACGGTCAGGCGGACCCGAAGCTGCTCGACACCTACTCGACCGAGCGGGCGCCGGTCGCCGAGCGCATCGTCCGACGGGCGAACCGGTCCAGCCGTGAGTTCGTGCAGTTCTTCGAGGTGCTCGGACTACTCGACGCCACGACGGAGGAGGAGATGGTCGCGGCGATCGAGGAACGGAAGGCCAACACGCCCGAGGGTGCGGCCAGGCGGGCCGCGCTGGTCGACGCGATGGAGCTGAAGAACTACGAGTTCAACGCCCACGGGGTGGACCTCGGACAGTTCTACCGGTCGGCCGCGGTCGTCTCCGACGGATCGTCGCTGCCCGCGCCCACCCGCGATCCCGACCTGTACTACGAGATGTCCACGGTGCCCGGCGCCCATCTGCCGCACGCCTGGGTCGGTGACACCATGAGCAGGACGGCGATGATGGACCTCGCCCCCTACGACCGTTTCACCCTCGTCACCGGCATCGCCGGCGAGGCCTGGGCCTCGGTGGCCGCAAAGGTGCAGCAAGAACTCCGGATTCCGCTGGAGACCGTCGTCATCGGGCCGGGTCAGGAGGTCACGGACCTGTACTACGACTGGGCGAAGCTGCGCGAGGTCGAGGAGAGCGGCACCGTGCTGGTGCGACCCGACAAGCACATCGCCTGGCGCTCGATGACAATGCCCGAAGATCCCGAGGGTGCTCTGCGTGCAGCGCTGCTCCAGATCCTGGGGAAGGCGTGACCGGCATGCGGTTCGCCCACGACACACTCGCGCAGCGCGTCCTGTTCGTCTCCGGTGCGGCAGCGGAGACTCTGGTCGCCGAGGTCAAGGAACTGGGCGCGTCACGGGTCATGGTGATCGCCGGGGAGGCCGAGCGCGAACTCGCCCAACGGGTCGCCGCGCAGCTGTCCGTGGCGCACTGGCACCACGAGGTGGCCATGCACGTGCCGGTCGAGGTCGCCGAGCGGGCCAGGAACCAGGCCGACACCCATCAGGTCGACGCGCTCGTCTGCGTCGGCGGCGGCTCGACGACCGGGCTGGCCAAGGCGGTGGCGCTCACCACCGGCCTGCCCATCGTCGCGGTGCCGACCACGTACGCGGGTTCGGAGGCCACCAACGTGTGGGGACTCACCGAACACGCCCGGAAGACCACCGGCACCGACCCCCGGGTGCTCCCGCGCACGATCGTGTACGACGCCACGCTCATGCTCACCCTGCCGGTCGGCCTCAGCGTGGCATCCGGCCTCAACGCCCTGGCACACTGCGTCGACTCGATGTGGGCCCCCCGCACCGACCCGATCGACCAGGCACTGGCCGGCGAGGGCATCCGTGCACTGCGCATCGGGCTGCCTCTGGTCGTCGCCGAGCCGGGCGGCCTGCACGGACGTGAACACGCCCTGTACGGCGCCTACTTGTCCGCGGTGGCGTTCGCCTCGGCCGGATCCGGCCTTCACCACAAGATCTGTCACGTCCTCGGCGGCATGTTCGACCTTCCGCACGCCCAGACCCACGCCGTCGTCCTTCCCCACGTACTCGCCTTCAACGCGCCCCACGCGCCCGACGCCGCGCGACGTATCGCCACCGCCTTCGACGCCGAGTCCGCGACCGGTGGACTCGGCCGCCTGCGCGCCCAGCTCGACGCGCCCCGAGCGCTTCGCGACTACGACATGCCGGAGTCCGGCATCACCGCCGCCGCGGAGGCGATCCTCGCCGCGGCGCCGCCGAGCAATCCGGCCCCCGTGACCCGCGACAACATCATCGGGCTGCTGCACGCGGCCTGGGAAGGAACGGAACCCCGATGACCGACACCGTCTCCGCCGAACAGGAGCATCGCGAGGCGGACCTGGTCGAACGCGTCGCCCGTTCGTTCGACAACTGCACCGCCCCGCGGCTCAAGCAGCTGATGACCTCGCTCGTGCACCATCTCCACGCCTTCGTCCGCGACGTCCGCCTCACCGAGAGCGAATGGGCCAAGGCCATCGAATTCCTCACCGCCGCCGGGCACATCACGGACGACAAGCGCCAGGAGTTCATCCTGCTCTCCGACGTCCTCGGCATCTCGATGCAGACCATCGCCATCAACAACGAGGCGTACGGCGACGCGACCGAGGCGACCGTCTTCGGCCCGTTCTTCGTCGAGGACAGCCCCGAGATCCCCGTCGGCGGTGACATCTCCGCCGGCGCGAGCGGGGAACCGTGCTGGGTCGAGGGCACCGTCTCCGACAGCAAGGGACAGCCGCTCGCAGGTGCTCGTATCGAGGTCTGGGAAGCCGACGCGGACGGCCTCTACGACGTCCAGCACGACGACGGCCGGACCGCCGCCCGAGGCCACCTCTTCACCGACACCCAGGGACGCTACTCGTTCTGGGGCATCACACCGACGCCGTACCCCATCCCCCACGACGGTCCCGTGGGCAAGATGCTCGAAGCCGTCGGCCGGTCCCCGATGCGGGCCTCGCATCTGCACTTCATGGTCAGCGCCCCGGGACAGCGCACACTGGTCACCCACATCTTCGTCCGGGGCGACCAACTGCTCGGCGCGGACTCGGTGTTCGGGGTCAAGCCGTCGCTGGTGAAAGAGTTCGAACGCCAGATCCCCGGCTCCCCGACGCCGGACGGCCGCGCGGTGGACGGCGCATGGTCGCGGGTCGCCTTCGACATCGTGCTGGCTCCAGCCGGTACGTGACTGTTCGGCCGCCCCACCAGCCGTCGCGCGTTCGCGGGAGCCCTGTTCCCTGTGTCCGACCTACCCGGTAGGGCTGCCCTGCCGCAGGCCGCCGTCCCGCACTAAGGAAGCACGTATGGCCGCCACCGTCTCCAACTTCAACTACGGCGCGGTGACCCCGATCGCCGCCTACGTCATGGCCGCCCTCGGGGCGTCGCTCGGGTTACGGTGCACGACACGGTCACTGCGACGCCCGCACCACAGGGCCAGATGGCTGGCCCTGGGCTCCGTCTCGTTCGGCTGCGGCATATGGGCCATGCACTTCATCGCCATGATCGGCTTCGACGTCGAGGAGGCAGTGGTCCACTACGACCGGAATCAGACACTCCTCAGTCTCGTCGTCGTCATCGCCTGCGTCGCCGTCGGCATGTTCCTCGTCGGCTACCGGGGCTGTTCCCCGCTCGTCCTGATGACGGCCGGCATCATCACCGGGAACGGGATCGTGACCATGAACGGGCTCGGTATGAGCGCCATCAAGATCGACGGCAGCCTCCATTACGACGGTCGCATCGTGATCCTCACCTTCGTCTTCACCATCGTGATCGCCACCGCGGCACTGTGGGCAGCGGTCTCGATCCACGCCCTGTGGTCCAGCATGGGCGCGAGCCTGATCATGGGAGTGGCGGTGACCGGCACGCACTACATCGGCATGGCCGCCCTCTCCCTTCAGCTCACCGGCCATGCCTCGATCGACCAGTCGACCAGCAATCTGAAGTTCCTCATGGTGATGCTCGCCGGTCCGCTCGCCGTCCTCCTGATCGCCAGCACCATCGTCATGTTCGACCCCGACATGATGATCACTGACGACGATCCGGAGCGGGCGGCGCCCTCACCGCGAGGGACCGGTTCCGCCTACCCCACGCAGTAGGCGTCCGACGCACACCCGGGATCAGCGGGGTTCCTGACCGGGGCCGGCCGCGGGAAGGACCAGGCGGAAGGTACAGCCACGACCGGGGGCCGTGTCGAGTTCGAGGCGGCCGCCGTGCCCCTCGGCGATGGCCGCGGCGATGGCCAGGCCCAGTCCGCTGCCGCCGTGGATGCGGGAGCGGGCGGGGTCGGCCCGGTAGAAGCGCTCGAAGACGTGCTCGGCGTCGACGGGTTCGAGGCCCGGTCCCTCGTCCGCCACCTCGATCACCGCGACCGGGAACCCCTCCGGCAGGGGCGGTGAGACCGAGGTACGTCCGGGACGGTCGACGCCGCCGGTACCGGGGGTCGCCTCGGTCGTGCCGAGGCGGACGTGGACACGGGTGCCGGGCGGAGTGTGGATGCCGGCGTTGGAGAGCAGGTTCTCCAGGATCTGCCGCAATCGGTGCGGGTCGCCGACAGTCTCGGCCACGTCGAGTTCCTCAGCCCCGGTGGGATCGGCCGGAGTGCGCAGCGGGCCGAGGGTGAAGGGGTGGCCCCTACCGTGGGCGGCGGCGGCACTGACGGCGTCCGCCGCGAGGGACAGCAGGTCGACCGGCTCCCTGCGGTAGGAAGGTTCCTTGTCCAGGGTCGCGAGCAGTTGGAGGTCGTCGACGAGCAGGCTCATGCGTTCGGCGTTCTGCGCGATGACCCGGTTGGCCTCGTCCCGTTCGAGGCCCGAGCGCGGTTCGGGGCGGAGGCCGAGTTGGGCGTAGCCCTGGATGGCGGTGAGCGGAGTGCGCAGTTCGTGCCCGGCGTCGGCGACGAACCGGCGAAGCCGGGCTTCCGAAGCCTCTCGGGCCAGCAATGCCTTCTGCAGACGGTCGAGCATGGAGTTCAGGACCCGTCCGAGTCGTCCGATCTCGGTGCGCGCGTCGGTGTCCGCCAACCGCAGGTCCAGCCGGCCCGCGGTGATGTCCTGGGCCGTCCGTTCCATTCTGGTCAGGGGCAGGAGTCCCAGCCGAACCACCCACCGGCCCAGGGCGATCAGGGCGAGGATCGTCACCGCGAGCAGCACGGCGTTCAGCCACAGGAGCTTCGATGTGGCGCCGTCGACGGTGTCCAGCGGAAGAGCGACCACGGCGCTCATGTCGTCCGGACCAGGGTTCAGCAGCACCCGCCAGCGGCCGTCGCCACTGACGGCGGGCACGGTCTCGGGGTGCCCGTCCCGCAGTCCGAGGTTCTCCGCGTGCTCGGTCAACCGGGGTCCGGGCCTGGTCCCGGAGCTCAGGACACCGTGGAGACGGCGCCCGGAGGAGTCGTAGAAGTAGATGCGGAAGTCCGAGGGGAGCACGTCCTGTCGTTCTCCCGGTTCCGGGAGCTCGTCCTTGAGCGCGTCGTCGTAGGCGGGAGTCGGTGGATGGAACTCGACGAGCTGCGCGTCGACACGGTCCAGCAGCCAGGAGCGAAGCACCGCATAGCCCATCGCCTGGGAGGTCAGGACCGCCGCGGTGGCAAGCAGGGTGGCGCCGAGGATGAGTCGCCGTCGCACCGACTTGGGCGGCCGGGGCAGGAACCGGGTCACTGGTCCGCCGTACCCCCTTGGTCGCGGGGAAGCCTCAGGCAGTAGCCGACGCCCCGCACGGTGTGAATCAGTGGTGGTTCGAAACAATCGATCTTCCTACGCAGATACCTCACGTACGTTTCGATGATCCGGGAGTCGCCCGCGAAGTCGAAACCCCAGACGTGGTCGAGGATCTGGACCTTGCTCAGCACCTGGCCCGCGTTCGACAGGAGGTAGGCCAGGAGCTTGAACTCGGTCGGCGACAGGGCGACGTACTGCCCCGCGCGGTACACCTCGTGGGCGCCCTCGTCGAGTTCGAGGTCGGCATGGCGCAGAACGCTCTCCACCACCTGCCATTCGGTGGCCGGCGTCGTACGCCGCAGGATGGCCTCGATGCGCAGCAGTACCTCCTCGATGCTGAAGGGTTTGGCCACATAGTCGTCCCCGCCCGCGCTGAGGCCGGTGATGCGGTCGTCGGTGCCGGTGCGGGCGGTCAGGAACAGGATCGGACAGTCGTTCCCTGCCGCCCGCAGCCTGCGGGTCACCTCGAAGCCGTCCAGGTCGGGCAGCATCACGTCCAGCAACACCAGGTGGGGGTCCAGGCGTTGGATCTCCAGGAGGGCCGCCCGACCGGTATCGGCGCTGCTCACCTCGTAACCGGTCAGGCGAAGCGTTGCCTCCAGCAGGGTGCGGATGCTGGGTTCGTCCTCGACCACGAGGAGCCGACGTCGCGGTCGCGCGGCTGTGGGCTGCTCGGTCATGCGTCTGCTGGTCCCCGTTCTGCCGTGTCGCGACCGTCGCTCGGGCGTCGGCTACTTGGCGGCGCAGTCGTAGAGCACGTTGCTTCCTCCGAACCCCATCACACCACCGGCGTTGTTCTGTGCCGACGTGTCGGAGGTGCCGCCGTACGCCGACGCCGGGACCTTGGTGCAGTTGTCGGCGATCCAGTCGGAGCGCTGCTTGGTGTATCCGCCGGACAGGCCCGGCGCGCTGCCGCCGTTCGTGTCGGAGCCCAGGATGTAGCGTAGTTCGCCGTCCTTGGTCCATTTCTCCAACTCGGCCACCGACGGCGAGTTGTCGCTGTTGGTGAAGCCGCCCATGGCGATGACGGTCTCGTCGGTGCCCAGGATGAAGGCGCTGGCGCTGAGGGCACCGCCCTCGACGGCGAGCTTGATGCGTGCGTCAGGTGCCTGCTCGACGGCGTACCGGATGATCTTGCGCTGGTCGGCGGTGAGTTTCGCGTCGGCGCCACCGCCGGGCCCACCAGGGGCGCCGCCCGAGCCGGCGCCCGGGAAGGAGGGGGTGGCACGGTCGTTCGAACCCGATCCCCCGGGTGCACCGGGCATACCGTTCGCACCTCCTGTGGGCATGCCGGACGGCATTCCGCCGGTCGAGGGTTCACCGGTCTGTCCCGAAGGGGCGCCGCCGCCGGGGAGGCTCGGCATCCCGGACGGCATCCCCGACGGAAGGCCTCCGCCGTTCGAACTCTGCCGGGGCATTCCACCGCCACCGCCCATTCCGAACGTCGTCGGACCTGCCGTCGGGTTGGAACCCCCCATGCCGGTCGAGCCGGGCACGGTCGCCGCCCACGCTCCCGGTGCCACCAGAACCGATGCGACCGCGGCGCAGCCGGCGACCGTCAGCAGTCGGCCACGGCTTCGTGACAGCACCAACAGGACGACCGCCGCGCAACCGACCAACAGCACGGGCCACACCAACCAGCCGTTCCAGTCGGGCTCACGGCGGACCAGCACCACGGCCCAGGCCACGCTCACCACGACCGCGGCGACGCCCACCTGAGGCGCCCACCGCAGACCGGCGCGATGGGCACGGACGAGGGCGGCCACCAGCCCGCCGCACAACGCCGCGATCGCCGGGGCCAGTTGAGTGGTGTAGTACGGGTGGAAGATGCCCTTCTGGGTCGAGAACACGGCCGCGCAGACCACCAGCCAGGTCCCCCACAGCAGCCAGCCGGAGGCCGGCAGCAGGGCGGAGTCGGACACCCGGCCGCGCCGGCGCAGTACCGCGCAGGCGACCGCGACCGCGAGAGCCAGCCCGCAGACCGGCAGCAACCAGCTGATCTGACCGCCCACTTGCGTCTCGAACAGTCGGCTCAGGCCGGGCCGGCCGCCGAATCCACCGGCGAATCCACCGCCTGAGCCGCCGCCCATCCCCTGCGGCGTTCCGTCGCTGGAGCCGAAGACCCTGCCCAGGCCGTTGTAGCCGATCACGAGGTCCCAGGCCGAGCCGTCCTTGCTGCCGCCGATGTACGGTCGGTCGCCCGGCCACAGGGCCACCATGGCGACCCACCACAAGGAGGACGCCGCCAGGATGGCCCCCGCGCCCAGCAGACGCCGCACTCGCGGTATCCAGGCGCCGCTTCCTCCCACGAGCCAGGCGACGGCGAACGCGGGAACGACCATCCAGGCGGCGAGCATCTTGGTGAGGAACCCGCACCCGATCAGAAACCCGCTCGCGCACAGCCACCAGGTCGCGGCCCGGCCTTCGGCCTGCAACGCACGGGTGAGTGCGTACGCCGCCGACACCAGCAGGAGCACCAGCAGCGTGTCCGGGTTGTTGTCCCGGTTGATGGCCACGGTGATCGGCGTCAGTGTGAGCACCAGAGCCGCGACCAGCGCCGCCGCCTCCCCCGCCCAGCGGCGCACGGTGCGATGCAGCACCAGCACGCCGGCCACGCCTTCGAGCAGCTGCGGCAGGATCAGCGCCCAGCCGTGCAGTCCGAAGATCTTGCTGCTGATCACCTGCGGCCACAGCGCGGCCGGCGGCTTGTCGACCGTGATCACGCCCGCCGGGTCGAAGGAGCCGAAGAGGAAGTTGGTCCAGTTCATCCCCATCGACTTCACGGCCGCCGAGTAGTAACTGTTGCCCCAGCCAAGGGAGTTCAGCGCCCAGCCGTACAGAACGGCCGCGACGACGAGGACGGCTCCGAGCGCCGCGGGTGCCGCCCAGCCGGGGATGCGACGGACGGCCGTGGTCGTATGCGCACGCTCCCCGTCGGGTGCCGATGCCGCTGGTGCGGGCCTGATGTGCGCGTGGTTGCTCATGTGGGGATTCGCTCTCGTCAACGGTTACGGCTACGGGGGGCGGCGAAGACGGCCAGGCGCAGCACGGCGAAGCGCACGCAGGTGACCGCGACGGACGCCGTGGTGAGGACCGCGGTCTCCGCGGCCGGTGAGGCACCGGGGTCGAGCCACTTGAACCACAGCACCGCCGCGGACGTGACCACGTAGCCGAGCACGAACAGGCCTCCCGCACCGAGGTGCACGCGGGCGGGCGGGGAGGTGGAGTGCCGGAAGGTGAGGCGCCGGTTCGCCTCGGTGTTCAGGACGGTGAGGACGAACAGCGAGATCAGGTTGGCGACGGCCGGAGACCACCAACCGCGCAACAGCCAGTACAGCAAGGCCTGTCCGACCGTGGAGACGACACCGATCGCGACGAAGCAGCCGACCTCCCACGACAGCGCGCCGCGTCCCGTGGAGGGTGCGAGGACGGCGTCGGGGTGCTCCGCGGCCGGCTCGGGACGCGGCACCACCTCGACCCGGGCGTCACCGGACGCCTTGAGTCGCGCCATCCGCCACAGGCCCCGCAGGTCCTCCCTGGCGGTGCTCACCACGTCCACCCGGGTGTCGACGTCCTCGACCCAGTCGACCGGGACCTCGTGGATCCGCAGTCCGTTGTGTTCGGCGAGCAGGAGCAACTCCGTGTCGAAGAACCACGCGTCGTCGCGGGTCACGTCGAGCAGCGGCCGGAGCACTTCCGTCCGCGCCGCCTTGAATCCGCACTGGGCGTCGGTGAAGCGGACTCCGTGGGTGAGCCGGATGATGCCGTTGTAGCAGCGGGAGACGAACTCGCGCCGCGGTCCGCGCACCGTGCGCGAGCCGGGAGCCAGCCGGGAGCCGATCGCGAGGTCGGAGTGACCGCTGGCCAATGGCGCGATCAGGGGGAGCAGGCCGTCCAGGCCGGTGGACAGGTCGACGTCCATGTACGCCACGATGTCGGCGTCGCTGGCGCCCCAGACGGTACGCAGGGCGAGACCGCGGCCCTTGCGGTCGAGGTGGACGACGCCGACGCCGGGCAGTTCGTCCGCGAGGCGGCGGGCGGTGGCCAGGGTGTCGTCGGTGCTGGCGTTGTCGGCGACCGTGATGCGCCAGGGGAACGGGAACTCCCGGTCCAGGCGGGCGTGGAGCGTACGAAGACACCCGGGCAGGGCGCGTTCCTCGTTGTAGACCGGAACCACGATGTCCACCGTCGTGGTTCCGGCGTGCGGGAGAACCGAACGCGCGACGGGCTGGAAGGGTGCGGGACGCTCCACTCGGGCGGCGAGTTCGGCGAGGTGGGGGGTGGGAGTCATGGCTTCCTCAGGCATGAGGGGACGGCAGACTGCGGCTCATAGGCCCTGATCCAGGGCCGGAGCCTCACTGTTGCCGTCTCGCCTGTGGGGGCCGGGGGAGAATACCGAGAACTGACGGGGAGTCAGATCTATGGCCGAAAGTGCTCCCACGATGCGCTCGGAGCACAGCTGCACCATGGCGCGCCGGAGGGCGGACGAGTACGGCCTCCCGGACGGGCAGGTCTCACCTCGGGCCGTGCCCGCGGACCGTGTCGCGGAAGGCGATCGGGGTCTGGCCCGTGCGCTGGTGGAAGTACTTGTTGAAGTGGGTGGCGCTGGAGAAGCCGAGGCGGTCGGCGATGCGCGCGGCACTGTGATCGCTGTGGGCCAGGAGGCGCTTGGCTTCGAGGACGACGCGTCGGTCGATGAACTCCTTGGCGCCCAGGCCGGCCGTGGCGAGGGTGGCGCGCGCGAGGGTGCGGGCCGAGTAGCCGAGCGCTTCGGCGTAGTCCTCGACCCGGCGGGTGCGGGCGAAGTCCGTCTCCACCGCGTCACGAAAGCCCAGGTAGATCGCGTCCGGTTCAGGGGCTGGACTGCCGGCCGGCGCGGTGAGGTGGGCCAGCCGCAGGACGAGGACGGCCAGCAGGTGACGCAGGGCCGCGGTGTGGATTTCCAGGGGCAGCCGTCCGAGGGCCTGGAACTCGGCGGCGAGATGGTCAGCGGCCTGTAGCAACGTCCGGCTGTCCTCGGGCAGGGGTCGACGCAGGACCGGCGCGTGCGGGTCTTCGGTGCGGGCGCCGGCAGTGGTGGCCGGGTCGAGGAACTCCTGGCGGAACAGGATCAGCGTGCCCTCGGCGTGGGTGAGGTCGCCCCACTGCTGGACCTGGCCGGGCCGAACCCACAGCCATGAACCGGGTTCGAGGGCGTAGGAGGTGAAGTCGACCGTGTGCCAGAGGGTTCCGCCCGTGAGAGTGATCAGGTGGTGGAAGTCCGGGCGCTGGGGGGCCGCGAGCCGCTCGCCGGATACGCGGTCGCGCAGGTCGGCGAGGGTCAGCACCTCGACGCCTGCGGGGGTACCCGCGGGCGCCGCGAAGGAGATCTCAGGAATCCCCCGGTCGGCATCATGTCGCTTTTTGACCATCACTAGTCGCCAGCGTATCTCATTCACCCTGCTCAGCAGCTCTAGCTTGGAGCTGTCAGCCCAGCCGACGTCACTCGATGTCGGAAATCAGTAAGCAGTCGGTAGGAGAGGAGGCGGGTCATGGCTTCGACGGAAACAGCCTCCCTGACGTACGCCTTCGACGCGTACTGCGCCTGGTGCTTCGGCTTCGGCCCCACCCTGCGGGCCTTCGCCGAGGAGAACGCCCACCGCATCCGGATCCGCGTCGTGTCGGCCGGTCTCTACACCGGTGCCCGGACGCTGCCGATCGCGGCCCATCCCCACCTGTCGGCCGAACGCGGCACCATCACGCGGCTGACCGGAGCCACCTTCGGCACGGGCTACGACCGTGCCCTGTCGCGGGGAACGACCGTGCTCGACTCCACCGCCGCGGCGGCGGGGCTGGCCGCGCTGCGCGACCAGCCCGGCATCAGCGAACTGGACGCGGCCGAGGCCATGCAGCGGGCATGGTTCGTCGACGGCCGCAGCCTGTCCGACGCGGAGGTCTACCGGGAGATGGCCGTCGCGCTCGGCCTGGACGCGGACGCCGTGACCGCGGTGTTCGACTCCCCGGCCGGCAGGGTGAAAGCCCGTGCCGACTTCCGCGCGCTGCGCCGCCTCCGTGTGCTCTCGTACCCGACGCTTCTGCTGGACACCGCGCACGGCGCGGACCAGCTGGGCGGCGCGGGCTCCACGGCCGCTTCCCTGACCGCCGCCCTCGACCAGCGGTTGACCACCTCCCTCCCCCAAGCCCCCGTCCAAGACCTGCCCTTGCAAGGAGAACTGTCATGAGCAACGCCAAGAACACCGTCCTGACCGCCGCCGGAGAACTGTTCGGCAAGAAGGACCCGAGCGCGGTGGACCGGTGGGTCGCCGCCGACTACACCCAGCACAGCAGCCTTGCCGCCGACGGTCCCGAGGCCCTGCGCCAACTGGTCGCGGGCCTGCCGGAGGGCTTCGGTTACGAGGGCGCCCGGGTGATCGCCGACGGAGACCTGGTCGCCCTGCACGGCACGTACCACGGCTTCGGGCCGGACCCGCTGGTCGCCTTCGACGTCTTCCGCGTCGACGCCGACGGCAAGCTCGCCGAGCACTGGGACGCCCTGACCCCGCAGGTCAAGGACACCGCCTCCGGGCGCTCGCAGACCGATGGACCCACCGAGGTCACCGCGCCCGAGGAGACCGAGGCCAACCGGGCCCTGGTCGCCGAGTTCGCGCAGAAGGTCCTGGTCGGCGCCGACTACTCGGTGCTCACCGACTACATCTCCACCGAGACGTACGACCAGCACAACCCGCAGGCCGCCGACGGCCTCGACGGCTTCGGTGCCGCTGCCGCGAAGTGGGCCGAGCAGGGCAAGAACCTCGTCTACAGGACCGTCCACAAGGTCATCGCCGAGGGCGACTTCGTCCTGCTCCAGTCCGAGGGCGAGTTCGGCGTCCCCGTCGCCTACTACGACCTCTTCCGCGTCCAGGACGGCAAGATCGTCGAGCACTGGGACGTCATCTCCCCGATCCCCGCCGAACTGCCCCACACCAACGGCCTGTTCTGAAGCCGCGCGCCGTCCGCAAGGAGACAACGCGATGAGTGAGCTCACCTACGCCGGGAAGACCTTCGTCTTCCGCGTCGACAACGGGGTCGTCTTCCGCAACACCTACGCGGCCGACGGCACCACCCTCCGCTACGAGACCCTCGAAGGCCCGACCGAGGGTTCCGAGGAGACCGTCACCCTGCACACCGCCGAGGTGACCCCCGGCCTGTTCATGCTCGGCTGGGCAGAGAAGTCCGGCATGACGGTCACCCACCTCATGAACCTCAACACCCTTACGGTCCACGCCTTCTGGACC
Organism: Streptomyces sp. MBT65; assembly: GCF_016612545.1. GTDB lineage: Bacteria > Actinomycetota > Actinomycetes > Streptomycetales > Streptomycetaceae > Streptomyces. Next base: position 1,868 of record NZ_JAENRY010000048.1, on the reverse strand, counting down.
TACGAGACGGGGGACGGCCGCGTCGCCGAACTCCACACCGGAACCCTCGAACCCGTCTGAGGGGCCCTCACTCGTCCACCGTGCCCTGCCCGACCCGGGAGGGCACGGTGGCGCGCTCTTCGGCGGACCCCTACCGCATCGACCCGTCACGAGCTCACCGTCCGGAGGACCCCGTGTACCCGACCCCGCTGCCGCTCGCCGCCTACCGAACCACTGTCGCCTTGGACGAGCCGTTCGGCCCCGACGCCGACCACGACCCTGGCGACCGGTCCGCCGGCCTGGTACGCGAGGCGCTCGCCCTGCTGGCCGACGACCCGGCAGCGGCGAAGGCCGGGTTGCACCGCGGCGCCGCGGACCGGATCGACGACGCCGCTGCCCGGCGGCTCCTGCGCGCGGTGCTGACGCTCCGGGAGCCCGCCCCGCTGCCGACCGGGACCACCCGCGTGCTGGACACGCTCCTGGCCGGCGAACGCCTGGCACGCGACACCACCGACGCCGCCTCGCTGCCCACCGTCCGTGACACGCTCCCCCACACCACCTACCGGGCCGCCGACCGCACGGTGCTGTGGCAGGGCGATCTCACCACCCTCCGCGCGGACGCCGTCGTGAACGCCGCCAACAGCGCCCTGCTCGGCTGCTTCGCCCCGATGCACGCATGCATCGACAACGCCCTGCACGCCGCGGCGGGCCCCCGCCTTCGCGCCGACTGCGACACGATCATGTCCCTCCAAGGCCACCCCGAGCCGACCGGCACAGCCAAGATCACCCGCGGCTACCACCTGCCCGCACGCCACGTCCTGCACACCGTCGGCCCGATCGTCGACGGCCCCGTGCTCCCGCAGCACCGGAACGCACTGGCGGCCTCGTACCGCGCCTGCCTCGACCTCGCCGCCGACGTGAGCGGCCTGCGCAACGTGGCGTTCTGCGGCATCAGCACCGGCGTCTTCGGCTACCCCAAGGCGCCCGCCGCCCGCATCGCCCTCAACACCGTGGCCGACTGGCTCGACCTCCACCCCGGGCGGTTCGACCGCGTGGTCTTCAACGTGTACGCGGACGACGACCGCGCCGCGTACGTGCAGGCACTGACCGAAGGAAACCAGCCCCGATGAACGAGCCCACCTTCGACCTGGAAGCCGCCGCCGGGACGATACACACCTGGCTCGGCGAGGCCGACCGCGTCCTGATCACCGCCGGTGCCGGACTCAGCGCCGCCGCCGGATACGACTACGGCGACGAAGACCGCTTCCGGGAACTCTTCCCTGCCCTGCACCGCCTCGGCCTGCGCTCCCGCTACCTCGTCGGCGTACCCCTGCCGCCCGAGCTGTGGTGGGGTTACTGGGCCGTCCACATCGACGACATCCGCTTCTCCTCACGCCCCAACCCCCTTTACCAGCAACTGAGTTCCCTCGTCGCCGGCAAGGACCACTGGGTGATGACGTCCAACGTGGACGCTCTCTTCGCCCGCAACGGCTTCGCCCCCGACCGGATCTTCACCCCGCAGGGCGACTACGGCCGCTACCAGTGCACGACCCCCTGTACCCCGACCACCTGGGACAGCCGTCCCCTCGTCGCACAGCTCCTCGCCGCGTACGACCCGGCAACCGGCGCCGTGACCGGTCCCCTGCCCCGTTGCCCGAACTGCGGCGGCGAGGTCGAGATCAACCTCCGTATCGGCCCCGAGTTCGTCGACGACCCCTATCTCCCCGCGGGCCGCCGCCTCCAGGACTGGCTGGGAACCACCGCCGGAACCCGCCTGCTCATCCTCGAGTTCGGCGCCGGATTCAACACCCCCGGCGTCATCCGATGGCCGGGCGAACACCTCACCCGCCAGAGCCCCCACGCCCGCCTCGTACGCGTCAACCCCACCC
>NZ_JAENRY010000489.1 GCF_016612545.1 Streptomyces sp. MBT65 | reverse complement strand
GCTCGGGGTTCAGCGGGCGCTGTCGGCCCGGCTCACGCCCGGGGCCGGGTCCGGGGACGGGGAGGCGAGCAGGTGCGCCACCGAGGCCCACGCCCGCACACCGCCCAGGGCGCCGCTCACCTCCGCCGTACGCCAGGTGCCGGAGGCGGCGCGCAGCAGCCGGGCCCGTCCCAGCCGGGCCGTCACCACACCGCCCGCCTCCTGCGGGACACCGGCACCGTCGTCGGCCGTGACGCGGGTGCGCCGCATCCACAGGTTGTTGCTGTCGGCGCGCTCGACGCCGTCCAGGGTGTAGAGCAGGACCTGGCCCAGCTGCATGACGGCGACGAACGCGTCGATCATGGTGGCCGGCAGGCCGTCCGGGACCAGCTCGACCCGGGCCGACGCCCGCGGATCCTCCCCTCCCCCGCCGCCAACCCGCACACCGGTGAGCAACTGCCGGCGCGCGCCGTGCGGGACGCCGTAGGGCGCGTCGTTCCACGGCCCGGGCAGCTCCTCCGCCAGGTAGTACGAGCGGGGCGGGAGCGGCGGGCGGCGGCCCGGGCCGTGCCGGGCGTGCACCCGGGCCGACAGCGAGCCGATACGGCAGTCCAGGGTGGTCGACCACAGCGGCCCCGTGCTCTCGGCCGCCACGAGCCGGCCCTCGACCGGGAAGCTCTCCAGTCCCTCCTCGTCCGGACGCGAGCCGGCCTTGATGTCGACACGGCACACCTCGAAACGGGCGCCGGGCGCCGGCGAGCAGGCGTGGGCGGCGTACAGGCCGGTGAGCCGGGCGGCGAAGAGCATCACGTCGAGGGAGCTGAGATGAGGGGTCGGATACCGGTCGCCCTTGCGGGACCAGGCGGCGGGCAGCGCGAGATGGGCCGTGGCCCGGATGCCCGCACCGCCGCCGGCCGCGGTGGTGGCAGTGGCGGGGGTGATCGTGAGGTCGGTCAGCGAGTGTTCGACCCGTTTGAATCCCTCGCCGAGGAACCGCCGAGGAACCGGCCCTCGCGCGGGCCGAGGAAGTCGTCGATGGACGCGAGGTGCAGGGATGACACAGGTGCTCCTGTTCCCGCCGGGAGACCGGCCCCTCCGGGTTCGACGGCGGGAACGGCCGGCCCGTCCGCCGCGTCCGCGGTGACGGCCCCGGCGATGGGGCGTGGCTGTCCTGGTACGGAGGGGCGCACGGCCCGTGCGCGGGCGGCCGACGGGTGCGGCGCGTAGGCGCGGGCGAGGGCGTGAATCGGCTGCGGGTCTTGGCAGTTGGCCGCTGCTGAGGGGGCCCGGCCGTGGCCGCCGCGTGGCCCCCTCCGACCCGGCGGGCCGGCCGGCACGCGGTGGGGGTGGGACGCAGTGCCGCCGGGAAGGGTGTCGCAGCGTGCGGAATCCCCCGGGGCGAAGGTCTCTGCGCGTGGTGCTCTCCCCCGGGCGGATCCGTGCCCGTGTCCCGTGTCCCGTGTCGCCGGGAACCTGCCAGGCCCGGCAGGCCCGGCAGGCCCGGCAGTAGACAGTCAGGGCGTCCCCGGCAGTGAGAAACCCCTGCGGGAGACGTGGTCGCGGTCGCCCCGGCGTTGCGGCCCGGGGTGCCGGCGGGTCAGGTGATCGGGGCGGCGGGCCGGGTGGTGGCCAGGGCCGCGTGTCCGGCGAGGTGGATTGCGGTCAGGCGGGCCACGCGTTCGCCGAGGTGTTCGGCGGTGGCGATGTCCGCCTTGTGCACGGCGTCGGCGGGGAGGTCGCCGGGCGCGGTGGCGGCGGCGCCGTTGAAGTAGCCGAGCCGGTTGAGGTCGTTCTCGCTCTCGTGGCTCAGATGCCAGCCCGGGAGCAGGCCGAGGCTGACCCAGATCATGCCGTGCTGGGCGCCCAGGGTCGCGAAGTAGCCGAGGGTGGAGTCCTTGTCGCCCGCCTTGCAGGCGCCGATCGTGAACCCCGAGCCGAGTTTGTCCTTCCAGGCCTGGCGCGCCCAGCGCCTGCTGGTCGACTCGGCGAAGGCGTGGAACGCTCCCGACGCCGACCCCATGTAGGTGGGGGCCCCGAAGACGATCGCGTCGGCGCGGTCGAGGCTGTCCCACGCGGCGTCGTCCATGGCGCCGACGCCGACCATGCTCACCTCGGCGCCCGCGGACCGTGCGCCGGCCCGGACGGAGCGGGCCAGCACGTCGGTGTGGCCGCGGCCGGAATGGTAGGCGACGGCCACCAGCGGCCGGGGCGGGGATGGTGCGGGCATCGGGTGTCCTCCTCCGGACGCCGAGAGGGCGGGGTGGTTCATGGGTGTGCCGGGGCCCGTTCGTGCTCCATACGGAAGTCCTGGCGGCCGTACTCCCGGCGGGCCAGCTCGATGGCCTCGGCCGTGCTCATGACCGGTGTCCACCCGAAGATCCCGGTGATGGTCTCCAGCCGGTCGGCCATCGGGCCGCCGACCACGTGGCAGGGGATGCGCAGTTCCTCCAGGGTGGCCAGCAGCATCCGGTCGACGCTCGCGCGGAAGGCGTCGTTCATCGGCCGGTGGCCGTCGGGGGCGAGCGGCAGTTCGTGGCGCAGGTGGACGTAGGCGTCGTAGGTGGCCTTGACGTGCTGTCTGAAGGCCTGCCCGTACTGCTCGACGACCTCGCCGAAGAACACCATCTCCGGCGAGTCGACCGGCGGCGCCCCGCCCGCGGTGGTGTTGGGGTTCATGCCGTAGCGGCGGCGGCCCTCGCCGTAGAGCCACTCCTGCAGGGAGGACCCGTCGGAGACGAAGTCGTCGCCGAGCAGGGCCTCCTGGACCGCGCGGCCGGTGTGGCGGCGCAGGGTGAGCTGGAGGAACTGGGCCGGTGTCACGTCCGTGAGCCGCACCCCCGGCAGGGCCTGCGGCATGATCTCCCGGACGGTGCGGGCCAGTGAGCGCGGGATGCCGGTGTAGTGCGACAGCGCCATCACCGTCGAGGTCTTGCCCGAGGAGTAGGTCCCGGACACGGCTACCTTCATGACTGCTCCACCTCCGTCTCCATGGGGCCGGCCGGTTCCTACGCGGTCTTCACCGCGGTCAGGAGGGCCTGGACGGGGATGACGTCCGGGGGGATGTCGGCGGAGTCCCGGGTGAGGGCGCGGGTCACCTCGAAGCCGCACTCGCGCAGCCACCGCTCGTAGACCGAGAGTTTCTGCGGGCCGCCCTGGCCCATGGCGGCGCCGATGAAGAAGGCCGGGAAGAAGTCGACGTTGTAGTTGCCGGTGTCCTTGATGTCCTCCGGGTAGACCGGCACCAGGATGTTGACCGTGCCGCCGACCTCGAGGGACTTGTGGACGCCCTGCAGGATCCGGACCACGTCGTCCTTGTCGAACATGTCCAGGAAGTGCTTGACCAGGACGACGTCGTAGCCCCGGGGGATCTCGTCGAAGACGTTGCCGCCGATGAACGACAGCTGCTCCTGGAGGCCTTCGGCGCGGAAGTTGGCCAGCGCCTCGCCCTCCTTGTCGGGCAGGTCGAAGGTGGTCACCGTCAGGCCCTTCGAGGCCTTGTGGCGGTAGGTGTGGATGGCGCCCAGGCCGGTGTTGCCGGCGACGTCCAGGACCCGGGAGCCGGCCGGGACGTCGATGTTGTCGAAGAACCACGGGTCGATGTTGGCGGTGACGCCGTTCATCAGCCGCAGCCACGACTCGTTCAGGTCCGGGTGGTCGGCGACCGCGTCGTAGAGGGTGCCCTCGGCGCCGTAGAGCTCGCGCAGGCCGACGACGGTGCCGGTGCGGGCGGACTCGGTGAGGTAGAACAGCTGGCGCAGCGCGGTGACCTTGATCAGGTCCATGTAGGCCAGGGCCCGCTCCAGGTCGGCGACGGGGACGTCGGCGAGCGCGTCGAGGGTGTAGGTGCCGGCCGCCTCGTCGTGGGCGACGAAGCCCTCCTTGACCAGGAGGAACAGGAGCTGTTCCACGGCGTCGGGCTTGGTGCCGGCCGCTGCACCGAGCTCGGCGGCGCTCTGGCCGGGGCGCTCGCGCAGGGCGTCGACGATGCCGAGTTCGAAGCTGGCGAGCAGGCTCATGAACCGCGAGGGTCCGACCATGTACTCGCGCAGCCGGGCGAGCGTGGCGTGAGGTGTCACGGCGTCAGCCTTTCGGGTCGGTGGGGCGGGGCGCGGGGCTCTGCCCGGGCGGAGCGGTGAAGCGGCGGGCCAGTTCCAGGCGCTGCACCTTGAGGGTGGCGGTCCTGGGCAGTTCGGCCTGCGGGATCTGCACGGGGTCGGCGAGCTGGGGGAAGGCCGCGGCCGCCGTGCGCCAGCGCTCCCGGTCCAGGGGGGCGTCGTCGTGGGTGCAGACCACCGGGACCGCCTCCCCGGCCGGGCCCTGGACCACGACCAGTTCGCTCAGCTCCTCCAGCGCGCCCAGCACGACGTCCTCGATCTGCAGGGAGCTGCGCACCCCGGGGATCATGTCGACCTCCCGGTCCAGCAGGTGCAGACAGCCCAGGCGGGTGACGTAGCCGACGTCGCCGGTCCCCCACCACTCGCCGTCGCGGTTGCTGTCGTAGCGCTCCTGCTCGCCGTGGTAGGTCCGGGCAAGGCCCGGCCAGGCGACCTGGATGCGGCCCGGGCGGGACTCGGTGGGGCGTTTCCCGTCCTTGCCCACGACGCGGATCCGGGCCGCGCCGCGGGGCATGGGCCAGCCCACGCAGCGGCCGTTGGCCTTGTGGGCGAAGGGGCGCAGATAGGCGCGGCCCACGGCCGGGCCGACCTCGCTCTGGCCGTAGATCTGGAAGAACAGGGCGCCGCGGCGGGCCGAGGCCTTCAGCAGCCGGCTCATGGTGGCGGGGTGGATGGCGTCGAAGGTGCTGGAGAAGACCTTCACCGACGCGAACGGCATCCTCGGGTCGCGGGTGAGGTGTTCCCACTCCATCAGGGAGTTGGGCAGCGCCTCGACGAGGGCCGGGCGGTGGGCCAGCAGGTGTTCGGCGACGACGGCGGGGTCGTTCTCGCGCAGCAGCAGCACCGGGTACTGCCGCAGCAGCGCCAGCGACATCGCCGCGACCATCCGGGAGTGGACGAAGGGCACGTGGATGGCGACGGTCTCCCGGCGGCGCAGCAGGGCCAGCAGCCGCCACTGCGGCACCAGCCGCACGGCCTGGGTGCGGGGGGTGTGGACGACGAGTTTGGGGATGCCGGTGGTGCCGGAGGTGTGGGTGACGACGGCGGCCTCGTCCAGGCCCCGCAGCACCGGCCGCACCCGCGGCGCGCCCGCCAGCCCGGCCAGCGAGACGGTGCCGGGGCGGTCGGCGGCCGAGGTGACCACCCGGCGGGTGAGACCGGCCAGGTCCACCCCGGCCAGGCGGTCCAGGGTGGGGCCGTCGGTGAGCAGCGTCGGGCCGCCCAGGCGGCCCAGCAGGACGCCCACGGTTGCCGCGTCCAGGGCCGGCGAGAGGTTCACCACGACCGCGCCGATCCGGGAGACGGCGCAGGCCAGCATCCAGTGGTCGGCGTTGGCCGTCTTGTAGATCACCACGTGCTCGCCGGGCCGTACCCCGCCCGCCCACAGGCGGGCGGCCAGGTCCTCGACGTGCCCGGCGTACTGGCCGACCGTCAGCCGGCGGCCCGCCTCGGGCAGGACGTCCAGGTCGTGGTCCAGGGTGATCGGCGTCGAGGGGTTCACGGCCGCGGCCGTCTCGGGCAGGAGGCCGATGTGCAGGCCGCGTTGTTGGATCGATCGGTAGGCGGTGGAGCCCTTCATCTGATTCCTCCGTGGATACTCCGCCCCTTTTGGCGCGGAGGGGAAAACGGACTCCTGCACAGGGCAGAGGCAGTCGTTCGACATGAGGGCGGTTTACCGGGTCACCGGCAACTGTCCTCAGACGGCTGCCTGCTGACGCGTTAGTTTGTGGCCGTGGCCACTCACGTGAAGCGGGCGTTCAAGTACCGCTTCTATCCGACCCACGCGCAGGCAGCTGAGCTGTCGCGCACGTTCGGGTGCGTGCGGAAGGTCTACAACCTGGCGCTCGCAGCCCGTACCGAGGCGTGGGCACGGCAGGAACGGGTCGGTTACAACGCCTCTTCCGCGATGCTGACGGCGTGGAAGAGGAGCGAGGAGCTGGCCTACCTCAACGAGGTGTCGTCAGTCCCGCTGCAGCAGGCGCTTCGGCACGTGCAGGCGGCGTTCACCCTCTTCTTCGCCAAGCGGGCCGGCTACCCGCGCTTCAAGAGCCGGAAGCAGTCCCGCAGGAGCGCGGAGTACACGACCAGCGCGTTCCGCTTCCGGGACGGTGAGCTGCGGCTGGCGAAAATGGCCGAGCCTGTGGCGATCGTGTGGTCCCGGCCCCTGCCCAAAGGCGCGAGCCCGTCGACAGTGACCGTCTCGCAGGACGCGGCGGGACGCTGGTTCGTCTCGCTGCTGTGCCGCGATCCGGGCGTGCAGCCGCTGGCCGCCACGAATGCGGCGGCAGGGATCGACGCGGGCCTGACCCACCTGATGACCCTCTCCACCGGGGAGAAGATCACCAATCCTCGGCACGAACGTGCCGACCGTGCCCGTCTCGCCAAGGCCCAGCGGGAACTGTCCCGCAAGGCCGGGGGCAAGGGAACCAACCGGGCCAAGGCCCGGCGCAAGGTCGCCCGCATCCATGCCCGCATCGCCGACCGCAGGCGCGATGGCCTGCACAAGCTGACGTCCCGACTCGTGCGTGAAAACCAAACGCTCGTGATCGAGGACCTGGCCGTGCGCAACATGGTCAAAAACCGTGGTCTCGCCCGCGCTGTCAGTGATGCGGCCTGGCGCGAGATGCGGGCGATGCTGGAGTACAAATGTGCCTGGTACGGAAGGAACCTCGTGGTCGTGGACCGCTGGTTCCCCTCCTCCAGGCTGTGCTCCCGCTGCGGCACCGTGCGGGCGAAGATACCGCTCGATGTCCGTGAGTGGACGTGTGACTGCGGGACGGTCCACGACCGGGACGTGAACGCGGCGAAGAACCTTCTGGCCGCCGGGCTGGCGGCATCTGTCTGTGGAGCCGGTGCAAGACCTCAACGGAGCACTCCGGGCGGGCAGTCGGCATCGAAGCAGAAAACCCCACGGCGCGAGCCGTGAGAAGCTCCCTCTTCTTCAAGAGGGAGCGAAGCCAAAGGGGTGTGTCTCCTTCGGAGGCACGCTGCGGGTGGGCGATGTGCGGGAGCCGCAGGGGCCGTGGCAACGGGTCTACGCGGCGCGGCGGGCGGCGGCCGTGCCGGTGTGGGTGCGGACCGCGGTGCGCAGGGCACCGGCGACGCGGGTGACCTGGTCCTCGGTCAGCTCGGCGTGCATGGGGATCGCGAGCTGGCGGGTGGCCAGGTCGAGGGAGACGGGGCAGCGCTGCTGCGCCTGGAACACGGGCTGGGTGTGGCCGGCGAACGTGCCGTGCCCGCAGCCGATGCCCTGGCCGCGCAGCGCGGTGGCCACCGCCCCCCGGTCCACCCGCTCATCCAGGGTGACCATGTAGGTCTGCCAGGCGTGGGTGCGGTCGGCGGGCACGTGCGGCAGCGTCAGCAGGTCCTCGCCGGCCAGGAGTTCGCCGTACTGGGCGGCGACGGCGGCGCGGCGGTCCAGAAGTTCGCCGATCCGGCCCAGCTGCACCTCGAGGATGGCGGCGGCGATGTCGGACAGCTTGAAGTTGTAGCCGATCTCGGTGAACACCGGGATCGGCAGGCCGACGACGTTGCCCATGTCGAAGATGCTGCCGATGCCGAAGGACGAGCGCAGCCGCGCGTCCGCCCCGATCTTCGGATCGGCGGCGAGCAGGGCGCCGCCCTCGCCGCTGCTGGCGCCCTTGCGGCCGTGGAAGGACAGGCAGCCCACCTCCGCCAGCGCGCCCGCCCGGCGGCCCTGGTAGGTGGCGCCGACGGCGCAGGCGGCGTCCTCCACCAGGAACAGGCCGTGGCGGTCGGCGATCTCCTGCAGTTCGGTGTAGTCGGCGGGCAGGCCCACCGTGTCGACCGCGACGATCCCGGCGGTGCGGGCGGTCACCAGGTCGGCGACCGCCCGCGGGTCGACGGTGTAGGTGTCGGGGCGCACGTCGGCGCCACCCCCGTCTTCGCCGACGTGCGCCCCGACACCTA
>NZ_JAENRY010000488.1 GCF_016612545.1 Streptomyces sp. MBT65 | reverse complement strand
GCCTTCCAGCGCGCCCAGGGCTGGCGGGGCGGCGCGGCGGACGGCTACCCGGGCCCGGAGACCTGGCGCCGTCTCTTCTCGTAGACCCACGTCCCCATCAACCCAAGCACTGTCATGGCGTATCTGGCGCGGAGGCTGGAGGCACGCATGAATACGACGACCACATCACAGACGCCCGAGAACGAGGAACCGGTGGGGCCGCCCGAGGGGCAGACCCGTCCCGCACGGCTCATCCAGAACGAGGCGACCACCGAGATCCCCGTCCACCTGCTGTTCCGCGACGAACCCGACCCGGTGTCGGTGCCGCTCAGACCCGCCGTCGTGGGCCGCAGACAGGGCACCGGCGAACAGCCGCGCTTCCGCCGCCCCCTCCCGGCCAAGCCGCGCCCGGCCCCGGAGGTCGACCCCGAGCTGGTCGAGCGCCCCGCCCGGGTGCTCCCCGGCTCGGCGGGCGTGCTCGCCGGTACCGGCTCGGCGGCCGCAGCCGTACGTCGACCCGGCGGCGCAGCAGCAGCGGGTTGACCCACATCAGACCGGTGCGCCGGACGGTCCCCCGGTACCGCCCGAACAGACCGAGCACCCAGGCCGGTGCCGGCCTGCGGCCCCGCGCAGTGGGCCGCGTACGCCGGGGCGGGCGCACTCGGGCTGTTCGGCTTCGGGGGGCTGGCCCGGGGCCGTACCGGACGGGCCTGGGTGCTCGGTCTGTTCGGGCGGTACCGGGGGACCGTCCGGCGCACCGGTCTGATGTGGGTCAACCCGCTGCTGCTGCGCCGCCGGGTCGACGTACGGCTGCGGCACTGGCGCGGTGAGCCGATGCCGGCGGCCGACGCGAACGGGGTGGCGCTGCGGGTCGTCGTGCTCGTGGTGTGGCGGGTGCGGGACACCGCGCGGGCCACGCTCGGGGTCGAGGACCACGAGACGTATCTGCGCGAGTGCGTGGAGGCGGCGCTGGCCCGGGTGCCGGTGGAGGTGCCGGGCGGTGGCGCGAAGGGCGCGGCCGACCTGGCCGTCGACGCCCTGACCCGGCTGGTCGCGGCGGACTCGGCGCCGGTCGGAATCGAGGTGTTCTCGGTGCGGCCGGTGCGCGTGGAGTACGCCCCGGAGGTCGCCGCCGCGATGACCCGCCGCCGGATCGCCACGCTGGACGCGCAGCAGCGCGCGACGATGCTCACCTCGGTGGTCGACTCGGTGGAGGACACCGTCACCCGGCTGACCATGCGGGGTCTGGTGGAGCTGGACGACTACGAACGCAAGGTGCTCGTGAAGGACTTGACGGTCGCGTTCTGTTCGGGACGGGGAGAAGCCGCGCCGTGACGGAGCCGGAGCCGGAGACGAACACGGACACGGCTTTTGGTATGGACACAGTCAAGTAGGGGCAATAATCTGGGACTTGGTCTAGACCTGCACGGCTCACGGAACTCCCCACACGTTCTCCAGGAGCGGCAGCATGCGCAAAAAGACCAAGTGGTACGCGGGCGTGCTCGGGCTCACCACGGCCGGGGCCATCGTGCTCTCGTCCGGGGCCGCGAGCAGTCACGGCTACACCGACCTTCCCGTCAGCAGGCAGAAGCTCTGCGCCAACGGCACGGTGACGAACTGCGGTGACATCCAGTACGAGCCGCAGAGCGTCGAGGGCCCCAAGGGCTTCCCGGCCGCCGGTCCCGCCGACGGCCAGATCTGCAACGGCGGGATCAGCCGCTTCGGCCAACTCAGCGCGCCGAAGGCTCCGTCGGGCGCCGCGTGGCCGACGACGAAGGTGACGGGTGGTCAGTCGTACACCTTCCGCTGGCAGTTCACGGCGATCCACGCGACGACGGACTTCAAGTACTACGTCACCAAGGCGGGTTGGAACCAGAACCACAACCTGGCCCGCTCGGACCTCAACACCACCCCGTTCCTCACCGTCCCCTACAACGGCCAGCGCCCCTCGTCGTCCATCATCTCCCACAGCGGCACGCTCCCGTCCGGCCTCTCCGGTCACCATGTGATCGTCGCGGTGTGGACGATCGCGGACACGACCAACGCGTTCTACTCGTGCTCGGATGTGACCTTCTGAGCCTGAGGTTCTGAGCATTGCTTGAGACAGCGCGGCATCCCCCGGGGGTAGGTTCCCTCCACCAAGCGGTACTTGACCTCGGGGGACACCATGGAAGCGCTGTTCTACATCGCGCCACTGCTCATGATCGCCATCGTGGCGCTCGGCGCGACCGCCGTGATCCGCCGCTCGCGCCAGGTCAACAGTGCCTGGAGCAGCGGGCTCACGGCCGAGGCCCGCTGTCTGCGGACGTACACGACGACCAGCGGCGGCGCCGGGGACACCATGGTGTCGACGTCACTGCACCACGTCTACGAGTTCAGGACGCGCGAGGGCCGTACGGTCAGGTTCGAGGAGCGGAACGGGCCGGGCACGACCCTGGAGGGCGACATCGTCACCGTGTACTACGCGGCCGATCACCCCGAGCGGGCCACCGCGCACGCCCCGTCCCGGGGGAAGCTCGCGGCGGGCGCGGGCTGCATGCTGGTGTTCTTCGGCGTGATCGTCGCCTTCTGTGTCGTCTTCATCCTCGTGGCCCACAAGATGTTCGACTTCATGGGTTCGTAGTCTCCATATCTGACGGTACGTCAACTATCCTGCGCCTCCATGGAGTCCAGGAGGCGTACCGTCGCGGAACTCGTCCAGGCGCGGTGGGGCGACCACCGCCCCGGGCTGTGGTGCGAGCACCGGATGCTCACCCATCACGAGGTGGCGTCCGGCGCCGCGGCCAGGGCGGCCCTCCTCACGGACCTGCTGCCACCGGGCGCCCCACCCCATGTCGGCGTACTGCTCGACAACACCCCTGAATATCCCCTGTGGTTGAGCGCGGCGGCCCTCGCGGGCGCGGCCGTGGCCGGCATCAACCCCACCCGCCGCGGCCCCGAGCTGGCCCGCGACATCCTGCACACGGAGTGCCGGGTACTGGTGACGGAAAGCGGCCGTCTCCCTCTGCTGGAGAACCTCCAACTCCCCGGCGTACGCGTCTTGGTGACGGACACTCAGTCCTACGACGACCTGCTCGCCCCGTATGCGGACGCGCGCCCTGACGCCTTCTCCCGCGCCACCCCGGACGACCGCGTCCTGCTCTACTTCACCTCCGGTTCCACCGGCGCCCCGAAGGCCGCGATCTGCACGCAGGGCCGCCTGGCCGCCGCCGGAGCCTCGCTGGTGGGCAGCTTCGGCGTTCTCCCGGAGGACGTGCACTACATCTGCATGCCGATGTTCCACGGCAACGCGGTGATCGCCGACTGGGCACCGGCGCTGGCGGCCGGGGCGGGGGTGGCGCTGCGCCGGAGGTTCTCGGCATCCCGCTTCCTGGACGACGTACGAAGGTACGGGGCCACGTACTTCACCTACGTCGGCCGTGCGGTGCAGTACGTCCTGGCCACGGAGGAACGTCCCGACGACCGGGACAACCCGCTGCGGATGGGCTTCGGCACGGAGGCGGGGGCGGTGGACGCGGCGGCGTTCGAGCGGCGGTTCGGGGTGCGGCTGGTGGAGGGGTACGGGTCCTCGGAAGGCGGGGCGGCGGTGCAGTGGTCGCCGGGGACACCGTCCGGGGCGGTCGGGCGGGCGGCGCCCGGGCTCGCCGTACTCGATCCGGAGACGTGCGAGGAGTGCCCGCCGGCGGAGTTCGACTCGGCCGGCCGGCTGCTCAACGGGGCTGATGCGATAGGGGAGTTGGTGAACCGCGGCGCCAACCCCTTCGAGGGGTACTGGCGCAACCCGGAGGCGGACGCGGAACGTCGCAGGGCGGGCTGGTACTGGACCGGCGACCTCTTCTACCGGGACACCGACGGCTACCTCTACTTCGCCGGCCGCACCGACGACCGCCTCCGCGTCGACAGCGAGAACCTCGCCGCCGCGATGATCGAGAACATCCTCTCCCGCTACCCGGGCGCCGACGCCGTGGCGGTCTACGCGGTACCGGACCCGGTGACCGGCGACCAGGTCATGGCGACGATCGCCGGGACCTTCGACCCCCTCGCCTTCGGGGAGTTCCTGCTGGCCCAGCCGGACCTGGGGACCAAGATGGCGCCCCGGTTCGTGCGGGTGGTGCGGCGGATGCCGGTGACCGCGACGAACAAGATCCATCGGGCGGGGCTGCGGCGGGAGGGGGT
>NZ_JAENRY010000487.1 GCF_016612545.1 Streptomyces sp. MBT65 | reverse complement strand
GCGCAACCAGTTCGGCGGCCACGCCGTCGAGACCAAGTAGGCGCGCCGTGGGGGATCTTCTGCTGGTCCGCCACGGCGAGACGGAGTGGAGCGTGTCGGGCCAGCACACCAGCTGGACCGACCTGCCCCTCACCCGGCACGGCGAGGAACAGGCCAAGTCCCTCGCCCCGCTCCTGGCGGGCCGGACCTTCGCACTCGCCCTGAGCAGCCCGCTCGACCGCGCGATACGCACCGCCGAACTCGCGGGCATCACCGGGGCCGTACCCGACCCCGATCTGCACGTGCGGTCCGGGCCGCGGTCGTCCTCTGGGCGCGCGGCCGGTGCGCGGCTAGAGTCCCGCTTGATGGAGATCAACGATCTGACACAGGCCGAGCAAGAGGTCTGGCGGGCCTTCCCGTTGGGCGATTCCGTGGACTTCCGTACGGCACCGGACGAGGACATCGCCCTCGGCGGCGACTGGGGGCCCGAACGGATCGTCCGCGCCGAGGTGTTGCGGGCGCTGGTGCTCAACGGGCCCCAGGAAGCGGGGGAGATAGCGTCCCTGAGTGTGGCGGGCGCCCGGGTCGTCGGCATGCTCGATCTGCAGTACGCGACGATCGACCACCCCGTCCGGCTGCGGAACTGCTACTTCGACGAGGTACCCCGCTTCTACGCCTCCCGCCTGCGCGAGCTCAACCTCAGCGAGTCCGTGCTGCCCGGGCTGACCGCCCATGCGATGCGGGTGGACGGCGTGCTGCGGATGACACGGTCCCGGTTCCGGGGAGTGGTGCGGCTCGCCGGGGCGAAGATCGCCGGCAGCCTGTTCATGGAGAGCTCGGAGATCATCGCGCCGGACGCGGAGGAGCCGGTGCTCCAGCTCAACCAGGCCGCCATCGGCGACGACCTGCGGGCAGCCGGGCTGCGCACCCACGGTCAGATACGGCTCAGCGGCGCGAGTGTCGCCGGGTCGGTCAACTTCAACACGACGCACCTGTCCAACCCCGGGGGCTCCGCCATCGACGCCGAAGTACTCGTCGTGGAGGGCAACATCCTGCTCCGGCAGGCCCGGGTCGAGGGCTGGGTCGGGCTGCGCGGCGCCCGGATCGCGGGCCGCCTCGACCTGTCGTACAGCACCCTGTCGAACCCGGGCAGCTCCGCGCTGCTGGCGAGCAGCGCCACCATCGGGGAGCTCTGGCTGCGGGAGAGTCCGCCCGTCGAGGGGGGTGTGGTGCTGCGCAGTGCGCAGATCGACGTGCTGCTGCTGGAGCCGCAGGTGGTGCCGGGCCAGGTGTACCTCACCAGCCTCGTCTACACCTCGCTCATCCCCCACGAGCCGGCCGAGCGCCGCCTGACCATGCTGGAGCAGGACGGCGACGGCTATGTTCCGCACGCCTACGAGCAGTTGGCCGGTGCCTACCGCCGCACCGGTGACGACTTCGCCGCCCGCCGCGTCCAACTCGCCAAACAGCGCCGCCTGCGCGGCACCCTCCCGCGGTACGCCCGTGTCTGGGGCTACGTCCAGGACGCCACCGTCGGCTACGGCTTCCGCCCGCTGCGCGCCTGCGGCTGGCTGCTGTCGCTGCTGGCGATCGGCTCCGTCGCGTACGGCCTGCATCACCCGCACGCCCTCAAGCCGTCCGAGGCACCGCACTTCAACCCGGTGTTCTACACGCTCGACCTGCTGCTGCCGGTGATCTCCTTCGGCCAGGAGGAGGCGTTCGCGCCGGCCGGCTGGTACCAGTACCTCGCCTACGCCCTGATCATCACCGGCTGGATCCTGGCCACGACGGTCGTCACCGGTGTGACCAGGACCGTCAGCCGCCAGTGAGGAGCTTCGCGGCGCGCTGGGCGGCCAGCCGCACCGGCGCGTTCTGGGCGCCGTAGCCGCGGTAGTCGCCGTCGCGCTGGACGAGTTCGAAGAAGACCCGCCCGACGGTACGGGTGTAGCAGTGCCGGAACTCGCCGCCGGCGTCCCGGTCGTAGAGGATGCCGAGGCTCTGGTACGTCTCCAACTCGCCCTCGGTGAGGTCGAATCGGGCCGCGAGGTCGTCGTAGTAGTTCGCGGGCATCCGCAGCAACCGGCCGCCCCGTTCCTGGAAGGTGCGGGCCGCCGCGACCAAGTCCCTTGCGGCGAGGGCGATGTGCTGGGCGTGGGTGTCGTCCTCGGTCGGGGCCGCGCCGACGCTCAGGGCGATACGGACGCTGCCGTCGGGGGTGGTGACGGCGCGGCTGCGGAGCAGGCCGTAGGGGTCGGCGACGTCGACGCTCTCCTGGGCGTCGAGTCCAAGGACGGTGCGGTGGAAGAGAGTTGCCTCGTCGAAGTGGTGCCAGGGCTGGGTGAGGGCGAGGTGGTCGATGCGGTGGACGCCTGTGCCCGGGGGCGGTTGAGCGGTGGTGTCGGTGAAGTCGGCGCGCCAGCCGGGGAGTTCGGGGGCGGTCGTGACGGTCGTAGCGGTCGGGGCGGTCGGGGCGGTCGGGGCGCAGAAGAAGAGTTCCGTGCCGTCCGGTGCGGCGACCGCTTCGAGCGGGGCGTCCTCGGGTGCGCGGCGGCGTGGCAGGACGGGCGCGAGGAGGGCCTCGGCGCGGCGGGCCGCACCCTGGGGGTCGGGGGATTCCAGTCCGATCGCCGCGAGCGCGGTGCCGTCCCGTCGTACGGCGGGGCCGGTGTTGACCAGGATGCGGGCCTCGCCCTGCTGCCACAGGTCGACCGGCTTGCTGCGGTGGCGGGCGGTGCGGGCAAAGCCGAGGGCGCCGAGCAGGGCGGAGACGGGTTCGGCGTCGGGCGTGACGAGTTCGGCGAAGGCGATGCCCGTGGGGACGACGGGGGCGGGGAGCCGCGAGAGACCGACCGTCTCCTGGAGGACGAGCAGCGAGCGGTGGGCGTCGACCGCGGTCGGGCCCGCTTCCGCCTGCCGGAACACGTCGTTGAAGACCTCCAGCGAGAGCGGGCCGTCGTAGCCGGCGCTCAGGACGTGCCGGACGAGTCCGGCGACGTCGAAGCCGCCCTGGCCGGGGAAGCAGCGGTAGTGGCGGCTCCACTGCAGGACGTCCATCGCGAGCAGCGGGGCGTCGGCGAGCTGGAGGAAGAAGATCTTCTCACCGGGGATGTCCTCGATGCCCTTGGGATCGGAACCCCGGGAGAGGATGTGGAAGCTGTCCAGGCAGGTGCCGAGCGCGGGGTGACCGGCCGCCTCGACGATGCGCCACGCATGGTCGTACGTACTGACGTGCCGCCCCCAGGCGAGCGCCTCGTAGGCGACCCGGACCCCGAACTCCTGCGCGAGATCAGCGAGTTGGCCGAGCTGGTCCGCAGCGAGGGCGTCGTCGTCCTCGGCGAGCGGCGAGACGCTTGAGCAGACGAGCACGGTGTCGGTACCGAGCCTGCGCATCAACTCGAACTTGCGCCGGGCACGGCGCAGATTGTGGACGAACTCCGCCTCGGGGACCGCCTCGATGTCCCGCATGGGTTGATAGAGGTCGATCGACAGCCCGAGATCTTCGCACCGGGCGCGGATCTCCTCCGGGCCGAGGGGGCTGGCAAGGAGGTCGTTCTCGAAGATCTCCACACCGTCGAACCCGGCCCGGGAGGCAGCAGCGAGCTTCTCGGTGAGGGAGCCGCTGAGGGAGACGGTGGCGATGGATGTACGCATCGGGGTACCTCTCGATTTCGGGGCGGGCGGGGCCGGTTACAGGGCTATTTCGGCGTGGGCACCGCACCGGCCAGTTCCGCGATGTCGGTCAGCATCCGCGTGGTGTCCGGCTCGCGGCCGGTGAACAGGCGGAAGGCGTCGGCTGCCTGGAAGACCGCCATGCCGCCGCCGTCGAGGGTGGCGCAGCCTAACGCGCGGGCCAGGCTGAGCAGTTGGGTCTCCAGGGGGCGGTAGACCACCTCGGCGACCCACAGCGAGGAGTCCAACAGGCGGGCGGGGAAGGGCAGTCCGGGGTGGGCGGCCATTCCGGT
>NZ_JAENRY010000486.1 GCF_016612545.1 Streptomyces sp. MBT65 | reverse complement strand
CGGGGAGGAAGAGCAGCCAGGCGACCCGGGGCACCTTCGAGTGGTTGTGGCCCACGTGTTCTTCGGCGGGTTCGGTGTGGTCGTGACCTATGTGGTCACGGTCCATGTTGCCGGGGCCCATGTGGTCGTCGTCCGCGCCCGGGTGCTGTCGTGCCCGTGACCAGGCCTCCGCGATGCCGAGCAGGATCAGCAGGAAGCCGGAGACGACGAGCATCGGGCGCATGCTCGGCTTGACGTAGCGCAGGCACAGGTCGGTGAAGAGCGAGGCGTGCAGCAGGCCCAGACCGCTGAGGACGAGCAGGGTCACCTGGAGGGGGCGTCTCACAGCAGTACCGCTCCGATCAGCGCGCTGGACAGCACCGCGACGACCGTCGTGGCGGCGGAGAAACGGGCCGCGAAGGCCCGGCCGAACGTGCCCGCCTGGAGGGCGATCAGCTTCAGGTCCACCATGGGGCCGACCACCATGAAAGCGAGCCGGGCGGTGGGGGAGAAGCCCGTGAGCGAGGACGCCACGAACGCGTCGGCCTCGGAGCAGACCGCGAGGATGATCGCGAGCGCCGCCAGGAACAGGACCGAGAGCCAGGGCGAACCGGCGAAGGTGTCGAGTACGGAGCGCGGTACGGCGACGTTGAAGGTGGCCGCCGCCATGGCTCCGACGACCAGGAACCCACCCGCGTGCAGGAAGTCGTGCTGGAAGCCGGTGCGGAACTCGGTGAAGCGGCTGCGCCCCGGCTCGTGCCCGGTGTGGCGCGCGACCGGCCGCAGCCACTCCTCACGTCCCAGCCAGAGCCACAGCCAGCCCATCACCACGGCGGTCGCGAGCGAGGCGAGCAGCCGGGCCAGCACCATGATCGGGCTCGCGGGAAACGCGATCGCGGTGGCGGTGAGGACGACGGGGTTGATCGCCGGGGCGGACAGCAGGAACGAGAACGCGGCGGCCGGGGTGACACCCCGCCCGATCAGACTGTTCGCGACCGGCACCGACGCGCACTCGCAGCCCGGCAGCACGACTCCCGCCATCCCGGCGACCGGCACGGCGAACGCGGCCCGCTTGGGCAGCAGCTTCGTGAACACCCGCGCCGGCACGAACGCGTTGATCGCCCCCGACAGCGCCGTACCCAGCAGCAGGAAGGGCAGCGCCTGTGTGGTGATGGCGAGACACACGGTCCGCCACGCCTGGACGGCCGGCGAGTCCAGCCACCGCCCGACGGAGAAGAGCACCAGCCCGGGAACGACGGCCGCCCCCAGCAGCAGCAGCGGCCAGGACCGGGGCCACCCGGACGCCACGACGTCCGCCTCCGCCGCTCTGGGCGGCTCCACTGTCGTCTGCACACGAGCTCCACATGTTCGATGTTCGCGTCGAACATATCGGGCTCCCGTCAGCCCTCGGCGACCGGCTCCGCCGAGGGGGCGTACTGCGCGAGACCGTGACCGAGCGACCAGTCGACCGACTCGTTCTCGGTCACGGTGACGAACACGTTCCGGGGCTCGGCGCCCGCGTACGCCTGGGCGAGTTCGGTGATTCGCCGGTACAGCGCCCGTTTCCGCTCAGGGGTGCGTCCGGAGCGCATCGTGATCGCGACGAACACGATGCCCTCGTCACATGCACACCCAGGTAGTCGCCGTACCGCAGCGTGCCGCGGGCGCCGTCGTGACCGGTCAGGACCTGGAAGCGGTCGTCGTCCGGAATCCCGATCGTCTCCACCAGGGCGTCGTGCACGGCACGGCCGAGCGCGTCGAGCCGCGCGGGGTCGGCGTACAGCGCGTCGATACGGACGAAGGGCACAGGGTGTCTCCGCAACTGCTCGTAATGTCAGGCGACTTCAGCTCCACCGGCCGCCCTCACCGCCATTCCACGGCGAACGCCCGCGCCGGGTTCTCCCGGAACACACGCCCCACCAGTTCCTCCCCCAGTTCCACCGCGAGCCGTGGTCGCACCCGCCGCAGCAGATACGGCATCCCCGGGCCGCCGTCCACCGAGCGCGCGCCGGCGACCACCGTGTCGCCGCCGATCAGCAGACGGTCGCCGAAGCCGGCGTCGGCGAGGGCGCGGACCGCGTCCGGCATACGCCAGTCCGTGGCGTGGTGGGCGCGGGACGGGCCGTCGAAGGCCAGGTAGGCGCCCGTGCCGGCGGCCTGGCGTTGGATCGTGAGGTCGGGGGAGCGGTTGAGGTGGCCGAGGACGATGCGGTGCGGTTCGACCCCCAACTCCCCGCACAGCAGGTCGAGTACGTCGAGCGCGCCCGTGCCCATCTCCAGGTGGACGGCGATCGGCGCGCCCGTCGCGCGGTGGGCCTCGGCCGCGGCGGTCATCGTCCAGCGGGCGTGCGCGTCGAGGCCGTGGAAGCCGCCCGCGACCTTGACGAGACCGGCGCGGACCCCGGACGGGCCGATGCCTTCGGTGAGTTCGGAGACGAAGGTCCCGGCCAGCCCGCCCCGCAGACGCTCCAGCAACTCCGGCCTGTAGTGCGCCACTTGGTGCAACCCGGTCGCGCAGACCACATGCACCCCCGTGGCCCGCGACAGCAGCGGCAGATCGGCGACCCGCCGCCCCATCCCGTACGGCGTCCACTGCACGACGCTGCCCCCGCCCACGGCCCGGAACGCGGCCAGCTCGGCCCGTGCGGCCGAGGCGTCCTCCAGTTCCTGGCCCGGGAGTTGGGGGCTGCGGAGGAAGAGATGGTCGTGCGCGTCGCACACCCCCAGCTCCCCGGGGTCCACATCCCCCAGTACCGTACGGACGACGCCGACGCCCCTCACCACTGCCGACCGCGCGGCAACGCGTCCCGCCCCGGCGCCGAGACGTGCAGCACCTGGAACACGTCCCCCTCCGCCTTCGGCGCATCGTGCGCCCAGAGCGAGAAGTGGACCAGCTCCCACCTGTACGGATCGACGGCCGCCGCCACGAGCACCGCGCCGTCCTCCCCGGCCAGCCGCCGGGTCTCGTCCACCGCCTCCTCCATGACCGCGGCCAACTCCCCACCCTCCGCCATCCGTTGACGCCGCCGCACGGCGACAGCGGCGCGCGAACCGGCACCGCCGCCCTTCTCGTACGCCAGGCCCGTCCACCGCACCACCTCAGGCCGCCCGAAGTCGTCGACGAGCCGCTGGAAAGCACCGCCCCAGAGGAAGCGGTTCATACCCTCCACCGTGTTCCACAGGTAGAACGGCGCGTACTGGTTGACCGGCGAACCGTGCACCCCGCGCTCACGCAGCAGATACACCTTCAGGCCGAGCCCGTCCCAGTCGTCGAGCAGATGCCCGACCCGCGCGACCCGGCCCCGGATGACATTCATGTCGTAGTCGGCGGGCAGGGTCAGTGCGTACTGCATGGCGTGCATCAAGTGCCCCCTCAGGCCGGGTAGTTCGCAGGGTCGACATGCTCGTCCCAGCAGGCGGTGGTGCCGTCCTCGGCGGCCTCGACGACCGCGAGATGCGTCATGAACGTGCGTGGCCCCGCGCCGTGCCAGTGCCACTCGTCCGGTTCGATCCACACGGTGTCGCCCGCCCGGATCGACTCGACGGCACCACCCTTGCGCTGCACCAGCCCCTCGCCCTCGGTCACATGCAGGACCTGGCCGTGCGGGTGCGTGTGCCATGCCGTGTGCGCGCCCGAACCGCCGTCCCGGATAAGGGTGTTCAGCGTGCACTTCACGCCGGGCGCGCACACGGCATGGCACA
>NZ_JAENRY010000485.1 GCF_016612545.1 Streptomyces sp. MBT65 | reverse complement strand
AACCACGCTGGTGAAAGGACCCGCACCCAGCCCCACCCCCCCCCCCCCGCAGCAGGACCCGCCGATCACCCATTCGGGTAAATATCACCAACTGGGCTGGATTCCGGGCAGGTTGCGTGATCTACGGTCAGCGCGACACGAACTCCCGATGGATACACGCGACATTACCGCGCCCCCGCGCGCCCAGTCCCGGCACACCGCCGACAAACACCCGAAGCAGCGGACCGGTGGGTTATCTCACGACAACTCCCGCCACACCGCCCGCTTCACGGTGATCGGGAACCACCTCGCCCAGCACCCGCTCCAGAACTGCGACCGCTGCGACCGCTGCGACCGAGCCTTCCGCTCACCGCCCCCGGAACACTGCC
The DNA here is from genome assembly GCF_016612545.1 of Streptomyces sp. MBT65. Lineage (GTDB taxonomy): Bacteria > Actinomycetota > Actinomycetes > Streptomycetales > Streptomycetaceae > Streptomyces. The sequence goes on along the minus strand of NZ_JAENRY010000485.1, from coordinate 3,327 downwards.
ATGACTGCCGAACTCCGGTTGCCGCTGCCTGACGACCACGGACACGACATGCGTGCCACCCTTGCCGCCCTCGCTCCAGGCCGCCTGGCGGAGATGCAGGCCACCAAGGACGGCGCCTTCGCCAAGGTGGTCGAGTGGGAGTCCCACAGTCCGGTGCGGGGCTGGGAGCTGATCTGGGGCAGGGAGATCGAGATCGCCCGGCGCCCGGTTTTGTCCGCACGCTACGCCTGGGCGCGGAACAACCTGGAGCACGAGGACCCGGCCGTCGCGCGGGAAGCCCTGGGTGAGCTGAGTGCGGTGCTCGACGAGGCGGTGAGGGCAGCTCTCGAGCGAGGTGGGGACGAGCCGACCCGGACGTGAACCTCTGGCCTACCGAGTCGGGTGGTGGGTGGGCGCAGGTCGGGGTCCGGGGCGGAGCCCCAGGGACCCGCACCCCCGTCCGCTCGGGAACCTACGAGTGCCCCAACTCCGCCGATTCCTCGTCCGCCCCCACCGAGACCGACCCCGAATCCGCCGAAGGCCGCAGCGGGAACGGGTCCACCTTCGTCTCGTCGATCACCGGTGCCGGTGGCTGGGGCGGTTTGGGCATGATCGCTGCTTCCGAGTGGCCGCCGCAGCCGTAGGAGAGGGACACGACGTGGCCGTCCGCCGGGGAGAACTCGTTCGCGCAGACTCCGAAGGCCTGGCCCAGGGAGCCGCCGACCGCGACCAGGAAGCCGCAGCTGACGCAGGCCGCGGGGGCCGCCTGGGCCATGGGGGTCTTCGGGCCGAAGCCGTCCTCCCAGCGGTCCGCGGCCTCGTGGAGGCCGTAGCGGGAGAGGACCCTGGCGCGGCGGATGCCCAGTTCTTCGGCGACCGCCGCGATCGAGCCTCGGGTGGGGGCCACCGGGAGCGTCGCCGGGGCTCCCGCCGTCACCTCCGCGTCCTCCGCCTCCACCAGCTCCGCCATCTCCTCCGAGACGGCCGAGTTCGGCGGGGGCTCGTCCTCGCCCGTGTAGCCGGGCTCCAGACGGAGGTCCTCCGCGTCGGTGGGGAGCAGGTCGCCGGGGCCCATGTCGCCGGGGCGGAGGCGTTCGCTCCACGGGACCCATTCGGGGGCCAGGAGGGAGTCCGGGCCCGGCAACAACACGACCTCGTCGAGTGTCACCAGCTTCGCTCGGGACGCTCGTGCGACCGTCACCGCCCAGCGCCAGCCCCGGTAGCCGAACTCCTTGCACTCGAAGAAGTGCGTGACCACCCGGTCGCCCTCGGATTCGAAGCCCGCGTGCTCGCCGACCACGCCGGGCGCGGCGGCCTCCTCGGCTGCGGCACGGGCGAGGTCGACGGCCTCGGCGCACAGGCGGTCGGGGGTGCGGCTTCGCGTGGTCGCTGCGCTCACAGGTATCGCTTCTCTCCTACGCCGTCTCACGGGTGCGCCTGTTGCGGCGAAGGGAGCGGACGGAGCGGCTGAAAGACATGTACCAGGCCCTTGGGGGCACTGGTGGAGGGCCGCGTCGACGTCCGCACCCGATCGCGCTCGGGCACGCCTACACCATCCATTCTGCGGGATGGCCGAGAGGCGCGCGGCCGAGAACAATCGCCACGGCGCGCTACGCACGCTACCTTCTCCCGCGCCATGCGCCCACACCGACGGCCCCTCTGGCGCCGCGCGGCGATCGAACCGAGACCTGTGCGCGTGTCGGGCGGCGACCTGAGCGAGTGCCTGGCGGCGACCTGTGCAATGGCATTGAATCCACCCCTGCTGGCCGCCATACGCGCGGTAACCGCACTACTCGGGCCTTTCTCGGGGCACTATGACGGAGTGGCAGCCGCGAGGTCGCCCCAAGGTGCCACCGGGATCGGTGGGACGAAGGGGAGCATCCGAGGTGGCGGTTCGGGCCGGGTCGGCGGTTCCGTCCGCGCGATGGGTCGTGCCCTGCACTTCCCCGTCACCGGTACCGCCCGCGGCATCCGCAAGGCGACGCACGCCCACGGCGCGGGCGAGTCGGGCCTCGGCCGGCTGATCGAGCTGCACGCGGTGAACGGCGCCGGCGATGTCATGATCACCGTCGCCCTCGCGTCGACCGTCTTCTTCTCCGTGCCGACCGATGAGGCGCGGGGGCGGGTCGCCCTGTATCTCGCGATCACCATGGCGCCGTTCACTGTTCTCGCGCCGGTGATCGGGCCTCTGCTGGACAAGCTTCCGCACGGGCGGCGCGCCGCGATGGCCGCCGCGATGCTGGCCCGTGCCCTCCTCGCGCTGATCATCTCCGGCGCGGTCGCCAGCGGCAGCCTGGAGCTGTATCCGGCGGCCCTGGGCGCCCTGGTCGCCTCGAAGGCGTACGGCGTCGTCAGAAGCGCCGTGGTGCCCCGGCTGCTGCCACCGCGCATCTCGCTGGTGAAGGCGAATTCGCGCGTCACCCTCGCCGGGCTTCTCGCCACCGGCGTCGCCGCGCCGATCGCGGGCGGGCTGCACGCCATCGGCGATCCCTGGCCGCTCTACGGCGCCTTCGTGATCTTCGTCGCGGGCACGGTCCTGTGTTTCTTCCTGGACCCCAAGGTCGACTCCGCCAAGGGCGAGGACACGGCGCTGCTCGCGGCCGACGAGAACCATCTGCACGGCCCGCATCCCAAGGAGGTCAAGCGTCCGGGGCTGCGCACGGTCGGCATCGCCGTCACCCACGCGCTCGGCGCCAACGCGGCCCTGCGCTGGCTGTCGGGCTTTCTGACCTTCTTCCTCGCGTTCCTGCTGCGCGAGCATCCGATGACCGGGCAGAGCGCGGCCGTGTCGCTGGGCATAGTCGCCGTCTCGGCGGGCGTGGGCAACGCCTGCGGTACGGCGGTCGGGTCCTGGCTGCGGCAGCGGGCGCCCGAACTCATCATCGTGACGGTGATGGCGGTCGTGCTGGGCGCGGCGATCACCGCGGCGATCTTCTTCGGCGCGGCCCTGGTGGCGTGTCTCGCGGCCGCCGCCGGCTTCTGCCAGGCACTCGCCAAGCTGTCCCTGGACGCGCTGATCCAGCGGGACGTGCCCGAACTGGTGCGTACGTCGGCGTTCGCGCGCTCGGAGACGATGCTCCAGATGGCCTGGGTGCTCGGCGGCGCGATCGGCATCGTGATGCCGCTGAACGGCGCGCTCGGCTTCACCCTGGCCGCCGCGGTCATCGCCCTGGGCTGGCTGACCACCCTCCGCGGCCTCCTCGCCTCGGCCCGGCACGGCACCGGCGGACGCCCACGAGTCGCCTGACCCGCCCACCCTGGCGCAGGGGCCGCCGACATCCACGCGTCTCCCACCCCGGCACAGGCGCGGCCGACATCCACGCGTCACCCACCCCGCACCACCGGCAG
>NZ_JAENRY010000484.1 GCF_016612545.1 Streptomyces sp. MBT65 | reverse complement strand
CAGGCCCCAGCTCTCAGGCCTCAGGCCTCAGGCCTCAGGCCGCCAACCCTCGACCCTCTCTCCCCCCCGTCACACCCTCCCCCACGTATGCCGATCCCTCGCCATCGCATGCAACGCCTCCACATCCGCCGGCTTCAACACCCCGCCCGCCCTTGCCAGTCCGGACAGTTCCGTGTCCTGGAGTACTCGGACCTCGCGGAGCGGAGTCGTGATCGTGACGGTCGTCGGGCCGGAGAGGGCGAGGACCGGGTGGACCTCGGCGGTGAGGGCGTAGGAGGCGCGGGCCGCGTCGGAGCGGACTCGGCGGAGCAGGGGGAGGGGGTCGCGGCGGCCCAGGGTGACCATGGGGTCGGCGATCTGGACGCGTTGTTTGCGGGCGTACAGCGTGTGCAGCGCGAAGAGGCCACCCGGACCGATCACCAGGTGGTGGAGGCGGTCGCCGCCGGGGAGCGGGATCGAGTGGAGGGCGTGCCAGCCCGCGCCGTCGAGGTCGTCCAGTGCCTCGCCCACCGACTGTTCCGCGATCAGGGCGCGACGGCGCTGGTCCGGGCGGAGCCGGTGCTGGGGGCCCGGGTCGCGGTCGAGGGCCACGTGGAGGGCCTCGCCGGGGCGGTTGGGGGCCAGGTCGTCGTCCGGGTGGAGGGTCAGACGAGCCAGTTCCGCCGGGGTCGGCACCGGTGGTGGGCCCACCGTGACGGGGCCGGTGAGGAAGGGGCCGAGGGCGTGCAGCACGTCCTCTCTGCTGTCCTCGCTGAGCAGGTTGATCCGGCCCGCCTCCCGGTCGTACCAGGCGACGTTCCTTCCGTCCGTGTGACAGACGTACAGCCGTTCCTGACCATGGCGCCAGGTCGGTACGATGCGCAGTCCGCTCATGCACCATCACCCCTCGACCATGGGAACAGGCGGGGTGCTCAAGGGGCAAGAACCCGGTTACCTTTGGGTCAGTCGCTGGGGCTTGGGGAGGCGCCGTTGCGGACGCGCAGGAAGCAACCCGACGTACCCGCTCCGGACAGTCCGTGGAGCGAGATCACGCCCGGTCTGTGGATGGGCGGGCACGAGTTCAGGGGGCGCTCGGGGCAACTGGAGTTCGCGGTGGTGCGGGACGAGTTCGATCTCGTACAGACACTGCTGCGGCTGCCGGGGCACGGGCCGGACAGCGGTGTCGAGCACCATGTGTGGCCGATTCCGGACGGGCCGCTGGACGGGACGCAGCTCGCGGGCGTGATGCGGCTGGCCGTCGCCGCGTGCGACGCGCTGGACGCGGGACGGAAGGTGCTCGTCCGCTGCTATCACGGCTACAACCGGTCGGGCCTGGTCGTCGCCCACGCGCTGGTCCGCCGCGGGTACTCCACCGACGACGCGATACGGCTGATCCGCGCCCGCCGCTCCCCGTGGGCGCTCCACAACGAACTGTTCGTGGAGTATCTGCGGGCGGGCCTGTCCACGGCCCGGCTGCTGGAGGAGCTGGCCGAGTAGGCGACAAACAAGCCAGTGGCCGAGTCGACGGGTCAGCGAGTCAGCGAGTCAGCGAGTAATCGTTTCCCCCGCCCGGCCCCACGTGTGAACAAAAAGGACTTCCGTACGAATAGGGTGTACGGGTCCCCTACCAGCGCCCCCGCAGGAGAGCAGTGCCACCCCGTCGCCCCGTCCGCACCGCCGCCACCGTCGCCCTGCTCCTCGCGACCGTGGCGGCCTGCGGTGACACCGGCGCGCTGCGGGGCGCGGGGGCCACCCCGACGGCGACCAGCCCCGCGCGGCTTTGGCCGAATCTGTCGCCCGCCTCCTCCCCCGCCTACGACTTCGACGAGGCGGACACGGAGACCGTGAAGGGCGTCACCGTCCCGGACGACGACATCCGCAAGGTGGACCCGATCGCCGTCGTACGGGCCGAGATCGCCGCGAACCCGAGTGACTACGACGGCTCCAAGGCGCCGTACCGGGGGACGGCCGAGCGGATCGCCGACTGCGCGGGCGGCACGTACGCGGGGCAGTGCCCCGTCCTCAAGCCCTACTACCGCGACCTCACCGGCGACGGACACGACGACCTGACCCTCGGTTTCCGGCTGCTGCCCACCAAGATGACCGCCGTGCGGGTCTACACCGTCGAGAAGCACCGGCTCGTGCAGGTCATGGCCAACGACGACGCGGTCAGCGGGGTCGAACTGGCCGGGCGTTCGGTGATCATCCGCTCGCCGTCCGAGCTCGCGGGGTACGAGTACCGCGTGCAGTGGACCTGGGACGCCGACCAGAAGGCGATGCTGCTGACCCACGACGAGTTCCTGCGCACGGACGGCCGCAAACACGGAGTCCGGCGCGCGACCCCGGCACCCGTCACCTCGGCGACACCCCTCACCTCGGCGACACCCGTCCCCTCGGCGACGCCGTGACACGGCTCGCGCTGCCCCGCTGGGCCGGGACCCTCGCCTTCAAGTCCGCCGTGTTCATCATCGTGATGTGCTGCGCGCTGGCCGCCCTGCTCGGCGTCCTCGTGCATGTCTCGGTGACCGACCGGACCGTCGGCCAGGCGCGCGGCCTCGCGCTGTCGCGGCTGAAGGAGGCGACGACCCAGTACGAGGCCGGCGACTCCCTCCTGCACGGCGCCGGCGTCGATCCCGCGGACCTGCCCGTGCCGCTACGGCGACTCGCGGAGGCCGGGGAGCGCGGCACGATGGTCGGCAGGCACCGGGGGCATCCCACGATGTGGGCGGCGGGCCCCGCCTCCGGCGACCGGGTGCTGGCCGTCGCGGTCGACTACTCGCAGGGTGCCGACACCATCGCCGGCCTGGACCGGGCGATCGTCTGGTCCTCGGCGCTGGCGATCGGGGCGACCCTGCTGGTCGGCGCGTTCGCGGTGACCCGGGTGACCCGGCGGTTGCACGGCACCGCGCAGGTGGCCCGGCGGATCAGCGCCGGTGACCTGGACGCGCGGGTCGACGACCCCCGTACGAAGGACGCGACCCTGCCCCAGGACGAGGTGGCCGCGGTGGCCGCCGCGCTCGACACGATGGCCTCGTCCTTGCAGGGCAAGCTGCTGACCGAGCAGCGGTTCACCGCGGATGTCGCGCACGAGTTGCGGACCCCGCTGACCGGGTTGCACGCGGCGGCCGAACTGTTGCCGCCGGGGCGGCCGACCGAACTGGTGCGGGACCGGGTCGCGGCCCTCCGTACGCTCACGGAGGATCTGCTGGAGATCTCCCGGCTCGACACCCGGAGAGAGCAAGTCGAGCTGGACACGGAGCAGTTGGGGGTGGTGGCCGGGCGGGTCGTGGGGGCTTCGGGGAGCGGGGCCGAGGTCGTCGTGGTGCGGGACGCGTGGGTGGAGACGGACCGGCGGCGGCTCGAGCGGGTGCTCGGGAATCTCGTCGCCAACGCGCATCGGCACGGGCGGGGACCCGTCGTGGTGACCGTGGACGGGGCGGTCGTGACCGTGCGGGATCACGGGGACGGCTTCCCGGAGTATCTGGTGGAGCACGGGCCGCAGCGGTTCCGTACGGAGGGTGGCGCGACCGGGCACGGGCTGGGGCTGACCATCGCGCTCGGGCAGGCGGAGGTGTTGGGGGCGCGGCTGGAGTTTTCGAATGTGGACGCCGGTGATGGTGGTGGGGCGCTGGCGACGTTGACGTTGCCATCAGAGCGGTAGTTCATCGGGTGCCGGCCGGTGGGGGCTGGTCGTGACCGTGCGGCGGAGCCGCACATCGACACAGCCCCGCGCCCCTAAAAGGCAAGGCCTGCTCGTGTGGGCCCGCGTGACGAGGCGCCCCCGCGCCCCTGTGGGCAGAAACCAGAGCCGTGCTCGTGTGGACCAACATGACGAGGCACCCCCGCCCTCCCCCTCCTAACGTGGCGAATAGTCAAGTTCGCCCCATTTCCTGGAGGTACCCCCATGTCCCTCAGCCTCTCCCTCCGCCGTCTCGGCATAGCGGTGGCCGCCGGCGCCCTCGTGACCGCCGCCGCCGTCACTCCGGCCGTGGCCGACGACGAGTGGGGCGACGAAGACCCGGGCATCAGCCGCCCGGACGACGGCGGTGGCCGCGGCGACTACAACCAGCAGGACGACGAGGGTGGTCGCGGCGACTACCAGCAGGGCGACGACGACGGCCGCGGCGACTACAACCAGAACCAGCACGGCGACCACAACAACAACCCGCGCCGCTACCGGGGCGTCGTCACGGCCAGCGAACTGGCCCTGCGTTCCCGCCCGGACCGCGGCAGCAGGATCATCCGGTACGCCTACCGCGGCGACCGTGTCTCGATCTTCTGCAAGACCAGCGGCTCCAACGTCCAGGGCAACCACCTCTGGTACCTCCTCACGGACGGCACCTGGGCCTGGGGCTCGGCGCGCTACATCGACAACATCGGTCCCGCGCCCCGCTGGTGCTGACGGACGAGACACACTCCCCACCCAAGGCACACAACCCGCACCATTTGGGTAAGTTCCGGACATGACCAACGCCGGAACCACCGTCACAGCGGACCTTCCCACACCCGCTGTACGCCTCCCCCGGTGCCGTGGCATCGAACTCACCCTCATCGTCGTGGCCGTACTCCTCTCGGTGTACGGCTACTGCGCTGTCGGTCTCGCCAAGAACGGCACGGTCCCGCCCGGCGCCGCCGGCTACGGCGCCGGGCTCGGCGTGCTCGCCCTGCTGGCCCATGTCGCGGTGCGGCTGCGGGCCCCGTACGCCGACCCGCTCCTGCTTCCGATCGGGGTCCTCCTCAACGGCCTCGGGCTCGTCCTCATCTACCGGCTCGACCTGGAGACCCCGGGCGACCGCGCGGCCCCCACCCAACTCGTGTGGTCCACCCTGGGCGTGACCCTCTTCATCGTCGTGGTGCTGGCCCTGCGCGACCACCGCGTCCTCCAGCGCTACGCGTACGTCTGCGTGGCCGCCGCGCTCGTCCTGCTCACCCTCCCGGTCCTCTTCCCGGCCGTGAACGGGGCCCGGATCTGGATCCGGATCGCCGGATTCTCCATTCAGCCGGGCGAGTTCGCGAAGGTGCTGCTCGCCGTCTTCTTCGCCGCGTACCTCGCGGCCAACCGCAACGCGCTCGCCTACGCCGGCCGCCGCGTCCGGCGCCTCCAGCTCCCCACCGGCCGCGTCCTCGGCCCGATCGTCGCGATCTGGCTGATCAGCGTCGGCGTGCTCGTCCTGGAACGCGACCTGGGCACCTCGCTCCTCTTCTTCGGCCTGTTCGTGACGCTCCTCTACGTCGCCACCGGCCGCACCGGCTGGATCGCGGTCGGCCTGCTGCTCGCGGCCCTCGGCGCGGTCGCGGTCGGCCAGCTCGAACCGCACGTCCACAGCCGCGTCCTCGACTGGCTGCACCCCTTCGCGTCGATCGACGCGGGCGAGGGCCCGAACCAACTCGCCCAGTCCCTCTTCGCGTTCGCGGCCGGCGGCATGCTCGGCACGGGCCTGGGCCGAGGCCACTCGATCCTCATCGGCTTCGCCGCGAAGTCGGACTTCATCCTGGCGACGGCGGGCGAGGAACTGGGCCTGGCGGGCCTCTCCGCGATCTTCATCCTCTACGGCCTGCTCGTGGAGCGCGGCTACCGGGCGGGCCTGGCGCTGCGCGACCCCTTCGGCCGGCTGCTCGCGGTCGGGCTCGCCTCGATCGTCGCGCTCCAGGTGTTCGTGATCGCGGGCGGGGTGACCGGCCTGATTCCGCTGACCGGCATGGCGATGCCGTTCCTCGCCCAGGGCGGCTCCTCGGTCGTCACCAACTGGGCGATCGTGGCCCTGCTGATCCGGCTCAGCGACTCGGCCCGCCGCCATCCCGACTACGCCATCGAGGTGGCAGCGTGACCGACTCCATGACCCGCCACATCCGCCTGGCGGCGGCCTTCTGCACCCTGCTCCTCCTGGCCCTGCTGGTGAACGCCACCCGCGTCCAGGTCTTCCAGTCCCGTTCCTACGACGACAACATCGCCAACCGCCGCCACACCATCGCCCGTTACGGCCAGCCACGCGGCGCGATCCTCGTCGGCGGGAAACCGGTCACCGGCTCCCGGGACTCCGGCGAGCAGCTCCGCTACGAACGGACGTACAGGGACGGCCCGTTGTACGCCCCGGTGACCGGCTTCGCCTCGCAGGAGTACGGCACGACGCTCCTGGAGCACGCCGAGGACGACATCCTCTCCGGCACCGACCCGATGCTCTCGCCGTTCCCCCTGTGGAACGACCTGACCCGCGCCCAGAACCCGGGCGGCAATGTCGTCACCACCCTCGACCCGGCCGCCCAGCAGGCGGCTTACGACGGACTCGGCACCCGAACGGGCGCGGTGGCCGCGATCGAACCGTCCACCGGCCGCGTCCTCGCGCTGGTCTCCACGCCGTCCTACGACCCCGGTTCCCTCTCGGGCAACGGCCTTACGGCGAACCGCAGTTGGGACCGGCTGAACGCCGACCCGAACAAGCCGATGCTCAACCGGGCGGTACGGCAGACCTATCCGCCGGGTTCGACGTTCAAGGTGGTCACCGCGGCGGCGGCGCTGGACGCGGGGGTGGTGACGGACCTGAACGCGGCGACGAAGTCCCCCGACCCGTACCCGCTCCCCGGCACCTCCACGACCCTCACGAACGAGGGCGACGGCTGCGTGGACGCGCCCCTGCGCTCGGCCTTCGAGTGGTCGTGCAACACGGTGTTCGCGAAGCTGGGGGTGGATGTGGGCGTGCGGGACATGAGCGGCACAGCGGAGGCGTTCGGCTTCAACGACACCGGGGTGCGGATCCCCTTCTCCGTCTCCCCCAGCACCTTCGACACCACCCTGGACAAGGCCCAGTTGGCGCTGTCGTCGATCGGGCAGTACAACACGCGGGCCACGCCGTTGCAGATGGCGATGGTCGCGGCGGCGGTCGCGAACGGGGGGCAGGTGCGGGAGCCGTACCTGGTGGAGCGGACGACGCGGAGAGGCGGCGAGACGGTCTCGACATCCGGTTCCCGCCCCGTCCGCCAGGCGATGCACCCCGCAACCGCCGTACAGATGAAGGAACTCATGGAAGACGTGGTCACCGAGGGCACCGGCACGAACGCGGCGATCCCCGGCGCCACGGTCGGCGGCAAGACCGGCACCGCGCAGCACGGCATCGGCAACTCCGGTACGCCGTATGCCTGGTTCGTGTCCTGGGCGCAGGGCGAGCGGGACCTGGAGCCGAAGGTGGCGGTCGCGGTGGTGGTGGAGGACGCGTCGGCGGACCGGTCGGACATCAGCGGGGGCGGGGACGCGGCGCCGATCGCGAAGGCGGTGATGGAGGCGGTGCTCGGGTTGTGAGACGGGGGATGTCCCGGCACGGATGCCCGACCTATCGTTCGGTTCATGACTGAGCCGTTGACAGTACCCGCGTACGAACTCGCCCAGGTCAACATCGGACGCCTCCAATTCCCGCTGGACTCCCCGGAGTTGAAGGACTTCGTGGACGCGCTCGACCCGGTGAACGCCGTCGCCGACGCGGCCGAGGGATTCGTCTGGCGCCTCCAGTCCGACTCCGGCAACGCGACCGACGTCCCCGTCCTCGGCGACGACTGGCTGATCATCAACATGTCGGTGTGGCGCGACACGAACACCCTGACCGCGTTCATGTACCAGGGGCGGCACCGGGAGTTGCTGGCCCGCCGGCGTGAGTGGTTCGAGCGGATGCGCGAGGCGATGACCGCCCTGTGGTGGGTCCCGGCGGGCCACCGTCCCACGGTCGCGGAGGCGGAGGAACGGCTGCTGCATCTGCGGGCGCACGGGCCGACGCCGTACGCGTTCACGCTGCGGACGTCGTTCCCGGCACAGGGGGCGGAGCCGACCGCACCGGTGGACATCCCGGAGGGGCTGGGCTGTTCGGTCTAGGGCCGGCGCCAACAAGTCCCGCGGAGGGGATTGACGAGCTTGCTGACAAGCAGTCTCATAAGACTAGGGGGATGTGACCGCAGGTAACACGCTGACGTGCGAGGTGGGAGAACCATGACGACCCTGACCGAAGCCGACGCGGTCGACGGGCTGCGGGACGCGCTCGGCCTGCTCAAGGACCGTGAGCAGGTGGCCGAGCGGCTGCTCGTCTCCTCCGCCAGGCACTCCTTCGACCCCGACAGGGAACTGGACTGGGACGCGCCCTTCGAGGACGGCAAGTGGTTCTGGCCGCCGGAGCTGGTCTCGCTGTACGGCACCCCGCTGTGGAAGCGGATGGGCGAGGAGCAGCGCATCCTGCTCTCCCAGCACGAGGCCGCGGCGCTCGCCTCGCTGGGCATCTGGTTCGAGCTGATCCTGATGCAGCTCCTCGTCCGGCACATCTACGACAAGGCCGCGACGAGTGCGCATGTGCGCTACGCGCTGACCGAGATCGAGGACGAGTGCCGGCACTCGAAGATGTTCGCGCGGCTGATCTCGCGCGGGGACGCGCCCTGGTATCCGGCGAGCCGGGCCCATCAGAACCTGGGGCGGTTGTTCAAGACGATCTCCACCACACCGGGTTCGTTCACGGCGACCCTGCTCGGTGAGGAAGTCCTCGACTGGATGCAGCGGTTGACGTTCCCGGACGAGCGGGTGCAGACGCTGGTGCGGGGGGTCACGCGGATCCATGTGGTCGAGGAGGCCCGTCATGTGCGGTACGCGCGGGAGGAGTTGAGGCGGCAGATGGTGACCGCGCCGCGCTGGTCCCAGGAGTTCACCCGGGTCACCTCCGGTGAGTTCGCGCGGATCTTCTCCATCGCCTTCATCAACCCCGAGGTGTACACGAACGTGGGGCTCGATCAGCGGGAGGCGGTCGCTCAGGTGCGGGCGAGCGGGCACCGGCGGGAGGTCATGCAGAACGGGTCGAAGAAGCTGACGGACTTCCTGGACGACATCGGTGTGCTGCGGGGTGTCGGCCGACGGCTGTGGAAGGCGTCCGGGCTGTTGGCCTGAGTGCGGAGTGCGACCCGGTGGGGGCTGGTCACGCACCCGCCGGACTACCCTGCACCCATGCCCCCCGCCGCCTCCACCCCCGCCTACCGCCGTCTGAACGTCGAGGAACGCCGCAGCCAGCTTCTCGAAGCCGCCCTCACCCTCTTCGCACACCGCGCCCCCGAAG
>NZ_JAENRY010000483.1 GCF_016612545.1 Streptomyces sp. MBT65 | reverse complement strand
AGCAGCGCATCCTGGTCGGCGGCGGCCTGCGCCTCGAGCACGTACCGACCCTGCGCGCCGCCGACCAGGATGCGCTGCTCGTACCCCGGTTCGCCGCGCAGTGCCGCCTCGCGGAGCAGCGTGGACAGGCCGTCGTCGACGCCGTCGGCCGAACCGGCGGTGAGGTAGGTGTCCAGGCCGGGCAGGTCCGCGAGTTGTTTGCGCAGGGCGTCGCGGTCGGCGGCGCGGTCGATCGCGCGGTGGAACGTCCAGGCGCAGCCGTCCAGTTCGGCGACGACCCGTTCCACGGCGTCCAGGTCGACGCGGCCGTCGGGGTCGAGGAAGCCGAGCACGAACTGGTCGGCGCCGGCGGTCCGCAGCTCCCCGGCGACCCGGACGAGTCGGTCCACGTCACCGGCGGCGAAGCCGTCCGCGAGGCGCAGCATCACGCGCAGGTCGATGTCGACGGCGGCGCGGATCGCGGCGAAGGTCTCCACCGGCGGGGTGAGGCCGTCGGCCGCCATGTCGCTGACCAGTTCGAGACGGTCCGCGCCTCCGGCCTGGGCGGCGATCGCGTCCTCGGCGCCGAGGGCGATCACCTCCAGGACTGCACGCGTGCTCATAGGACCCCTTCCGTCGTGTTCCCTGGAGCGGCTACAGGTCTAGTCCAATCTCAGGGTACGCGGGGGACCAGGGGGCCGCGAGATCGCCCCCGCGAACGGCGAACGACAACTGGCCGTCAGCCGAAGATGTTCAGGTCCTCGGCCTTCGCGCCCGCCAGCTCGTACGTGACGCCGTCCGGCACCGGCCGTCCCGCGTACAGCCGTACGAGCGTGGCCGCGTCGCCGATGTATCGCGCCGGGGTCAGCTCGCCGGACGCGTCGCCCAGCCGCAGCGGATCGTCCAGGTCGTCGAGGTCGGCATGCAGAGGCTGGCAGCTTTTCTGACGGGTCACACGGGCGAGAAGGGTTAGAGCGGACCCCAGCCCCTGGCCCCCATAGGCTCCGGGCGCTCCGAGAACGTCCCGTACGTCACCGGCGTGCACCCACTCACCGAGCGCGACCGCGTCCAGCGCGCCGCCCGCGCGGGCGATCGCCGCTCCGGCCTCGGTCATGCCCCGCTCCAGTTCGTCGAGCACCTGCGCGTTCGTCCGGTCGGCCCGCGCCGCGATGTCCCGGTCGTTGGCCTCCGGCGAGAACACGCCCTTCTCGAACCGGCCCTCCACCACCCGCGTCAGCGCGGCCGCGCAGTGCGCGAGGACATCCCGCACGGTCCACCCCGGACACGCGAGGGTCGCGAGCGCGAAGTCGTCGTCCGGGCGGGCCCGGAGCAGCGGGATCAGCGCGTCGCGCTCGGTGGTGAGGAGCCGGCCGGGCAGTTCGGGGTCGCGTACGTCGTGTGTCGTGTCGGCGTAAGTCATGCGTTCCACGCTAGGGGCGGGCGCGCGGGAGGAAAATAAGGGGCATGGCCGATCTCGACGCCCTCCGCGCCCGCTGGACTCACGCCCTCGAAGGGGCCCGCACCCCCGCCACCGGACCCGACCCGGGGCCGTACGCCGAGAATCTGCTCGCCCGCTGGCAGGAGCCGCAGCGGCACTACCACACGCTCACGCACCTCACCTCGGTCCTCGACCACATCGACGTGCTGGAGAAGCACGCCGAGGACCCGGACGTCGTACGGCTCGCGGCCTGGTTCCATGACGCGGTCTATCTGCCCGACCGCTCCGAGAACGAGGAGCGGTCGGCGCGGCTGGCCGAGCGGGCGCTGTCCGAGGCGGGCGTACCGGACGGGCGGACCGCCGAGGTCGCCCGGCTGGTCCGGCTCACCGTCACGCACGCCCCCGCCGACGACGACCGCGACGGCCAGGTCCTGTGCGACGCGGACCTGGCGATCCTGGCCGCGCCGCCGTCGGCGTACGCCGCCTACACCGCGGCCGTCCGCGAGGAGTACCACTTCGTCCCCAACGACGCCTTCCGGGAGGGCCGTTCGGCGATCCTGCGTCAACTCCTGCACCTGCCACGCCTGTTCAGGACGCCGCACGGGGCCGCGGAGTGGGAGGCGACGGCACGCTACAACCTGGGGGCGGAGCTGGATCTGCTGGCACTTTAATCACGGCGGGCGTCGGTCGCCGCCCGTATGCTCCCCCGCATGGGGACAACGGGCGGCGAAACAGGCGCACACCAGGTGGAAGAGGCTGTAGCGAGCTGTGTCTCGCTGCTGCGAACGGCGACCGGTCAGGACTGGGAGAAGCCCAAGGCCGGCCGGCTGGAGTGGAGTTGCAGGTACACCGCTGAGCACATCGCCGGTGATCTCATCGCGTACGCGGGCCAGTTGGCCGGCCGCGCGCAGGACGCGTACCTCCCCTTCGAGCTCACCCTCGACGACGGCACCGACAACTCCGGTGTCCTGGACGTGATCGAGGGAATGGGCGCCCTGCTCGCCGCCGCCGTCCGCACCACGCCCCGTGAGGTGCGGGCCTTCCACCCGTACCCGTTCCGCAGCGCGAACCGCGAGGGCTTCGCCGCGATGGGCGTCGCCGAGGTGCTGCTGCACACCCACGACATCGCCGAGGGCCTGGGTCTGGAGTACCGACCCGCCCCCGAACTGCCCGAGTTCGTCCTCGGCCGGATCTTCCCGCACATCCGCCCCGCCGCCGACCACTGGCGCACGCTGCTGTGGGCGACCGGCCGCGGCGAACTCCCCGACCGCGCCCCCGTCACCGACTGGCGCTGGCACAACAACCTCGTCCACACCACCGACCGCCTCACCCTCCAGGGCATCACCCCCGGGGCCGCGGGCGATCTGGTCTCCGGCGGCGACGGAGGGTTCGCGTGGATCGAGGGCGGCCCGTACCTGGGCACCCGGGAGTCCGCCACCTTCCTCCTCAAGGCCTACGCGTCGGGCGTGCACCGCCCGGAGTTCGGCGTGTTCGCCCTGGTCCGCCGCGAGGACGGCCGCGCGATCGGCGGCATGGGCTTCCACGGCGTCCCCGACGAGGAGGGCCGCGCGGAGATCGGCTACGACCTGGTGGAGGGCGCCCGCGGCCAGGGCTACGCGACGGAGGCGCTGCGCGCGCTCGCCGCGTGGGCGCTGGCCCGCGACGACGTGCACACCCTCTTCGCCACGGTCGAACGCGACAACCTCGCCTCCCAGGCGGTGGTCACCCGCGCGGGGTTCCGGAAGGTGAGCGAGGACGGGGACGGGGACGAGTTCGCCTACGAACTCACCCGCTGAGCAGCCGAGTTACCAGAAGCCCCTCACAGCCACCGAGTTACCAGAAGTCCAGCACAGCCACCGAGGGCAACTCGCCTACTGCGCCCGCCCCTTGGGCCGCCGCAGTCCCGCCGCCGTCAGCAGCCGGACCACCTCCCGGCTCCTGACCTCCACCGCGCCGGCGGCCACCGCGGCCGCGTAGTGATGTGACGGAATGTCGTAGTGATCGCGCTCGAAGGCCCGGCGCGGTACGCCCAACTCCTCGGCGAACAGGTGGAGTTCGTCGTACGAGACATCGCTGACGAGGTGGGACCAGAGGCGTCCGTGGCCCGGCCAGGTGGGCGGGTCGATGTAGACGGTCACGGGGAACCCAGGCTTCCCACCGGGGCGACCTTCACGCCCGCCTGGTGGCACACCCAGTGCGGGTCGGGTCCCAGTTCCGGTTCGATCTCCAGGGCGTGCGGGTCGCCGGAGGAGCAGACCGGGCAGAGCGGCCAGCGCCCGTACGCCTCCAGCAGCGCGTCCTGCACGTCCTGCGCGACCAGGCCGGCGACGTACTCGACGCCCTCCGGCCACTGCTCCACCCACCACCGCCGCTCCGCGACGGACGTCTCCACCATGGACACCACGTCCGCCGCGACGACCTCGCGGGAGGCCAGGTCGGCGAGCACGAGCGCGCGAGCGGCGTGCAGCGCCTGCTCCAGGGGGCTGACGGGATCGCCGGTGGGGTCAGGGTTGGGGTCACTGCTGGGGTCCATGCACCCATTGTGCGCACTCTTGACCCGGTCACCGGAACGAAAATACCTTTCAGAGGTGACCCAGGACGTGAAGGAAATTTTCTCCAGCGCCTCCGGGAGTACGCCACCCGCGGCCCTGGCCGCCAAGGTGCGCACCCTCGCCCCCTCCATGACCCGCTCCATGCAGCGCGTCGCCGAGACCGTCGCCGCCGACCCGGCCGGCTGCGCGGCCCTCACGGTCACCGGCCTCGCCGAGCTCACCGGCACCAGCGAGGCCACGGTCGTCCGTACCGCCCGCATCCTCGGCTACCCCGGCTACCGCGACCTGCGCCTCGCGCTGGCCGGGCTCGCCGCGCAGCAGCAGTCGGGGCGGGCGCCCGCCCTCACCACCGACATCACGGTCGACGACCCGATCGCCGACGTCGTCGCGAAACTCGCCTACGACGAGCAGCAGACCCTCGCGGACACGGCCGCCGCGCTCGACACCGTCCAGCTCGGCGCGGCCGTCACCGCGCTCGCCGCGGCCCGCCGTACCGACATCTACGGCGTCGGCGCGTCCGGGCTCGTCGCCCAGGACCTCACCCAGAAGCTGCTGCGGATAGGGCTCATAGCCCACGCCCACAGCGACCCGCATCTCGCCGTCACGAACGCCGTGCAGCTGAGAGCGGGGGACGTGGCGATCGCGATCACCCACTCCGGATCCACCGGTGACGTCATCGAACCGCTGCGGGTCGCCTTCGAGCACGGGGCCACGACCGTGGCGATCACCGGGCGGCCGGACGGGCCGGTGACGCAGTACGCCGATCACATTCTTACGACGTCCACGGCTCGGGAGAGTGAGCTTCGGCCCGCGGCGATGTCGTCCCGCACGAGTCAGCTGCTGGTGGTGGACTGTTTGTTCATCGGGGTCGCGCAGCGGACGTACGAGCAGGCCGCGCCGGCGCTGTCGGCGTCCTACGAGGCGCTGGCGCACCGGCATCGGCGCTGATCCACCGCTCGTCGTCCGCGGACCGGTGGGGGCCGCTCGCGCCCACGCGGCGGATCCGCACGTCGACACGGCCCCGCGCCCCTGAGCACGACACCGAACCGCACGATCGAAAGAGCCGTCTCTCCATGACCTCCACGTCCAACCCCCGTGATCTCCGCGCCGAGTTGGAGTCACTCACCACCGAGGCCTTCCGCCCCGAGCTCGCCGGTATCGACCAACTCCCCACCCTCGACATCGCCCGCCTGATGAACGCCGAGGACGCCACCGTCGCCGCCGCGGTCGCCCACCGCCTCCCCGAGATCTCCGCCGCGATCGACGCCGTGGCGCAGCGCATGGAGAGGGGCGGACGGCTGATCTACATGGGCGCGGGAACCGCCGGACGGCTGGGCGTGCTGGACGCGTCCGAGTGTCCGCCGACCTTCAACACGGACCCCTCCGAGGTGGTCGGCCTGATCGCCGGTGGCCCGGAGGCCCTGGTCACGTCCATCGAGGGCGCCGAGGACTCCCGCGACCTGGCCGAGGCCGACCTCGACGCGCTCGCGCTCACCGCCGACGACACGGTGGTCGGCATCTCCGCGTCCGGGCGGACGCCGTACGCGATCGCGGCCGTAGAACACGCGCGGAGCGAAGGCGCGTTGACCATCGGCCTGTCCTGCAACGAGCACAGCGCGCTCGCCGCGGCCGCCGAGCACGGCATCGAGGTGGTCGTGGGCCCCGAACTCCTCACCGGATCAACGAGGTTGAAGGCGGGCACGGCCCAGAAGCTGGTGCTGAACATGCTGTCCACGATCACGATGATCCGACTGGGCAAGACGTACGGGAACCTCATGGTCGACGTACGCGCCTCGAACGAGAAGCTGCGTGCCCGGTCCCGACGGATCGTCGCGCTCGCCACCGGCGCGCAGGACGCGGAGATCGAGCGGGCCCTCGCGGCCACCGACGGCGAGGTGAAGAACGCGATCCTGGTGGTCCTGGCCGGGGTCGACGGCCCGACGGCCGCCCGCCTTCTGGAGGAGTCCGGGGGCCGGCTGCGCGCGGCGCTGACCGCGGCGGGCGGCTGACCAGCACGCTCAGGGGGTGAACACCTCTCCCGCCAGCACCGCCGCCGCCCTCCTCCCGCTCGTCGGCGGCCCCGCGAACGTCACCTCCGTGGCCCACTGCATGACCCGCCTCCGGCTCGGCCTGGCCGACCGGTCGCTGGTGGACGAGGAGGCGCTGCGGGCGCTGCCCGGCGTGCTCGGGGTGGTGGACGACGACACGTACCAGATCGTGCTGGGGCCGGGGGTGGTGGCCCGAGTGACCCCGGAGTTCGAGAAGTTGGTGGGGGCGGCCGGTGAACTGGCCGCGCGCGGCGCCGAGTTGAAGGAGGCGCAGCGCGCCCGCAACGCGACCCCCGCCAAACTGCTCCTGCGCCGCGTCGCCAACATCTTCGTCCCGCTCATCCCCGCCCTGATCGGCTGCGGAGTACTGGCCGGTCTCAACGGCCTTCTCCTCAACCTGGGTTGGCTGCCGGGCCTGACCCCGGCCCTCTCCGCCATCGCCTCCGCGTTCCTCGCCCTCATCGCGGTGTTCGTCGGCTACAACACGGCGAAGGAGTTCGGCGGGACGCCCGTGCTGGGCGGGGCGGTGGCGGCGGTCGTGGTGTATCCCGGGGTCGCGAAGGTGACCGCGTTCGGGGTCGCCCTCTCCCCCGGCCAGGGCGGGGTACTGGGCGCGCTGGCCGCCGCGCTGCTCGGCACGTACGTCGAGAAGTGGTGCCGCACCTGGGTCCCCACGACCCTGGACGTCCTCGTCACCCCCACCCTGACGGTCCTGCTCGCGGGCCTCGCGACGCTCTACGGCCTCATGTACGCGGCCGGCGAGATCTCCACGGCGATCGGCACGGCCGCGAACTGGCTCCTCTCGACGACCGGCCCCGTCGCGGGCCTGATCCTCGGCGGCCTCTTCCTCCCCCTGGTGATGCTGGGCCTGCACCAGGCCCTCATCCCCATCCACACCACCCTCATCGAACAGCAGGGCTACACCGTCCTGTTGCCCCTCCTCGCGATGGCGGGCGCGGGCCAGGTCGGTGCGGCGGTCGCGGTCTACTTCCGCCTGCGCCACGACACTTCACTCCGTACGACCATCAAGTCGGCGCTCCCCGCAGGGCTGTTGGGCATCGGCGAACCGCTCATCTACGGCGTCTCGCTCCCCCTGGGCCGACCGTTCCTGACCGCC
>NZ_JAENRY010000482.1 GCF_016612545.1 Streptomyces sp. MBT65 | reverse complement strand
GCCGGCGGGCACGGCCCGGAGGCCAGGGCCTCCGGGCCGTGCCCGCCGGCGATCAGGAAGCCGGCCAGCGAGGAGTCGCCCGCACCGACATTGCTGCGTACGACGTCGACGCGCGCGCTGCCGTACCAGGCGCCCGAGGCGTCCACCAGCAGTTGCCCGTCGGCACCGAGGCTCGCGAGGACCGCGCCCGCGCCCAACTCCCGTAGTTCCTCGGCCGCCTTGACCGCGTCTCCTACGGTGGCCAGGGGGCGGGAGACGGCCTCCGCGAGCTCCTCGGCGTTGGGCTTGACGACGTCGGGGCGTTCGCGCAGGGCCTCGATGAGCGCGGGGCCCGAGGTGTCCAGGGCGATACGGACGCCGGCCGCGTGGGCGCGGGCGACCAGGTCGGCGTACCAGGACGGCGCGAGGCCGCGCGGGAGGCTGCCGCAGCAGGCGATCCAGTCGGCGCCACGGGACTGCTGCCTGACCGTCTCCAGGAGCAACTCCTGTTCGGCGGCGGTCAGTTCGGGGCCCGGCGCGTTGATCTTCGTGAGGACGCCGTCCGCCTCCGCCAGCGCGATGTTCGAGCGGGTGGCTCCGGCGACCGGGACCGGCGCGACCTCGATGCCCTGCGCGTCGAGCAGGTCGGCGACCAGCGCACCCGGAGCACCGCCGAGCGGCAGGACGGCGACCGTACGGCGGCCTGCGGCGGCGACCGCGCGGGAGACGTTGACGCCCTTGCCGCCCGGGTCCATGCGCTCGCCGGTGGCCCGTATGACCTCGCCGCGGTCCAGCGAGGGGACCTCGTAGGTGCGGTCGAGGGACGGGTTCGGGGTGACCGTGAGGATCATGCGCGCACTACTTCCATGCCGCCGCGCTCTATGGCGGTGGCGTCTTCAGGGCTCAGCCCGCTGTCGGTGATCAGGAGGTCCACGTCGCTCAGGGCGCCGAAGCGGGCGAAGTGCTCCTGGCCGTGCTTGGCGGAGTCGGCGAGCAGCACCACACGGCGGGCGGCGGCGACCGCCGCGCGCTTCACCGCGGCCTCGGCGAGGTCGGGCGTGGTCAGCCCGTGCCCGGCGGAGAAGCCGTTGGCCGCGACGAACACGACGTCCGCGCGGATCTCGCCGTACGCCCGCAGCGCCCAGGCGTCCACGGCGGCGCGCGTACGGTGCCGCACGCGTCCGCCGACGAGGTGGAGCTGCATGCCCGGGTGGTCCGCGAGGCGGGCCGCGATGGGCAGGGAGTGGGTGACGACGGTGAGCTCGGCCTCCAGCGGGATGATGCCCGCGAGGCGGGCCACCGTCGTACCGGCGTCGAGGATCACCGTGCCCTGCATGGGCAGTTCGGCGAGGGCCGCCTTGGCGATCCGGTCCTTCTCGTCGGCCGCCGTCGACTCGCGCTCGGCGAGGTCCGGCTCGAAGTCGAGCCGTCCCGCGGGTATGGCACCGCCGTGCACCCGGCGGACGAGTCCCGCGCGGTCGAGGGCCTTCAGATCCCGGCGGATCGTCTCCGCCGTGACCTGGAACTCCTCGGCCAGCGAGATCACGTCGACCCGGCCGCCGTCACGGGCCAGCCGGAGGATCTCCTGCTGCCGCTCCGGTGCGTACATGTCCGTTCGCCTCCGACCTGTGCCCGAACTTGTGGTTTCGCTCGGAGGCTACGCCCAGATTTCTGGAAAGTAAACAGGTTCGGGCATCAGGTGGACATGAACGGGCAGAGGGGATCCAACCGGCTGTGGTGCGGGGGAGATCGGGTGTGGCGGCGGGAGTGATCGTGTGTGGCGGTGGGCGGTGTCAGCCGCGGCGCAGCTCCTTGATCTTCTTCTCGGCGGCGAGGATGGCGCGCACCAGTTCACCCCGGGCGGTCTCCTGGCGCATGGCCTGGACGAGCTGGGCGCGGTGCTCCTGGACGGTGATGCGTACGGCCGTCGGGTCGGGCTCGGGCAGGGCGGTGGCGACGTAGCCCTTCACGCACTCGACGACCTTCCGCAGCTCGGTCCGGACGGCCTCGGTGTTGTCGGCTATTCCCTCGATCAGGTTGCCGATCTGGGAGATCTCGGCGAACTCGTCGGCGACGCAGGGCTTCCGGGTGAGGCGGCACTGGGCCTTGTAGAGATCGGCGAGCCACTCGGCGGGCTTGTCGTATTCGGTGTTCGTCTCGTCCCTGCGACGCGTCCTCCGCGTCCAGGCGAAGACCTGCCTCTGGTGCTGGTACGCCAGCAGGGCGACGCACCCCCCGCCGGCGGAGAGAGTGGGCACCAAGAAGGTACTGATCATCATGCGGTGGTCCGTTCGGGGATGGAGCGCGAGCGGGGAGGGAAGCGGTGTGCCGGGGCGAGGCGGGGTCAGGCCCCGGCGGCGAGGTGGCGCAGCGCGTCGACGTCGTGGACCAGGAACTTGCGGTAGCGGGCCTCGACGATCCCGTGGTAGCGCAGGGTCCGCAGCGCGTTCTCCGTGGTGGAGACGGCGAGTTGGAGGGCGGCCGCGATGTCCTTCTGACCCGGGCCGGTGATGGTGGTGGTGCCGGTCCGGGGGTCGGGGACGCCCGCGGTGTCGGCGAGATGCGCCAGGAGCCGGCTGGTGCGCTCCAGGGGCGGCCGGGTGGTGAGGGTGTAGACGAGTTCGTCGTTGCGGTTGCGGTCCTCGAGGCTGCGCAGGAGTGCGACCTTGGCCTTGGGCCTGCTGCTCAGCAGGACGTTGAAACGGCGCGCACGGCAGGGGATGACCACGGTCCTGGCCAGGCACCTGGTGCGGACCGCGGATTCGAGGGTGATGAGCTTGGCCTCGCCGACCAGTTGGCCACCGCCCCGGAACCGGGTGACGGTGGGGGCGTTCTCCCGGTCGCCCAGCGGGAAGCGGTCCTGTCGTACGACGCCGTCCCAGATCAGGTAGACGTTCCGGTCGTCCTGCCCCAGCGGCAGGTACTCGTCCGGGCCGAAGCTACGGCCGCGCAGGTCGTCCGCCAGCAGAAAACGCCAGTCCTCGGCCGACAGGCGCTGGAGGAAGCTTCCCTCGGGCTTCTTCTCGTGGTCCTGGAGAAGATCGGTCGGGCGGTTGGTGTCGGTGGGCCGGCCGATGTCGGAGGGGCGGCCGATGTCGGAGGGGCGGCCGGAGTCGATGGACCGGTTGATGTCTACGGACCGGCCGGAGTCGATGGACCGGCGGCCGGAATCGGAGGACCGGCCGGAATCGATGGACCGGTTGATGTCTACGGACCGGCCGGAGTCGGAGGACCGGCTGAAGTCGGAGGAGCGGCCGGGGTCGGCAGACCGGCGGCCGGAGTCGGCAGACCGATCGGTGTCGGAAGACCGGCCGGTGTCGGAAGACCGGCCGGAGTCAGAAGACCAGCCGGAGTCAGAAGACCAGCCGGAGTCAGAAGACCGGCCGGAGTCGGAAGACCGATCGGAGTCGGAAGAGTCAGAAGACCAGCCGGAGTCAGAAGACCAGCCGGAGTCAGAAGACCGGCCGGAGTCGGAAGACCGATCGGTGTCCGCCCGCCGGTCGAAGTCGGTCGGCCGGTCGAAGTCGGTCGGTACCTTGATGTCGGCCGAAGGGTCGGTGTCCGCCGAACCGTCTTTGTCGATGGGCCAGTTGGAGCCGGCCGACCAGTTGAAGTCGGAGGTCGAGGGCACGCTCACTCCCCCGTACCGGCGGTCGCGGCGGCGCGTGCACCGGCGTACGCGCCCTGATGCGCGCGGTGGTGACGGTGTGTCACGGACTGGGGGCCGCGGGTGGCGCGGAGGCCGCGGCGCGACGGCGGGAATACGCCGTCGTCGTTGACGGTACGCATCAGGTCCATTCCTCGTTGTGGCTACGCGTGGAAGCCCCGCTGGTCAGCGGGGTTCCGGGTGGTGGGTCCGGAGGATTCCGGGAGGTGCTGCACCGTCGGACTGGTGAGGCCCGGCGGGTGGAAACTGTGGCGCGAGACAAGACGGTACCCCTCGCCAGGAGTGAAGAGCCAGTCGTGTTTTCGGGGGCGCGCGCGGAGAATGTGGATCTTGCCGACAACCCCTGCCCGTGGGGCTTTATTACAGAAGATCGAGGATAGTTTGAAGGGGAAAGGAATTACCTTTCACCCCATTGCCTATCGCGACCGCCCCGGCTGTCCGGACCCTTTTCCAGGGGGCGAGGGACTCTTCTCGGATGACCGAGATATGACACCCGCACAAACCGACGGTAAAAACAGGAGGCCCCAGGGGAACCACCCCCAGGACCTCCCGGAATGGTCCGGACCCACCAAGGATCAGACCGGTGCCCAGTAAACACCACGGATGCCGTTTGGGTCACTCCCCGTCCGACAACATCAAGCCCGCAGCGGTGGATCGCCGGACAGAACCCCTACGGGCGGGGTTTGTCACCGACCGCACACCTCTCCGTACACGCCGTCGGAACACCTCGACGGGCCGCGCTTTTTGCCCCCTTTGCCCGCACGCGAACAAGGCATCATCGCCCTCTACGGGGACATGACAGCGTTATCAAATGATTGCCAACGATCAATAGTCAACAGATTCGGCCAACACTCACCCGCCCGACCGGCACCCCCGGCAAACAGAAGCGCGCCCGGCACGCCATATGGAGCGGCCCACTCCGGCCCGCTCGATTAACCGTCCCCCGCCACGGGAATTTCTTTTCGAGAGGCAATCCGGGCCGACAGAAAATGCGGTGGGCCGGGGCGGGAAGCGGAACCCCCGACCGAAATCAACGGTTCGCCGCCGCACATCGTAAAGGTCGACGAATGGATAAGGGCACTGTCCCCGGTCCGCCCCCGGTACCGTGCCGGCGCCCGTGTCACCCGCACCCGGCCCGTCCGTCACATCGTCAACTCACGCACTGTCAGTTTTCTTGCGGCACAGGCGAGTTGGACACACGGTGAGTACACGAGACGCCCGAAGTCGGCGTGTTCCCCACAGAACCGTTCATTTGGGGACGTAGTGCGGCGTTCGCCCCGGAGTGCGCCGTCGGACCGCCCGGCGCACGCCTCCTTGTGAGCACCGGCGTACGCCATCGTCCGGGAGTTCACGTCGAGCGCCCCGCCCCCTACTGACTGGGGGCGGGGCGCTGTCGTACGTCGGTGGAGCGCGTCGGCGGTGTGCGGCGACGGCATACGACGACGGTGTGCGTCGGCGGAGCGCGTCAACTCCCGCTCGGGGCTGCTGACTTCTCCACAGCCGCCGACTTCTCCGCGACTGCCCGCTTCTCCACCGCCATCCGCTTCTCCACCGCCGCCCGCCCCGGCAGCGCGAACATCAGCAGGAAGATCACGCCCATCACCGCGGCCACCCAACCCAGCGCGTTCTGGAAGGCGTTGACGAACGCGGGGCCGACCTCGGCCGGGGTCAGCCGGTCGCCGATCGAGCCGAAGAAGACCACCGACACGAGCCCGAGCCCCAGCGCATTGCCCATCTGCTGAACGGTGTTGATGAGTCCGGACGCCGAACCCGCGTGCTCACGCGGTACTTCGGAGAGGATCGTGTCGGTCAGCGGGGCGAAGATCAGGCCCATGCCGGCGCCCATCACGACGAGCGGGAGCGCCATCTGCCAGGAGGCGATGGCCAGTTGGTACCGGTCGGCCTCCCAGAGGTAGAGCAGCACGCCCACGACCATCACCAGCGCGCCGGTCTGGAGCACATTGCGTCCGCCGAGGCGCGGCACCAGCTTCTGGACGGACAGTCCGGCCGCCACCGAGACGGCGACCGAGAACGGTACGCCGGTCAGCCCGGCCCGCAGCGGGCTCCAGCCGAGGCCGATCTGCATGTACAGCGTCCAGACCAGGAAGAAGATGCCGAGTCCGACGCCGAAGACGGTCTGCACGGCGATACCGGCCGCGAAGCTCTTCACCTTGAACAGGGAGAGTTCGACCAGCGGGGAACCGTCCCGCTCGGCCTTCCGCTTCTCGTACGCCACCAGTCCGGCGAAGACCCCGATCGAACCGGACATCGACACGAACCCCCAGGCGGGCCAGCCCAGTTCGTCGCCGCGGGTGAGGGGATAGAGCAGCATCAGCAGCCCGAGGGTGACCAGGGCGACGCCGACGAGGTCCAGCTTCAGGGCGCGCGGAGCCTTCGACTCGGTGATGAAGCGGCTGCCGAGGACCAGGCCCGCGATGCCGACGGGCAGGTTGATCAGGAAGATCGGGCGCCATTCGAGACCGAAGAGGTTCCACTCGGTGAGCAGGGCACCGAGCAGCGGTCCGGAGACGGCCCCGAGGCCGACGATCGCGCCGAACAGCCCGAACACCTTGCCGCGTTCGTGCGCCGGGAACGTGGCGTGCACGATCGACAGCACCTGCGGCACCATCATCGCGGCCATGCCGCCCTGGAGGATGCGCGAGGCGACCAGCATCTCCGGGTTCGCGGCGAAGCCGCACAGCGCCGAGGCGAGCGTGAAGCCGCCGATCCCGAGGAGGAACAGCCGCTTGCGGCCGTAGATGTCGCCGAGCCGCCCGCCGGTGATCAGTCCGGCGGCGAAGGCGAGCGCGTAACCGGCCGTTATCCACTGGATCTGGCTGAAGGAGGCGCCCGCGTCCCGCTGGATCGAGGGGATCGCGACATTGACGATCGTGACGTCGACGAGGTCCATGAAGGCGGCCGTCATCACGATCGCGAGGGCGAACCAGCGCCGCCGGTCGGCCACTTCGGCCTCGGGTGCTGCGGAGGCCGGGCTGTCCACAAGGGTTTCGGTGGAGGTCATGGCTCGAAGCTATGACCCCATTAGGTCAGATCGTGTCCTAGTTCTACGGCATCCTCGAACTCATGACGACGGACACCCCGGCCCGGCTCCTCCAGCTCCTCTCCCTCCTCCAGACGCCCCGCGAGTGGCCCGGCGGCGAGCTGGCCGACCGGCTCGGGGTGTCCCGGCGCACGGTCCGCCGGGACATCGACCGGCTGCGCGAACTCGGCTATCCCGTGCAGGCGACGCTGGGTTCCGACGGCGGCTACCGGCTCGTCGCGGGCAAGGCGATGCCCCCGCTGGTGCTGGACGACGAGGAGGCGGTGGCGATCGCGGTCGGGCTGCGCGCGGGCGCGGGGCACGCGGTGGAGGGCGTGGACGAGGCGTCGGTCCGCGCCCTGGCCAAGCTGGAACAGGTCCTCCCTTCCCGGCTACGGCACCGGGTCGCCACGCTCCAGGCCGCCACGACCCCGCTGACCAGTGGCGACGGCGCGAGCATCGCCCCCGAGACGCTCACCGTGATGGCCTCGACGGTGGCCGGCCGGGAGCGGCTGCGCTTCGAGTACCGCGCGAAGGACGGCACGGAGTCGCGCCGCGTGACGGAGCCGTACCGCCTCGTCTCGACCGGGCGGCGCTGGTACCTCGTCGCCTACGACCTCGACCGCGAGGACTGGCGGACGTTCCGGGTCGACCGGGTGAGCCGCCCGTTCGCCACCGGGGCGCGCTTCGCCCCGCGCGAGCTGCCGACGGGCAGCGCGGCGGAGTACCTGCGGCAGTCGATGTACCGCCGCCAGGAGACCTACGAGTACGTCGTGACCTTCGCCGCCCCCGCCGACGCCGTCGCCGCGCGTATCCCGGCCTGGCTCGGCACCCCGGAGCCACTCGACGACCAGAGCTGCCGCCTCCGCGCCACGACCGGCGACGCGGTGCACTGGCTGGCCGTACGCCTGGCCATGCTGGAGTGGGATTTCACGGTGCACGAGCCGGCGGAACTGGTCCGGTGCGTACGGGAGTTGGGGGAACGGCTCAGTCGCGCGGGGGGTGCGTGAACCGGGCCCGGGGCCTACCCGATCCGCCGGTCAGCCGCGCACGCGATACGTGCGTACCCTCACACCCGCCCCGCCCCGCACGCGATACGTGCGCAC
>NZ_JAENRY010000481.1 GCF_016612545.1 Streptomyces sp. MBT65 | reverse complement strand
AGCGGGTGCCAGGGACGTGCCCGCAGCGGGTAGTCGTCGCGCAGGACGCCCTCCGGGAGGCCCCCGGTCGCGGGCACGTCCCTGGCACCCGCTGCAGGCCCACCCCGACGCCTTCGAGGACACCTTGGTCCGGCTGCCCGAGGTACGTGCACCCCGACTCCACGGGTATCTCGACGCGTACCGCCGGGCCGTCTGGCCCGCATCGGCGGGCTGAGGGGAACCGGCCCGGCCGGCCCGACGAGTGGCCGTCGCGCGGTCCCTGCCGCATTCCTGGGGTGCCGAACGCGCAGGATGGGGAGGACGCGCAGGACCCCTTGCCGGGCAGGCCGGTCGGCCGCGACATGGTTCGCTCCGGTCGGCTCCGCCGATAAGCACTGGATCGCGTCCCCTCCCGTGCCGGAGGATTCTCCGTATGACAGACACGGAACCCACCGAAGCAGAGGCGCCGGAGGGGCTGTTGGGCTGGTGCCTGGTGGCCAACGTGGCGCAGGAGACCGCGCGCGGCGAGAGCGGTCTCGAGATCCAGCGCGGCACGAAGCACTTCGCGGTGGGCACCCTGCTGTGGATCCCGCCCGTGCGCTGGGACCCCGGCTGGGGTCGCTGGCCCGCGGTCGGGAGGCACAGGGGCAACAGCCGCCGGTACGTCAACATGGTCGTGCGCATGGACGACCTCGAGAACTTCCGGGTCAAGGGCGTCTACAGCGAAGGCCTCGTCCGCGCCCTCAACGGCTACGACCACGACCCGGCCGCCCCACGAACCCTGCGGAAGCCGTGGACGCGCGAGCGGGCCCAGAGCTGGGCGGACGGCTGGAACGCCCCCCGGGAAGGCATCGTCATCGACGGCCGACGCTGCCCGCGGGTCTCCGTTCCCAACCCCCCACCGGCAGAACTCCAGGTCGGCGGCGAGATCCTGCACCTCTCCCACTACGGCCCCCGGGGACCCCACTACAGCCGCATGCCCCCTCCCATGGAATGGGTCCCGAGGACCTGAGACGTGGCGTTCGAGCGTGCGTCCGGTCGGCCACGGACTGGGCACCGTCATCCACATCATCGCCGCCTGCCACCCCGCAGCATTTCTTACCAATACCAGGTAGAAGAATTAAGTGGAGCTTCACTGTCGCGCTGCCGAGACTACTCGCATGACGAACACGGCGACCTCAGCCCCACCCCCCTTCGGCCGCGCCCTGTGCGCGATGGTCACCCCCTTCACCGAGGCGGGGGATCTCGATCTCGACGGTGCTCGACTGCTCGCCGGGCGGCTGGTGTCGGAGGGGTGTGACGGGCTCGTGCTGTCCGGGACGACCGGTGAGTCGCCGACCACGACGGACGGGGAGAAGTCGGCGCTCGTCACGGCCGTCCGTGAGGCCGTCGGCGACCGTGTCCCGATCGTCTCCGGCGTCGGCACCTTCGACACCCGGCACACCGTGGAACTCGCCCGGCAGGCCGAAAAGGCCGGTGCGGACGGGGTGTTGGTGGTCTCGCCGTACTACAGCAGACCTCCGCAGGACGCCCTGGAGGCACACTTCCGCGAGGTCGCCGACGCGTCCGGACTGCCCCTGATGCTCTACGACATCCCGGCCCGCACCGGCACGCGTATCGAACCGGAGACCATGATCCGGCTCGCCGAGCACCCCCGGGTCGTCGCGGTCAAGGACTGTTCCTACGACTTCCTCGGCGCCCAAAAGGTGCTGGACCGGACCGACTTGGCGTACTACGCGGGCTGCGACGAACACATCCTGGCGTTGTACGCGGTGGGCGGGGCGGGGTACGTGAGCACGGTCGCGAACGTCGTCCCGGCTCAACTCCGGGCGATCCTCGACGCGTTCGAGGCGGGCGACACCCCCGTGTCCGCCCGCCTCCAACAACGCGCCACGCCGCTCATCGAGTTGATGATGGCGGCGGGACTGCCCGGCACGGTGACGGTGAAGGCGCTGCTCAACTCCCTCGGCCTGCCCGGGGGTTCGGTCCGCGCGCCGCTGCTGCCCGCCGGCCGGGAGGCGGTCGGCGGGCTGCTGGCGGCGTACGAGCAGTTCGTGGCCGGCTGACCGAGGTGCTCAGCGCCGCGCGAACACGGGCTGCCAGCGTCCGGCGCTGACGTCGGTGCCCTTGCGGAAGCCGCTCAGCGGTACCTCCTTGTCGCTGCCGATGGTGATCAGCACGAGCCGCTGGTGGAACTCGCTCTTCCCCTCCCCGTCCCCCTTCCCGACGTCCCAGGCGATGAGGGACCTGTCGTCGGCCCAGGCGAGCAGTTGCTGTCCGTGGACCTCGGTCCGCGCGCCGGTGGCGGAGTCGACGACATAGGACGAGGTGGTCCATTTCTGGCCCGCGAAGTCGCCGGCGACGCGCTTGCCGTCGGGGGACATCCCCGCGTCGACGTACGAGAGCAGGTACTTGCTGCCGTTCTCCGGTGCGGGGACCTCGGCGCCGGTGGGGTCGTAGAACAGCTTGTTGACGTCGTCGGAGGCGATGCCGCCGGCCCAGACGTATCGGCCGTCGGGGGTGGGGGCGAAGTCCTGGCGGTTGTTGACGAAGGTGCTCAGGCCGTCCGCCCGCTGTCCGCCGACCGCGACCCCGGCCCAGGTGCCCTTGCCGGAGGCCACGTCGAGGACGTAGAAACCGGTGCGGCTCGAGAGCCGTTCGGGCTCCCCGGCGTTGGGGTCCGCCGGATGGAAGTCCGCGTCGGGGTTCTGGGTGTAGGTCGTCGCGACCAGTTTCCGGCCGTCGGCCGAGAAGGCCAGCCCACCGACCTTGTGACCGACCTGGATCCACCGCTTCACCTCGCCGGTGGTCAGGTCGAGCAGGCCGATCCGGGGGGCGGGCAGGGTCCGCTCCAGGACGGCGGCGGTCTTCAGGCCCGGGGCGACGGCGACGAACGACCACTTGGGGGCCTTCACATAGGTGCCGGTCTTCGGGTCGAGCAGCCAGTAGGTGCGCTCGGAGTCGGTCTCGGTGGCCGACTTCTTGACCGTGGTCGGGATGTAGTAGGCGGCAAGTGCCGTGTTCCCGGCGGCGATCAGCTCGCGCGGAGGCGACTGGCTCGGCTGCGCGCTCACCTTGTCCCCGTCCACGACACCCGACGGACGGACATCGCTCTTCCCCGAGTCGAGCAGCGGGACACCCACCGCGACGGCGACCACGGCGACCGTGGCGGCGACGACGGTCACCATCCTCCGGGTACGGCGGCGCCGGCGGACGGCGAGCACCCAGTCGGCGAACCCCGGTCCCGCCGGGGGCTGTTCGGCGGCCTGCTCGCGCAAGGTGTCGCGCAGGAGATCGTCGACGTTCACGGGCGCACCTCCACGGGCGAGTGGTCACGGGACGACCGGAGTTCGGCGTCGGCCGGGCCCAGGGCGGCGAGTTCGGGCGCGAGGGCGCGCAGCCGGGCGAGGGAACGGTGGGTGGTGGACCTTACGGTGCCGACCGAACAGCCCAGCAGCCGGGCCACATCGGCCTCCGGCAGGTCCTCGAAGTAGCGCAGGACGAGGACGGTGCGCTGACGGGCGGTGAGCTTGGACAGCGCCTCGCGCATCACGACGCGCAGTTCGGCGGCGGCCGAGGCGTCCGAGGGCGCGCGGGTCTCCGGCGGTTCGGCGACGGTCAGTTCGCGTCTTCGCCACTTCAGCCGCCACCGGCTGACCTGCTGGCGGTAGAGGATCTGCCGTACGTAAGCCTCGGGTTCGTCGATCCGCTCCCACCGTCCGGCCGCCTTGGCCAGCGCGTTCTGCAGCAGATCCTCACCGGCGTACCGGTCTCCCCCACTGAGCAGCACGGCCGTCCTCAGCAGCGCCGACGACCTGTTGTCCACGAAGTCCCGGAAACCTTCCAGCCCTTCGGCATCCATCGCCACCTTCACTCACTTCCCCGACGGCACCCGATGCCCCGCCCCTGTGCTCCCTGGGACGCGTGCGAACAGCTCCCGCTATGCCTGTCGGCACAAGAAAATTCCGCCCACCTCGCACAACCGCTGTCCTACGGTGGCCACATGAGCCGCCGCCCCCTGCTGTTCCTCGACGTCGACGGCCCCCTCAATCCGTACGCCGCGCAGCCGGAGCGCCGTCCCGATGGCTATACGACGATCAGGGCCGCCGTGCGACCGGGCCGCCCGCTCCGGGTCTGGCTGAACCCCGCGCACGGCCCGGCGCTCCTCGGCCTCGGCTACGACCTGTGCTGGGCGACGACCTGGATGGCCGCCGCGAACCGCTGGATCGCCCCGGTCGTCGGGCTGCCCGAGTTGCCGTACGTCGACTTCGGTGACCGGTTGTTCGTCGAGCGGCCCGACGGGGTGCACTGGAAGACGGAGGCGATCGTGACGTATGCCGAGGGCCGTCCGTTCGCCTGGGTGGACGACGAACAGGGCGCGCCGGACGGCGAGTTCGTGGCCGATCGTCATCCCGGACCATCCCTGCTGCACCACGTGAATCCCCGACTCGGGCTGCGGGAAGGGGACTTCGCGGTGCTGGCGGAGTTCGCCGCGGCCGTGCGGACATGAGTGAGCGCCCTCGCGGCAGGCCGGAGGGCGCTCGACTCGTGGCACGGGCCTGCTAGTTGTGGCTGTGCAGGATCTCGTTCAGGCCGCCCCAGACCGCGTTGTTCGGGCGGGCCTCGACCGTGCCGGTGACCGAGTTGCGGCGGAAGAGGATGTTGGAGGCGCCGGAGAGTTCGCGGGCCTTGACGATCTGGCCGTCGGGCATCGTGACGCGGGTGCCCGCCGTGACGTAGAGGCCGGCCTCGACGACGCACTCGTCGCCGAGCGCGATGCCGACGCCCGCCTCGGCGCCGACCAGGCAGCGCTCGCCGATGGTGATGCGGACGTTTCCGCCGCCGGACAGCGTGCCCATCGTGGACGCGCCGCCGCCGATGTCCGAGCCGTCGCCGACCACGACACCGGCGGAGATCCGGCCCTCGACCATCGACGTGCCGAGCGTGCCCGCGTTGAAGTTGACGAAGCCCTCGTGCATGACCGTGGTGCCCTCGGCGAGGTGCGCGCCCAGCCGGACCCGGTCGGCGTCGGCGATACGGACGCCCTTGGGTGCCACGTAGTCCGTCATGCGCGGGAACTTGTCGATGGAGGTGACCTGGAGGTGCAGGCCCTCGGCACGCGCGTTGAGCCGGACCGTCTCGACGTCGTCGACGGCTACCGGGCCGAGCGAGGTCCAGGCGACGTTGGCGAGGAAGCCGAACATGCCGTCCAGGCTCTGGCCGTGCGGCTTGACCAGCCGGTGCGAGAGGAGGTGCAGGCGCAGGTACACGTCGTGCGCGTCGAGCGGCTTGTCGTCGAGGGAGGCGATGACCGTGCGGACCGCGATCACCTCGACGCCCCTGCGGGCGTCCGGGCCGAGCGCCTTGGCCGCGCCGGCACCGAGCAGTTCCACGGCACGCTCGGCGGACAGCCGCTCGGTGCCGGCGGGGCCGGGTTCGGCGGACAGTTCGGGCGCGGGGAACCAGGTGTCGAGAACGGTCCCGTCGGCGGCGACGGTGGCGAGCCCGGCGGCAACGGCGCCGGTGGTGCGAGGTGCGGTCGTGTCGGTCATGAGGGAAACCTAACCTGGCGGGGGCGGCCGGGACCAACTCGTCCACGGGGCGTCTCAGGGAACGACACGTCCAGCGCCGCTCGGCCGTACGACAGGCGGCCTGCACCCCCCGTATGTACTGCGGGCCGCCCGTGCTCGGGGTTCCGACGCGTAGCGGTCGTTGGGCAGGGCGAACAGCTCCGGCTGCTCCAACGACCGGGCGACGACCTCCGTATCGCCACCGGCGGTGGTCCCCTCACAGGACTCCCCCGATTCGTCTCTGCCGATCGCCGTGCTGTCGAGGCTGTCTACTCCTGTTCCCGGTGAGGGCCGGAGAGTTCACGGGGGCATCGAGTCCGCGCGAGCACGGGGGCAGAGGCAAGCGCCTCAGTTCTCCGCCGGCCTCGGGATCACCCGCCCGAGCACCTCGCGCGCGAACTCCTCGTCGTAGGCCGCGTCCGTCAGCAGTACCTGGAGACAGATCCCGTCCATCAGCGCGACCAGCGCCCGCGCGGTCAACGGGTCGGTGCGCCGGGCGAGTTGCTCGGCGAGGTCCCGGGCCCACTCGTCGGCGACGGGGCGCAGCGCGGGGCGGCGCAGGGCGGCCAGATACAGCTCGTACTCCAGCTCGACGCCCGTGCGGTCGCCCGCGAGCCACTCCCCCATCCAGCCTGCGAGTTCCCCGGCCAGGTCGGTACGCGCGTCCTCGAGACCGCCCCGCGCGGCGATCACCTTGGCGAAGCCCTCGTTGGCCTGGCGCAGTGCGGCGACCATCAGTTCGTCAAGGGTCGTGAAGTGGTACGTCGTCGAGCCGAGCGGCACATCGGCCTCGGCGGCGACGGAGCGGTGGCTGAGGCCGGCGATGCCCTTCGCCCCGACCACCCGGATCGCCGCGTCGATGATCCGCTGCCGCCGCTCGGGGTCGTAGCGCCGGGCCATCAGTGCGTGTCTCCCCTGGTCATCAGTGCGCGCCGCCGAGGTTGAGGACCACGACCCCGACGATGATCAGCGCGATGCCGGCGGCCTTCGCGAGGGTCATGCCCTCGCCCAGGAACACCGTCCCGATGCCCACGACGGCGGCGGTGCCGAGGCCGGCCCAGATCGCGTAGGCCGTACCGACCGACATGGACTTCAGCGTCTGCGCGAGCAGCGCGAAGGAGAGCACGTATCCGAGGACCGTGAGAACCGAGGGCCACAGCCGGCTGAAGCCGTGGCTGAACTTCATGGCGGTGGTGCCGCCCACCTCCGCGGCGATCGCCGTGAGGAGCATCAGGAATCCCATGTGTACGAGTGTACATAACGAAATCTCGTAGAAACCGCTCGCTGAAACGGCTGCTCACACTGCTCTCGCTCCACTACTGTTTCACCGTTCACACACCTGGCACTCACGGTCACGGCCGTCGCCATGGGCTCCGCTGGAGGAACAGCGCATGCCAGACAGTTCACCCCCACCCTCCCCCAACT
>NZ_JAENRY010000480.1 GCF_016612545.1 Streptomyces sp. MBT65 | reverse complement strand
GGCCCGGTCGAGCGTGCCGGTCAGGTGCCAGGCGGCCGGGATGTTGTAGGTGGCGCCCGGACGAACTCCCGCTCTCCTACGCCCAGCAGCGCCTCTGGCTGCTGCACCGCATCGAGGGCCCGGGCGCCACCTACAACATCCCGGCCGCCTGGCACCTGACCGGCACGCTCGACCGGGCCGCGCTGGCCGCCGCGCTGGACGACGTCGCCGTACGGCACGAAAGCCTGCGCACGGTCTTCCCCGAGCGAGACGGCCACCCGCACCAGGTCGTGCTGGAGCAGGCCTCCGTGCCCCTCCACCACAGCCGGGTCACGGAGAGCGAACTGCCCGAGCGGCTCGTCGAGGCCGCAGCCCTCGGCTTCGACATCGACCGTGAACTCCCGCTGCGCGCGCACGTGTTCGAGCTGGCCGAGGACCAGCACGTTCTTCTTCTGGTGCTGCACCACATCGCCGGCGACCAGTGGTCCGACGGGCCGCTGTGGCGGGACCTGGCCACCGCCTACGAAGCCCGCCGCGAGGGACGGACCCCCGCGTGGACCCCGCTGCCCGTGCAGTACGCCGACTACGCCCTCTGGCACCGCGAGGCGCTCGGCGACGCAGACGCCCCGGACAGCCGTCAGTCCCGTCAACTCGCCTACTGGCAGACGGCATTGGCGGGTCTGCCGGACGAACTCGCGCTGCCCACCGACCGCCCCCGACCGCTGGAGAGCAGCCACCGGGGCGGCGCCGTAGGCCTGACCTTCGACGCCGAACGGACCGGCGCGCTGCGCGCGTTGGCCCGCCGCCACGGCGTCAGTATGTTCATGGTCACCCAGGCCGCCGTCGCCGCACTGCTGCACCGGCTCGGCGCCGGGGACGACATCCCGCTCGGCGCACCCATCTCCGGACGGGCCGACGAACGTCTCGAAGACCTGGTCGGCTTCTTCGTCAACACCCTTGTCCTGCGCACCGATGTGTCCGGCGATCCCACGTTCGCCGAGCTGCTCGCCCGAGTCCGGGACACCGACCTCGCCGCCTACGAACACCAGGACCTGCCCTTCGAGCGCCTGGTCGAGGCGGTCAACCCGGCCCGCTCACTGGCCCGGCACCCGCTGTTCCAGGTGATGGTCGTCCACCTCGACGACGAGGGCGCCACGCCCGCCCTGCCCGGCCTGACCGCACGCCGTGCGGAACTCGGCCAGCTGGGCGCCAAGTTCGACCTCAGCTTCGACTTCGTCGAGCAGGGCGCGGACGGCATGCGCTGCTGGATCGAGTACAGCGCCGACCTCTTCGACGAGGCGACCGCCGAACTCCTCGCCCAGCGCCTGGAGTTGCTCCTGGACCGGATCGCCACCGACCCCGACCGACGCATCGGCACCCTCGACGTCCTGCGTGACGACGAACACGCCCTCGTCCTCACCGACTGGAACGACACCGCACGCACCGTCCCCGACGTCACCCTGCCGGAACTCTTCCGCGCCCAGGTCGCCCGCACCCCCGAGGCCACGGCGGTCGTCTTCGAGGACACCGCCCTCACCTACGCCGAACTCGACCTGCGGGTCGAGAAGTTGGCACACACCCTCGCCGCACACGGCGTGCGGGCCGAGGCCGTCGTCGCCGTCGCCCTGCCGCGCTCCCTCGCCCTGGTGGTGTCCCTCCTCGCGGTCCACCGTGCGGGCGCCGCCTATCTGCCCCTCGACACCGGCTACCCGACCGACAGGCTCGCCTACACGCTCACCGACGCCGCCCCGGTCTGCCTGATCACCACCGAGGGCGTCACCCTCCCGGACAGCGAGGTGCCCACCCTCACGGTGGACACGGACGGCACCCCCGACCACCCGGCGTACGCACCGCTGCCCACGGCTTTCGACCCCCGCCACCCCGCCTACGTCATCTACACCTCCGGCTCCACCGGCCGCCCCAAGGGCGTCACCGTCCCCCACCAGGGCATCACCAACCGCCTGTTGTGGATGCAGGACACCTATCGCCTCGACGCCGACGACCGGGTGCTGCAGAAGACCCCGGCCGGGTTCGACGTGTCGGTGTGGGAGTTCTTCTGGCCGCTGATCACCGGCGCGACCCTCGTCGTGGCCCGCCCGGAGGGCCACCAGGACCCGGTCTACCTCGCCGAACTGATCAAGCGTCAGCACATCACCACGGCCCACTTCGTGCCGTCGATGCTGCGCGCCTTCCTCGACGAGCCCGCCGCCGCCCGCTGCACCGACCTGCTCCAAGTCATGTGCAGCGGCGAGGCGTTGCCCGCCCCGCTGGCAGCCCGCTTCCACCAGGTCCTCCCGGGCGCCCGCCTGCACAACCTCTACGGCCCCACGGAGGCGTCCGTCGACGTCACCGCCCACGAGGTTCTCGCCGACCCGGCCACGGTGCCGATCGGCCGCCCGGTGTGGAACACCCGCACCTATGTCCTCGACGCGGGACTCCGCCCCGTACCGCCCGGTGTGGCCGGCGAACTGTATCTGGCGGGCGTCCAGTTGGCGCGCGGCTACCTCGGCCGCTCCGCCCTGACCGCCGAACGCTTCGTCGCCGACCCGTACGCCACCGAGCCCGGCGCCCGGATGTACCGCACCGGCGACCTGGCCCGCTGGACCCGGGACGGCGAACTGGAGTACCTCGGCCGCGCCGACGACCAGGTCAAACTGCGCGGCTTCCGCATCGAACTCGGCGAGATCGAGAGCGTGTTGACCGCCCACACGAGCGTCGCGCACGCCACGGTCGTCCTGCGGGACGAGCGGCTGGTCGCGTACGTCGTGGCGGAAGGTGCTGCGGACTCGACTCAACTCCGCGCCCACACGGCCCAGTCGCTGCCCGACCACATGGTCCCGTCGGCCGTCGTCACCCTCGACGCCCTCCCGCTCACCCCGAACGGGAAACTCGACCGCCGTGCCCTGCCCGCCCCCGACTTCGCCGCCGAGGTCACCGACACCCGCCCGCGCACCCCGCTGGAGGAGACCCTCTGCGCCCTCGTCGCGGACGTGCTCGGTCTCGAACGCGTCGGTGTCGAGGACGACTTCTTCTCCCTCGGCGGCGACAGCATCGTCGCCATGCAACTGGTCGCCCGCGCCCGCACGGCCGGGCTCACCTTCAGCCCGCGCGACGTGTTCCGCCACAAGTCGGCCGCCGGGCTCGCCACCGTCACCGCCACCACGGCCACCGCCGAGCGTGCCGCCGACGTCACCCCGCTCGACCTCGCCTCCGAAGAGCGCGCCGAACTCGCCGCGCTGCCAGCCGGAACCGAGGTCCTGCCCGTCTCCCCGCTCCAGGCCGGTCTGCTCTTCCACGCCGCCCTCGACTCCGGCGACGACGGACCGGACGTGTACACCGTCCAGGTCTCCTACGACCTCGAAGGCCCCCTGGACGCCGACCGGTTGCACACCGCGGCCCAGTCCGTGCTCGACGCGCACGAGAACCTGCGCAGCGGCTTCCGGCACCTGTCCTCCGGACGGCCCGTCGCCGTCGTACCGCGCACGGCCGTACTGCCCTGGCGGCAGCTCGACCTGGCGGACGACCCCGAGGAGTGGGAGCGTCTGCTCGTCCAGGAACGGCGCCGCTTCGATCCCGAACACCCGCCGCTGCTCAGGCTGTTGCTGGCCCGGCTCGGT
This sequence comes from Streptomyces sp. MBT65, assembly GCF_016612545.1. Lineage (GTDB taxonomy): Bacteria > Actinomycetota > Actinomycetes > Streptomycetales > Streptomycetaceae > Streptomyces. Next base: position 1,451 of record NZ_JAENRY010000480.1, on the reverse strand, counting down.
CCGGACCGGCACCGGCTCGTGCTCTCGCACCAGCACCTCCTGCTCGACGGCTGGTCGCTGCCGCTGCTCATCGCCGAGCTGTGGGCGCGCTACGAGGGCCGTACGCCGGCCGCGCCCGCTCCGTACCGCGAGCACCTGCGGCTGCTGGCCGCCCAGGACCCGGCCGTCTCCACCGCGGCCTGGGCCGAGGCGCTCGGCGGACTGGCCGAGCCGACGCGGCTCGCGCCCGTCGACCCCGACCGTGCCGCCGTCGTACCGAGCACCCACACCGTCGAGTTGGACCCGGACCGCACGGCGGAGCTGGAGGTGTTCGCGCGCCGGCAGGGCGTCACCGTCAACACCCTGGTCCAGGCCGCCTGGGGCGTGCTGCTGGGCCGGCTCACCGGCCGCGACGACGTGGTGTTCGGCGCCACCGTCGCGGGGCGTTCGCCCGAACTGGCCGGTGCCGAGTCGATGATCGGCCTGTTCATCAACACCGTGCCGGTTCGAGTCCGGATCCGCCCGGAGGAGAGCACGGCCGCGCTGCTGGAGCGGCTCCAGGACGAGCAGTCCCGGCTCATCGCCCACCAACACCTCGGCCTCGCCGACATCCAGCGGGCCGCCGGACTCGGCGAACTCTTCGACACCCTCGTGGTGTTCGAGTCGTACCCGGTCGCCGACGCGGAGGAGGAGGGCGACGGACCGCGCGTCTCCGTCCGCGACCACGAGGACTCCACCCACTACCCGTTCGCGTGGGCCATCGAGCCCGCCGAACGGCTGCGCCTCACCGCCGAGTTCAGGCCCGACCTCTTCCGACCGGCCGTCGCACGACGGATCTCGGACGCCCTGACCGCGCTTCTGACCGGCATGGCGGCCGACCCGGACCGTCCCGTCGGACGGCTCGACCTGCTCGGTCCCGCCGAGCGGCACACGGTCGTGGAGACCTGGAACGACACCGCGCTGCCCGAGCCGAAGACCGAACGGCTCGGCACCGTACCGGCGTTGTTCGTCGCCCAGGCCGCCGCCGACCCCGACGCGACAGCCGTCACCGACGGCCGTACGACCTGGACGTTCGCCGAACTCGACGCCCGCACCGACCAGTTGGCGCGCGTCCTCGCCGGACACGGTGTCGGACCCGAGCGGATCGTGGCGCTCGCGCTGCCCCGCACCGCCGACCACATCGCGGCCATTCTCGCCGTGATGAAGGCGGGCGCCGCCTATCTGCCCCTCGACCCCGACCTCCCCGAGTCCCGGCTGACCGGCATGCTCGATGACGCCCGACCCGTGCTGATCCTGGCCACGGCGGAGACGGCCGCCACGCTGCCCTCAACCACCGTGCCCGTCCTGCGACTTGACGCCCCGGCCGACGGACTGCCGGAGGCCGAACCCGTCGCCCCCGGCCCCGACCACCCCGCCTACGTCATCTACACCTCCGGCTCCACCGGCCGCCCCAAGGGCGTCGTCGTCACCCA
>NZ_JAENRY010000047.1 GCF_016612545.1 Streptomyces sp. MBT65 | reverse complement strand
CCGCCGGGTCGGCGAGCCCGGCCCGCAGGGCGGGGGCGAGATCGCGGGCCAGCTCGTCATGGGCCCACGGGGTCAGGGACCCGGCCCGCAGCGCGGGCACCGGCCCCTTGCCGAGCACCGCCGACGCCAGCACCCGCGCGGCCAGCGGCGCCGACACGACGGCCGGCACCTGCCCGTCCAGCCGTGCCAACAGGGCGGCCAGCGCGGCCTGTTCGTCGTCCGCCGAGCCAGGGGGTGGCGGTGCGGCCTGCCCGTGCCCTGCCGAGCCAGGAGACGGCGGTGTTGCCTGCCCGTAGCCAGTCGAGCCGAGGGACGACGGATCCGCCTGCCCGTGCCTGGCCGAGCCGTAGGAGCCCGACCCCGCCGGCGCATCGTTCGCCCAACTCCGGGCGCCCGGCACGCCCCGTGCGCCGTCCGCCCACCCCGAGCCGGCCAGGGGCCCCTCGCACAGCCCCGCGACCAGCGCCGTGAGCGTCTCGTCCGGGAGCGCGCCCGCGTGTTCGGTCGCCCAACGGGCCGCCTCCGTACGGGCGTCCGGGCGCAGGGCGATACCCGCGATCAGTGCCGTGGCCGCCAACTGGCCCAGGTCCTCGGGGGTGTTGTGGAACAGGTCGGGGCGGCCCGCGCGCCAGATCCGGGCGCACACCTCGGCCCAGGTGTCGGCGACCGGCCCGGACGGCTGCTGCCCGGTGCAGTCGTGGACCCGGTAGCGGTGGTCGTGGGCGACCGACTCGGAGGACGGCAGTGCGCCGACGAGCTGCTGGCGGGCCTGTTGGGGGCGGCGGGTGTACGTCGAGAAGGTGAGCCGGTGCGCCTGCTCGCGGGGCAGGACCGCGCAGGCGAGCGCGATCCACTGGGCCACATCGGCGCTGTCGTGCTCCACGACCACGATCTGCCCGGCACCCGGATCCGCGGCGACCGCCCGCAGATCGGCGAAGAACGGCGCGAGCCACCCGGCCCGGGACACCGCGAACGCGACCAGCGCGTCCTTGCGGAGCAGCCCGGACGGCTCGATGCGCTCGACCGGCTGCGGCCTGCCGCCCGGGGGAGTCGTGTCCGCCCAACGCGGCGACTCCCAGGCGGTGATGGGCAGCACCCCGTCCGGCAGCCGGGTACCGGCCGGCAGATGCACGGCGTGCGCGTGGAAGTTGCCCCAGCGTCCGCTGTAGTCGGCGCCGATGTACACCGAGCGGCTCAACAGCCGCCCGCCGTCCGAGAGTTCACTGAAGCTGAAGGCCTTCGGGAACCCCTTGAGCTGTTCGGTGTCCGGCCGGGCCGGGCAGTCGCGCGGCGGCTCGTACCCGATGAGCTGCTCGGCCTCCCGCAACAACCCCTGCGGAACCCCCGCGCTGACCGCGGTGAAGCGGAAGCCGGAGCCGTCGGGGCCGGGCGGCGCCGAGGTGTAGTGCAGCTGGGCCAGGGTCACTTGGCTCGCCCCTTCCCGGCGGTACGGACCGGCAGCACCCCGCGCAGCGCCAGCAGCCACAGCAGCGGATCCTCCACCCGCACCGGCTGCGGCCCCGACTTCGGTACGTCCGCGGGCGCGTCGGCGGGCGGCGGCGCACCCAGCGCCGAGAGCCCGAACATCGACAACCGGTCGAAGTCCAGCTCCAGTTGACGCATCAGCGCCCCGGAGTCCCAGTCCGCCATCAGCGAGCGGATCTCCTCGTGCACGGTGAGCCGGTCGTCCTCGTCATAAGTGCCCTCCGGATGCGGGGCGTTGCGCAGCACCGGCGAATGCGCGTCCAGCAGCGGCTTCAGCATGTCCGTCTTCGTCACCGCCACCGCGATCGGCGTACTCACCCGGCCCCGTGAACCGCCCTTGCCGTGGGCGCGCAACTGGGCGGCCAGATCGGCGGCGATCTGCTGCGGCGGGGTCTCCACCATGGGCAGCGGCGGACCGTCCTGGAGCGGCAACCGGTCGCGTACGGAGCCCAGTTGCAGGGGGTCGACCAGCAGGATGATGCCGTCGGCCGCGCTGAGATAGCGCGTGTACCGGTCCATCGCCTCGGCGCCCGCGAGGTCCTCGCCCGCCGCGTCGAAGAAGACCAGCGTGGTGTGCCGGGTGCCGTTGCCGAGTCTCCCGCGCCGGGGCACGCTCAGCCGGTACAGCAGCGGGTCGTTGAAGCCGAGCGCCGCAGGACGGGTCGCGTCCGGCAGCCGCAGCCGCTCGTACAGGTCCTCCGCCATCTCCCGGTCCCGCTGCTGGGTGGACTGCCCCATCGCCGCCAGCGAGGCGTGATAGGCCTGCCCGACCCGGTGGTTCAACTCGTTGACCAGCACGGACACATAGGTGCTCTTGCCGGAGGCCTTCGCACCGACCAGCGCGATGATCCGGCTGTCCTGGTCGCAGTAGTCGCTGGGCAGGTCGCTGTGGCAGGACGCGCACACCCGGACGGTCGTGGTCACCCCGCAGTCCGGGCAGGGCACGCTGCTCCCGGAACCGGAGCGCAGCCCGGACGCCAGCGCGCCCATCCCGCGCGCCGGGGCGAACACCGGCCCCCGCAGCAGGGCCGCCGGATTCACACCGGGACCCACGAACCCGGCCCAGACATCGTCCCGTTGGGACCCACAGGGTGTGCCCCCGCGCACCCCGCTCGGGGTCATCAGACACCGGTAGGGCAGTTTGGCCGCCGAGGTACGGGCGAAGCAGTAGGGGCAGATGACGGTCGTCATGGCTCAGCGCACCACCAGGGTCGCGGGGGACGGTTCTTCGAGTCGTACGGAGGCCGCGTGCTCGCCCAGCAGAAAGCCGCGCAGGGTGTACGGCGCCGGGCAGGGCGCGGCCGGCAACTCCTGCTCCACCGTGCCGAGTCGGAGCAGATCGGTGCCGGGGATGCGCAGCAGGGTCGTGCCGTCCGCCGCGCTGCGCGGCCGGAGCGTGCCACTGCGCGCCACACACACGAACTCCGGGGCGTCGTCCTGCTCCCCGCCCTCCGGCGCGGACAGGGTGACCCGCAGCAGCGGACGCCCCCGGCCGAGCAACCGGCGCGGCGCGCGCACCAGTTGATACCCGATGGCCGTGTCGGGCGGCAGCAGCACCTCGGCCGCGTCCGGTACGACCACGACGGCGCCGGGGACCTGGGGCGCGGCGGCGACCCGGACCCGTACGGCGTGCGGCCCCACCGGCAGCCGCAGCCCGCCCCGCCGGTAGGCGTGCGCGGTGACACTGCGCTCGCCCGAGTCCCAACTCACCCTGAGATGAGGGGTGTCACCGGGCCAGTCCAGCGAGACCTCCGCCTCGCCGCCCGGCAGCCGCCGCACGGCGAGCCCGGTCACCGGCCGCAACACCTCGACATCCACGACGGGACCGGCCAGCGCCCGCTCGCCGAGGACGGCGACGGCGGCGACCCGGACACTCAGACCGGGCGGCGGACACAGCGCCCCGTCCCGCTCGGGCCAGCCGAGCCCGGCGGGCAGGTCCCGTGTGCGCAGTTCGGCGCCGGGGGCCGGGACCGCGCCGGGCCACTCCACCAGCCGTACGTCCCCTTCCTCGGCACCGGTCCACACGAACCGGACGGCGTCGCCCTCGGGGCGGGCGCTGAGGGCGCGGACGGGGGAGGGCCAGGGGTGGACGGTGCGGGTGGCGCGGACGCCGGGGGAGGCGACGGGCTGTCTGCCGGGGGTGCGGTAGTGACAGACGACGCGGACGGTGTGACGGCCGGGCGGAAGGCCCGTGGCGGTGAACCCCTCGGAACGGAGGGTGAGTTGACCGCCCTTGGTGTCCGGACCGGTGCGCTCGACCGTCACGTCCGTGGCGCCCGGCGGACGCTTCCAGGTGCCCACGATCCGCTCCGGCCCGTCCGTCAGGGTGAGCGCCTCCACCTCCGGGGCGAGCAGCAACCGGTGCGAGACGAGGGGCGGACCGTCCACGAGTCCCTCGCGCAGGGGGAGGGCGGCATAGCGGACGGTGCTCCCGAGGACCAACGCCTCGTCACGCGCGGCCACTTCCCGTACCGCGGGCGCACCCCGTTCGTCGCGGTGCAGACACAGCAGCCGCCAGCCATCGTCCGAGCCCGACTCGTCCCACGTCAACCGCACATGGTCCAGGCCGAGTTCGGCAGCCAGGGCGGCCGGCTCACCGGCCCGCGGCCGGTGCGCCCGCACCAGTCCGCGCAACGCCCGCCGGTCGTCGGCGACTTCACGCAGCGCGCGCAGATACTCCGCGCCGACGGTCTCCGTATCCCGGTCCTGCTCGGCCCGCCGCGCCGCGAGCAACGCCGCGTCGACCAGGGCGAAACGTCGGACCGACTCGGCTCGCAGCGACCGTACAGCCGGGTCGTCGGTGCCGTGCGGCAGCCGTTCCAGCAGGGCGCGGACCCGGTGCAGCCGGTGCTGCTCCCAGGCCCCGGCGAGGGACTCGGCGGCCTGGCGCTCACGCCGGTCGAGAAGAGGCCGCACCCGGGCCGCCGCCACCAGCCCGCCGATCTCGTCGGCGTGCACCCCCAACTGGGCCGCCGTCTGCGGACGTTCCTTCGCCGGCCGGTCCTGGAGCAGCCCGATCAGCTGATAGAGCACGACCCTGCGCACCGCCTGCGGATCACGCCGCTGCGCCTCGGCCAGCAGCCGCGCGAGTCCGGCCGTCGGGGTCGGGGCGCGGGCGAGATCCTCCAGGAACGCGACGTCCACGCGCCGGCGCCCACGCCCGCCCGACGGCACGTACACCCCGTCGAGCACGCTCAGCCCAGCGGCGCCGGGCGGTAGTAGCGCCTCGCCCAAGTGCCTTAAGCCGAGCGCGTGTTGGGCGGCGACGAGCTCGCCGTAGGACGCCACGAGGGGACTCAGCGGCAGCCCGGACAGTGCCCGGGGCAGCCCCAAGTGATGCCCGAAGTCCCGACCCTTCACGTGTGCCGCTCCCCCGCTTGCTCCGCGAGGAACCATCCCAGCAGATCCGCGGCCCCAGGGGGACCCTTTTTCGCGAATCCGGGCAGGTCGGACCTGTGACGCGCTATACGCCCACGGCGGCGAGCATCGGGGCCAGGGCCGCGTCGTAGCGCTCCAGCAGCAGGCGCGCCACCTCCGGTGCCGGGCCCAGGACGTCGGCGAGGACGTCCGCCTCCGCCGCGCCCCGTGCGATCCGGTCGGGGAGGAAGCCGGGGGCCAGGACGTACGGTGCGACCGCGACGCGTTCGCAGCCCAGGGCGCGCAGTTCACGGACCGCGTCCTCGGTGCGGGGCAGGGCCGCCGAGGCGAACGCGGGGCGCACGGCGCGCCAGCCGGTGTGCCACCACTCCCGAGCGATGCCGTCGATCACCGCGATCGCCTCCGGGTCGGTGGACCCGGCCGAGGCCAGGACGACCCCGGTGGAGGACTTGTCGGCGGGCGTCAACCCGGCCTCGTAGAGCCGCCGTTCGAGCGCGCGCACCAGCAGCGGCGACGGACCCAGCACCTCCGCCTGTCTGATCCGCAGTTGTGACGGCGCGTCCCGCAGGACCGCCGGGATGTCCGCCTTCGCGTGGAACGCCCGGGTCAGGAGCAGCGGGAGGGCCACGACGTCCCGCACACCCTGTGCCGCCAGCGACTCCAACACCCCGTGCACGGAAGGGATGTTGAAGTCCAGGAAGCCGATCTCCACGCGCAGCCCGGGCCGCCGCGACCGTATCCGCCGGACGAGGGCGTGGACGGTCGCGGCGTGCCGCGGATCGCGGCTGCCGTGGGCGATGACGAGGAGAACCGGCCTCTGGTGCATACGGATCAGCTCAGCTCTTCACCAGCAGACCGCGGCTGCGCAGCACCCACCGCTCCAGCGGGCTGAAGATCAGCAGATCGATGGCGATACCGACGAACAGGATCAGGATGATGGCCTCGAAGACCATCGCCATGTCGCTGTTGGTACGGCCGTTCTCCAGCAACTGGCCGAGGCCCACGCCCAGATCGGGGAACTGGGCGATGATCTCCGCCGCCATCAGCGAGCGCCACGAGAACGCCCAGCCCTGCTTCAGGCCCGCCACATAGCCGGGGAGCGCAGCCGGCAGCGTGACATGCCAGATGCCCTTGATGCCGGTCGCGCCCATCGTGCGGCCCGCCCGCAGGAACAGCGGCGGCACCTGGTCGACGCCGGAGACCAGGCCGTTGGCGATCGAGGGGACCGCGCCGAGCAGGATCACGGCGTACATCATCGAGTTGTTCAGACCCAGCCAGATCACGGCCGGCGGCACCCACGCCACCGACGGCAGCGACTGGAGGCCGGACAGGATCGGACCGATCGCCGCGCGCACGAACTTCACCCGCGCCACCAGCAGCCCCAGCGGGGTGCCGATCAACAGCGCGAAGAAGAAGCCCAGCAGACCGCGCGAGACGCTGGTCCAGATGTAGCCGAGCAGATCGCCCGCCAGCCAGGCGTTCTTGAACTCCGTGCCCACGGCGCCCGGCGAGGGCAGCTTGCTCGGGTCGTCGACGATCGGGGTCAGGATCAGCCAGACCACCACGACCACCGCGAGCGCGACGATCGGCGGGAAGATCTTGCTGACGAAGGTCTGCCGGAAGGTCGGACGGCCGGTGACCGTGGTCTCCAGGGCGTCGAGGCCGGCCTCGACGCTCCCGCCGTCCTTGACCGTCGTCGTCTCAGTGCTGGCCATGACGGCGGATCTCCCCACGCAGTACATCGGTGATCTCAAGGGACAGTTCGGCCACGGGCGCGTCCTCGATACGGCGTGGCTGCGGGATGTCGACCGTCCACTCGCGGGCGATCCGGCCGGGCCGGGAGGACAGCAGGATCACCCGCTGGGCGAGCCGTACCGCCTCCCGCACGTTGTGCGTGACGAACAGGACCGAGAGCCCCGTCTCGCCCCAGATACGGGTGAGTTCGTCGTGCAGGACGTCCCGCGTGATGGCGTCCAGCGCCGCGAACGGCTCGTCCATCAGCAGGATGCGGCTCTCCTGGGCGAGTGCGCGGGCCATGGCGACGCGCTGCCGCATACCGCCGGACAGTTCGTGCACCCGCTTGCCGTACGCGCCCGGCAGCCGGACCAGTTCGAGCAGCTCCTCGGTCCGGCCGCGCCGCTCGTCCTTCGGAACTCCCCTGAGTTTCAGGGCGAGTTCGATGTTCTTGCCCGCGGTCAGCCAGGGGAACAGGGCGTGTTCCTGGAACATCAGCGCGGGGCGGCCGTCCGTCGTGATGGACCCGGTGGTGGGCCGGTCGAGGCCCGCCACCAGGTTCAGCAGCGTGGACTTGCCGCAGCCCGAGGCCCCCAGGAGGGTGACGAACTCGCCGGGCGCGACATCGATGGTGATGTCGTCCAGGACGAGTTGCTGCCCACCCGGTGTCGCGAAGGACTTCGAGACATGCTCGAGGCGTGCCGCGTGCTCTACCGACTCGGTGGTCTCCTTGGCGAAGGTCGTGGCCACGGTCGTCACCTCCTGGGAAGTCATCGGGTTGCCTCGATCAGCTCGTGCCGAGACCGGCGGCGTCGACCGTGCTCTCACCGTCGGCCTTGAGGACCTTGTTGAGGAGCGTGAGGTCGTAGATGCCGCTCAGGTCGGGCTTCTCCAGCAGACCCGCCTTCACCGCGTGCTCGGCCTCGGTGTTGAGGGTGGAGGCCAGCGGGTCGTTGGTGAACTGGATCGAACTCCACGCCGGGTCGAGGACGTTGGCCTTGAGCGCCTTGCCCGAGTCGGCCGCCAGCTGCTTGTTCGCCGCGGCCTTCGCCTCGGTCGGGTTGGCGTTGATCCACTTGTTGGCCGCGACCGAGCCCTTCAGGACGGCCTCGACGACCTTCGGGTGCGCCTTGAGGAACTTCTGCGACACGATGATGTTCGTGATCACGAACTTCTTGTCGGGCCACAGCGACGCCTCGTCGAGGATCGTCTTGCCGCCCTCGGCGACCAGCTTGGACGCGGTCGGCTCCGGCACCCAGGCGCCGTCGATCGAACCGGCCTTGAAGGCGTCCGGGGTGATCTTGTTGTCGGTGCGGACGACGGTGACGTCACCCTTGCCGCTCTGCGCGTCGACCTTCCAGCCCTGGTCCGCGATCCAGTTGAGGAACGCCACGTCCTGCGTGTTGCCCAGCTGAGGCGTCGCGATCTTCTTGCCCTTGACGTCCTTCAGGGACTTGATCTTCTTCGGGTTGACGACCAGCTTCACGCCGCCCGACGCCGAACCGCCGATGATCTTCAGGCTCTTGCCGTCGGACTTGGTGTAACCGTTGATCGCCGGGGAGGGGCCGATCCAACCGATGTCGATGGAGCCCGAGTTGAGCGCCTCGATCTCGGACGGGCCGGCGTTGAAGGTGGCGTACTCGGCCTTGGTGGCGCCCAGTTCCTTCTGGAACAGACCCTGCTCACGGCCGACCAGCGCGGTCCCGTGGGTCAGGTTGCCGAAGTAGCCGATCTTCACGGAGGCGAGACCGTCGATCTTGGAGGACCCGGCGGCGACCTTCTCCTTGGAGTTGGTGCTCTTGGAGTCCGACCCGTAACCGCACGCGGCGAGGGTGAGCAGGGGGAGCGCGGCGACCACGGCTATGCCGCGGCGCAGGTATGTCGAGCGGTTGACAGGCACGGGAGGTGTTCCTCTCGTTGGCCCGGCGGTCACGGTCTCAGGTCGTGGCCGGGAGGTCGGCAGGTCTTCGTCTTCGTCGTGTCCGGGACGGCGGGTGGGGGGACTGGGCGCGCGAGCGGTGCGCGTACGTCAGCCCGCACATCGCGCCACTCCGCCCTGCCCGCTGCCGAGGGCGCCGCTGCCGACGCGGCCGCCCTCCTTCGCGAACGTGGAGTAGAAGTCCCTCGACGTCATGTCAGAAGTCCCAACCGTCGTCGTCCGTACCGTCCTTGACCGGCTCGGGCGCCGCGAACGACTCGCCGACCATGCCGGCGGTGAGCGTCGTGCCGTCGGCCGGGTCGATCAGGATGAACGAGCCCGTGCGCCGCGAGTCCGCGTACGAGTCCACCGGCAGCGGCTCCGCGGTACGGATCTTCACGCGGCCGATGTCGTTGGCGACGAGCTGTCCCGGATGCGGGTGCAGGGACAGGTCGTCGAGTGTGAGGCGGGACGGGATGTCCTTGACGATCGCCTTGACCGTGCGGGTGCCGTGCTTGAGGAGCACGCGGTGGCCCACGGTCAGCGGCTGGTCGGCGACATGGCAGACGGTCGCCTCGATGTCCTGCGTGGTCGCCGGGGCGTCCTTGCTGGGCACGATCAGATCGCCGCGCGAGATGTCGATGTCGTCCTCCAGCAGGAGGGTCACCGACTGCGTGGTCCAGGCGGCCCGGACCGGCTTGCCGAGCAGGTCGATCGCGGAGATCCGCGTGGCCCGCCCGGACGGCAGCACCGTCACCGCCTCGCCCACACGGAACGTACCGGCCGCGATCTGGCCCGCGTACCCCCGGTAGTCCGGGTGCTCGGCGCTCTGCGGCCGGATCACGTACTGCACGGGCAGCCGCGCGTGGCAGTGGCTCAGGTCGTGGGCGACCGGCACCGACTCCAGGTGCTCCAGGAAGGTCGGCCCGCCGTACCAGTCCATGTGCGCGGACGGGTCCACCACGTTGTCCCCGGCCAGCGCCGAGATCGGGATCGCGGTGATCTCCGGGACGCCCAACTCGCTGGCGTACGCCGTGAACTCCTCGGCGATCGCGGCGAACACGGACTCCTTGTACTCGACGAGGTCCATCTTGTTCACGGCCAGCACCACGTGCGGGACGCGCAGCAGCGCGGCGATCGCCGCGTGCCGCCGGGTCTGTTCGACGACACCGTTGCGGGCGTCGACGAGGATCACCGTCAGCTCGGCCGTGGAGGCACCCGTCACCATGTTGCGGGTGTACTGCACGTGACCGGGCGTGTCGGCGAGGATGAACCGCCTGCGCGGGGTGGCGAAGTAGCGGTACGCCACGTCGATCGTGATGCCCTGCTCGCGCTCGGCGCGCAGCCCGTCTGTGAGGAGAGCGAGGTCGGGGGCGTCCTGGCCACGGTCGGCCGACACCCGCTGCACGGCTTCGAGTTGGTCGGTCAGCACCGACTTGGAGTCGTGCAACAGCCGTCCTACGAGCGTGGACTTGCCGTCGTCGACCGAACCGGCCGTCGCGAATCGCAGGAGGGTCGTCTCGGGGAGTTCCGTGATGGTGGTGCTCATGGTTAGAAGTACCCCTCGCGCTTGCGGTCTTCCATCGCGGCCTCGGACATCTTGTCGTCGGCGCGCGTGGCGCCCCGCTCGGTCAGCCGGGAGGCGGCGATCTCGGTGATGACCTGCTCCAGCGTCACCGCGTCGGAGTCGACGGCGCCCGTGCAGGACATGTCGCCCACGGTCCGGTACCGCACGAGCCGCTTCTCGACGGTCTCGCCCGCCTTCGGCCCGCCCCACTCACCGGCGGTCAGCCACATGCCACCCCGGTTGAACACCTCACGCTCGTGCGCGAAGTAGATCTGCGGGAGGTCGATGCCCTCGCGGTCGATGTACTGCCAGACGTCCAGCTCGGTCCAGTTCGACAGCGGGAAGACACGGACATGCTCACCGGCCGCGTGCCGCCCGTTGTACAGGTTCCACAGCTCGGGCCGCTGCCGACGCGGGTCCCACTGCGAGAACTCGTCCCGGAGGCTGAACACCCGCTCCTTCGCCCGGGCCTTCTCCTCGTCCCTACGACCCCCACCGAAGACCGCGTCGAACTTCTCGCTCTGGATCTTCTCGGTGAGCGGCAGCGTCTGGAGCGGGTTGCGGGTCCCGTCCGGACGTTCGCGCAGCACACCGCGGTCGATGTAGTCCTGTACGGAGGCCACATGGAGCCGCAGTCCATGCTGTTCGACCGTGTGGTCCCGGTACTCAAGAACCTCGGGGAAGTTGTGTCCCGTGTCCACATGCAGCAGCGAGAACGGCACCGGCGCGGGCGCGAACGCCTTCAACGCGAGGTGCAGCATGACGATCGAGTCCTTGCCGCCGGAGAAGAGGATCACCGGCCGCTCGAACTCGCCCGCCACCTCACGGAAGATGTGCACCGCCTCGGACTCGAGGGCGTCCAGGTGCGAGAGGGCGTACGGCGTGTCCGTGCCGTCCTCGGCCTTGGCGACGGTCGCGGTCATGCCAGTCCCCTCTCGGTGAGCAGCGCGTGGAGTGCCGCCGCCGACTCCTGCACGGTCTGGTGCTGCGACTCGATCCGCAGGTCGGGCGACTCGGGCTCCTCGTAGGGGTCGTCGACCCCGGTGAGCCCGGTGAGTTCACCGGCGGCCTGCTTGGCGTAGAGACCCTTCACATCGCGTACGGAGCACACGTCGACCGGGGTCGCCACATGCACCTCGACATAGGCGGCGCCGCTCTCCTGGTGCCGCTTGCGGACGGCCTCGCGGCTGTCGGTGTACGGCGCGATGACCGGTACGAGCGCCTTGACGCCGTTGCGGGCGAGCAGTTCGGCGAGAAAGCCGATGCGCTGCACGTTGGTGTGCCGGTCCTCGCGGGAGAAACCGAGGCCCGCCGAGATGAACTCGCGGATCTCGTCGCCGTCGAGCACCTCGACGAGGTGGCCCTCCTCGCGCAGCCGGCCGGCCAGCTCGTACGCGATGGTGGTCTTGCCGGCACTCGGCAGACCCGTGAGCCAGACGGTGGCTCCGGTCGTCACGTGCAACTCCTTCTCGGTGATGGTCATTCGTGCAGCCCGCACTCGGTCTTCCCGCGCCCCGCCCAGCGGCCGGCGCGCGCGTCCTCGCCCGCGAGGACCCGGCGGGTGCAGGGCGCGCAGCCGACGGACGCGTAGCCGTCCATCAGCAACGGGTTGGTGAGGACGCCGTGTTCGGCGACGTAGGCGTCCACGTCGTCCTGGGTCCAGCGGGCGATGGGGGAGACCTTGACCTTCTGGCGCTTCTCGTCCCAGCCGACGACCGGGGTGTTGGCCCGGGTCGGGGACTCGTCGCGGCGCAGCCCGGTCGCCCAGGCCGCGTACTTGGTCAGGCCCTGCTCAAGGGGCTGTACCTTGCGCAGCTTGCAGCACAGGTCCGGGTCGCGGTCGTGCAGTTGGGCCCCGTACTCGGCGTCCTGCTCGGCGACCGTCTGGCGCGGGGTGAGCGTGATGACGTTGACGTCCATCACGGCCTCGACCGCGTCACGGGTGCCGATGGTCTCCGGGAAGTGGTAGCCCGTGTCGAGGAACACCACGTCGACACCGGGCATCGCGCGGGAGGCGAGGTGGGCCACCACCGCGTCCTCCATCGAGGAGGTCACACAGAACTGCTTGCCGAAGGTCCGAGCCGCCCACTGGAGGATCTCCAGCGCGGAGGCGTCCTCCAGGTCACGGCCCGCCTGCTCGGCGAGGGCTTTCAAGTCGTCGGTGGGGCGCGCTTTCTGAGTCGTCGTCATATCTGTTCTCCCCCTGCGTCGGTCTGCTGGAGACCCCGGGCGAGGAGCCCGAGGAACTTCAGCTGAAAGGCCCGATTGCATGCCGCGCATTCCCATGCGCCATGGCCCTGCTCGTTGGGACGCAGGTCCTCGTCACCGCAGTAGGGGCAGTAGAAGGGGGCGGCGCGCTCGCTCACGACAGTGACTCCTCGCTGGCGCGCGTCGCCCAGGCGGCGAAGCGCTCGCCGTCCTCGCGCTCCTGCTGGAACCGGGTGAGCACCCGCTCGACGTAGTCCGGGAGTTCCTCCGAAGTGACCTTCAGGCCACGGACCTTGCGGCCGAAACCGGCCTCCAGACCGAGAGCGCCGCCCAGGTGCACCTGGAAGCCCTCGACCTGCTCGCCCTTGTCGTCCAGGACCAACTGGCCCTTGAGACCGATGTCCGCGACCTGGATACGGGCGCAGGCGTTCGGGCAGCCGTTGATGTTGATGGTGATCGGCTCGTCGAACTCCGGGATGCGGCGCTCCAGTTCGTCGATGAGCGTGATGCCGCGCTGCTTGGTCTCGACGATCGCGAGCTTGCAGTACTCGATGCCGGTGCAGGCCATGGTGCCGCGCCGGAAGGGCGAGGGCTTGGCGGTGAGGCCGAGGGCTTCGAGGCCCTCGACCAGCGAGTAGATCCGGTCCTCCGCCACATCGAGCACGATCATCTTCTGCTCGACCGTGGTGCGCAGCCGGCCCGAGCCGTGCGCCGTGGCCAGCTCGGCGATCTTCGTGAGCGTGGTGCCGTCGACGCGGCCGACACGCGGCGCGAAACCGACGTAGAACAGGCCGTCCCGCTGGCGGTGGACGCCGACGTGGTCGCGCCAGCGCTGGAGCGGTTGAGCGGGGGCGGGGCCGTCGACGAGATTGCGCTTGAGGTACTCGTCCTCCAGGATCCGGCGGAACTTCTCCGGGCCCCAGTCGGCGACGAGGAACTTCAGGCGGGCGCGGGTGCGCAGCCGCCGGTAGCCGTAGTCGCGGAAGATGCCGATCACGCCGGCCCACACGTCCGGGACCTCGTCCAGCGGGACCCAGGCGCCGAGCCGGACGCCGATCTTCGGGTTGGTGGACAGACCGCCGCCGACCCACAGGTCGAAACCGGGGCCGTGCTCGGGGTGCTCGACGCCGACGAACGCGATGTCGTTGATCTCGTGCGCGACGTCCAGGAGCGGGGATCCTGAGATCGCCGTCTTGAACTTGCGCGGGAGGTTGGAGAACTCCTTGGTGCCGATGTAGAGGCGGTGGATCTCGTCGATGGCCGAGGAGCCGTCGATGATCTCGTCCTCGGCGATGCCGGCGACCGGGGAGCCGAGGATGGTGCGGGGCGTGTCGCCGCAGGCCTCGGTGGTGGAGAGACCGACCGCCTCCAGGCGGTTCCAGATCTCGGGCACGTCCTCGATGCGGATCCAGTGGTACTGCACGTTCTGCCGGTCCGTCAGGTCGGCCGTGCCGCGCGCGAACTCCTGCGAGATCTCGCCGATCACCCGCAACTGGTCCGTGGTCAGCCGGCCGCCGTCGATCCGGACGCGCAGCATGAAGTACTTGTCGTCCAGCTCCTCCGGCTCCAGGATCGCGGTCTTGCCGCCGTCGATCCCGGGCTTGCGCTGGGTGTACAGCCCCCACCAGCGCATACGTCCGCGGAGGTCGTTCGGGTCGATCGAGTCGAAGCCGCGCTTGGAGTAGATCGTCTCAATGCGTGTCCGCACATTGAGACCGTCGTCGTCCTTCTTGAACTGCTCGTTGCCGTTGAGCGGGGTGAAGTGTCCGGCTGCCCACTGACCCTCACCGCGGTGACGGCTCACCTTGCGGCGGGGCGCTGCGGCTGCAGGGTTCTCGGGGGTGGCGGCCATGGTTCTACGTCCTCCGGGACAGGCGGGTGATCGGCTCTGACCTGCGTGTACGGGCGCATGCGGGCATACGCGCGCGTCTTTGCGCAGTATGAGGCAGATACGGGGAAAACCGGCGGTGCTGCGGCTCGACTAGCCCGCCGGACAGATGGCGCTGGACATGCGGCCGAGGTCGACGTGTCGCCGACTCACCAAGGCAATTCCAGTTCCGGACATGACGGAAGCGTGTCACGGCGTTCTGGACACAGTCCAGCTTCGTCCGTCATGCGGACACCCTGGTCCCGCTATGTGAGACGAGGGTGTCATCGGTCACAAGCCGCGCACGCTGTCTTGTCGGCGCAGGTCAGACGCGGTAGGCGCCCGGCCAGGGTCCCGGTGTGGTCGCCTGGGCCATCTCCTCGACCTGCGTGTCGAAGAGCTTGAAGCCCCGGCGCTGGTAGTTGTCCATGGCGTGCACCCCGTCCAGGCTGCAGGTATGCAGCCAGACCCGCTTGGTGGACACCCGTCCCGGCCAGCGGTCGGCGAGGTCCCAGGCGCGGGCGGCGCCGTAGGAGAGGAGGTGGCCGCCGAGGCGGCGGCCGCGGAAGGCGGGGATCAGGCCGAAGTAGACGATCTCGACGACGCCGTCGTCCTGTGGCTCCAGTTCCACGTACCCGGCGGGTGTGCCCCGGTCGTACACGACCCAGGTCTCCACGCCCGGCCGGTCCAGGTGCTCCTGCCACTGCGCGAACGTCCAGTGCAGCCGGTCTATCCAGAGGATGTCCCCGCCGACCGACGCGTACAGATAGCGGCTGAACTCGGGGGAGGGCACCTCGGAGCGGGCGATCCGCACGTCCCCGTCCGGCGCGATGGCCGGGAGGAGGTCGCTCGGGTCGGTCTGCTCCAGGGACCAGGTGGTCACGGGGATGTTCGTCATGCCCGTCAGGGAATCATCCGCCCGGCGGATCTGTCGATCAGTGGATCAACCGAGCGAGCTGTCGATCGAGTTCAGTGGAAGTGCGAACAGCATCCGTCCCGACACCGACCAGACCTCGCCTGTCTCCTGCCAGTAGGAGAGGGAGCCGGTCTGCGCGCTCCAGCACTGGTGCGTCTCGTCGGCCCCGCACTCGGTGGCCTTCGCGTCCTTGGCGTCCTGCCGCCACAGCGAGCCGTGCCCGCTCTGCTCCCCGGCCGCGCCGCCCAGGTACCAGGAGGAACCGCTCGCGAGCACGCCGCCGACGCCGGTGACCTTCGTCGCGTACGCCTCCTCGGGCACCGCGCGTCCCGCCGAGTCCGTGGCGAGCAGCCCGGTGCGCGCGGGATCGCGGCTGAACGGATAGCGCCACAGCCGCTTGGCCCCGCTCGCGACCAGACTGTCCGGCACCGTACTGCGGTCCAGGGAGAGGCCCACGGGCCGTACGGCGGACTTGTCGCCGCTCAGCCGGTACGAGCCGACCGCGGGCAGGACGTACCGGTACCCGGCCGCCGACCAGCCCTCGCGCACCCGGCCGACCGCGGAGGCCGTCACCGTGGTGCGCTGGATGCGGTTCATGTCGTAGACGTACAGCGCGTCGCGGGTCCCGCCCGTGGTGGTGACCAGGAGCTTGTCCTGGTACCAGACCATGCCGGAGACCGTGGAGGCGAGCCCGCGGTAGTCGCGTCCGCCGTCGGTCGGTACGGCGAGGAGGGCCCAGGTGTAGGTGAGACGGGCAGGGTCGGCCGCGTTCACGAAGGCGACCCGGGCCAGGCCGCGGGTGTTCGCGCTCCAGCCGGAGAGGATCACGCGGTTCGAGCCCCACCAGCCGTCCTCGTCGGCGTCGCCCGAGGTGGTCACCGAGCGGGGCGTCCACCCCGGGTCGGCCGCGTCGCCGCTGTCCCAGCAGTACGCGCGGGTGGCCGCCGGTTCGACGGGCAGAGCCGCCTTCTCGTCGGTCGTGCAGTCCGCGGCGTCGCGCAGGGTGTGGTCGGCGCTCTTCAGCACGGCGTCGACGCCCACCGGACGCCCCATCGCCGAGGCGAGCCGGTCCAAGGACTGCTGCGGCTCCAGGGTCTCCCGCACCTGCAACTGCCCCAGATCGGAAGCCGAGGTGAGCGGCTTCAGCCCCCCGGGATCGGAACCGACGGTCGCCTGCGAGGCGCTGATCATCGTCGCGGCCGCGGTGAGGCCGAGCGCGGCCCCGGTCAGCACGGCGCGCAGCGCCCTGCCCCGCCTGCGGCGGCGATGTCGCCCACGTGCACTCATAGTGTCCTCCCGAGGCGAGCCAACTGCGCCTGGTGATCCGTGCGTTGACCAGGGAGCAGGTGGGGTGGCCCGTAGGGGGATGCTACGGCAGTCCTGGCCGTCCCATGGGTAAGACCCTGCAAATATGCGGAAGATGCTGCCGGACGTGTCTTTTGCGCCACCTGTCCGATACGGCCCCCGACCCGCTCCCGCTGCCTCCGCTACGGCACTTGGGCCGACGCCCGTCCCCTGGTCACACCCGGTGCCGTCGAGTGCGGCAGCAGCTCGCGCGGGTCCTGGGGCAGCACCACCTCGACCTCCGCGTCCTCGCGGAAGCGGTAGGGCCGGTGCTCCAGAAGTGGCCCGAGATAGCGCCGTACCCGCGACATCTCCGCCCGCACCGTCACCGTGCGGCCGGGGTCGCCGAACATGTCCTCGGCCAGGGCCGCGGCGCTGCGGCCGGTGGGGTGCAGGGCCAGGAGGTAGAGCAACTCGGCGTGCCGCGGGCTCAGTTCATGGGTCCAGGAGCCCGTGCCGCCGTAGACCGTCACCGACCAGCGGCGGGCCGGCGCCAGGTCCAGGACGATCCGGGGGGCGGCGCCGGGCACCGGTTCGTCGGCGACGCGGATCAACCAGCCCCCGGCCAGCGGCTCCAGTGCGCAGAGCCCGAGCGACGGCACCCAACGGCGGCCCCCGGAGGGCGACTTGGGCAGCGCGATCCGCTTCACATACGGCATTCCGGTGACCGCGGCGGTCCAGCCGTCCCGGTCCACCACCAGGGCCCGGCCGCCCAGCCGGGGCAGGATCGGCGCCGCCACCGCGCGCAGCCGCTCCAGCGAGGTCATGTGCAGCTCGCGCAGCCGGGCCTCGGCGAGTTTGGCCACCGAGTCGACCCAGGCGAGGGTGGCCGGATGCATGGTCTCCAGCGGGCCGCTGACATCGACGACACCGATCAGCCGGCCGTCCCTGGGGTCGGTGATCGGGGCGCCCGCGCAGGTGAACGAGGCCAGCGCGCGCGAGAGATGCTCACCGGCGAAGACCTGCACGGGCCGTCGTACGACCGCCGGGGTGCCCACGCCGTTGGTGCCGATGACGTCCTCGCGCCAGTCCGTGCCGACCTCGATGCCGACCTCGTCGGCCTTGCGCAGCACGGCGGCACTGCCCTCCCGCCACAGCGCGCGGCCCTCGTCGTCGGCGATCAGCACGATGTGGTGGGCGGCGTCCGCAACGGACACCAGCCCCTCCCGCAACACCGGCAGGACGTGCCGTAACGGGCTTGCGCCGCGCCGCCGTTCGACCTCCTCACGGGACAGCACCCCGGTCCGCAGATCGTGGTCGGGGTGGGTCCCGCCGCGTAACGCGCGCTCCCAGGACTCCTCGATGACCGGGCGGGGAGCGGTGCGGGCGCGCGTTCCGAAGGGCGTGGCGTGCCGGGCGTCGCTCAACATCCGGGCCGTGCGCGCCGCGTCGACGGTGGTGCGCCGCGGCAGTCCGGCCGGCGGGTTCGCCATGGGTCCTTCCCTCCGGTCCCGTATCGACTGTTGGTCTCATAGTGCCGCTCCGTGGTGACGGAGGGAGACAGTCCGACCACAGTGACCGTCAAGTTGCAACCCTCTGCAACCCTGGTGAACAGCCGAGTGGTGTCTGAAACTTGTCCCACGCTGCGAGGGTGGTGCCGTGTCGGCGCAGCACCACCCTCGCGATGTACCGCCGTGGAATCAGGCCTCCGGCCGGGCCCGCTCCACGATCGAGGCCAGGTCGAGCGTCGGCGGCAGGGTCCCGAAGGTGGTGCCCCAGTCGCCGCCCAGCCGGGACGCGCAGAACGCGTCGGCTACCTCCGGCGGCGCGTGCCGGACGAGCAGCGCCCCTTGCAGCACCAGCGCCATCCGCTCGACCACGCGCCGGGCGCGGCCCTCGATGCCGTCCAAGTCGGCGAACTCGGTGAGCAGGTTCTTCATCGCCCCGTCGAGCCGGTGATCGGCGCCGCGCACCCGGCCGACCTCGACCAGGAAGGCGTTCAGCGCCCGCGGTTCGCGCCGCAACGCCCGCAGTGCGTCGAGGGCCTGGATGTTCCCTGCGCCCTCCCAGATCGAGTTGAGCGGCGACTCCCGTACCAGGCGCGGCAGTCCGGACTCCTCGACATAGCCGTTGCCGCCCAGGCACTCCGCCGCCTCGACCGCGACCGGTGAACAGTGCTTGGTCACCCAGTACTTGGCGGCCGGCACCGCCAACCGCAGGAACGCCAGCTCCTGTTCACCGCCGTCGTCGTAGGCCGCCGCGAGTCGCAGGCCGAGCGCGGTCGCCGCCTCCGACTCCAGGGCGAGATCCGCCAGTACGTTGCGCATCAGCGGCTTGTCGAGAAGCTTCCCGCCGAAGGCCTCGCGGTGGGCGGTGTGATGGACGGCCTGTGCGACGGCCTGCCGCATCAGACCGGCCGAGCCGAGCACACAGTCGAGCCGGGTCGCCGCGACCATCCCGATGATGGTCCGCACTCCGTCCCCCTCGTCCCCGACCCGGCGCGCCCAGGTCCCGTCGAACTCGACCTCGGCGGAGGCGTTCGAGCGGTTGCCGAGCTTGTCCTTGAGCCGCTGGAGCAGGAACACGTTGCGGGTGCCGTCCGCCAGCACCCGGGGCACCAGGAAGCAGGTCAGCCCGCCGGGCGCCTGCGCCAGCACCAGGAAACCGTCGGACATGGGCGCCGAGCAGAACCACTTGTGGCCGGTCAGCTCGTACGTCCCCTCCTCCGCGAGCGGGTGCGCCGTCGTCGTGTTCGCGCGGACGTCGCTGCCGCCCTGCTTCTCCGTCATGCCCATCCCGAAGAGGACCCCGGCCTTGAGGTGGGCGGGCCGCAGCCCACGGTCGTAGACCATGGACGTCAGCTGGGGCTCCCACTCGGCTGCCAGCGCGGGATCGGCGCGCAGCGCGGGCACCGCCGCGTGGGTCATCGACAGCGGGCAGATGTTGCCCGCCTCGACCTGGGTCCAGACCAGCAGCCCGGCCGCCCGGCGGACATGTCCGGCCGGGCGGTTCCAGGCGGCGGTCAGCCCGGCCGCGACGCCCTTGCCGAGCAGCCGGTGCCAGGCCGGATGGAACTCGACCTCGTCGATCCGACGGCCGTAGCGGTCGTGGGTGCGCAGGCCCGGGGGGTTGTCGTTGGCCTGCGCACCCCACTCCTGGACCTGGGCCGAACCGGCGGCGCGGCCCAGGGCGGAGAGTTCGTCCCGGACCTCGTCCAGCAGCCCGGGAGCGGTGTGGCGCTCGACCGCGGCCGTCAGGACGCGATCGGTGGTGAAGACGTCGTGGCCGACCAGTGGGGGAGTCTGGTTGGTCACGGTGTGGGTGGTGCGTGCCATGGCTGGAACCTGCCCGGGGGACGGCGGTGGTCGGGATCCCCACCCTGCGGCGGTGCGGATCTCCACTCTGCGGTGGTCTTGATCCCTACCCTGACACAGCCGCCGTCACGGACGTCACGCCGAGCGGGACATGGCCGCAAGCATCGCGGTTTCGGGCATCTCCTCCTCTAGCCAGCCGGTGCGGTACACCGTGTCCAGATAGCGTTCGCCCAGGTCAGGGGCGATCGCCACCGCTGTCGTGCCATGTCGTCCATGGCGCGCGAGCCACTGCTCGGCCCCGCTGACGACCGTGCCGGTGGAGCCGCCGAACAGGAAGCCCCGCGCGGCCAGCCGCCGGCAGGTCTGCACGGTGTCTGCCTCCTCGACATGGATCACGTCGTCGATGTACGACATGTCGAGGAAGGGCGAGCCCACGCTGGTGCCGAGCCCCGGGATCATCCGGGGCCGCGCCTCCCCGCCGAAGGTGACCGAGCCGACGGCGTCCACGGCCACGATCCGCACCCGGCGCCGCCCCTGCCAGAACCAGCGCGCGCAGCCCATCAGCGTCCCGGTGGTGCCGGCGCCGACGAACAGCACGTCCAGCTGCGGGAACCGGCGCGCGATCGCGGGTGCCGTGGTGCGGTAGTGCGCCCGCCAATTCCCTTGGTTGGTGTACTGGTTGAGCCACACGTACCGCTCGTCCGAGGCGCACAGCGCCCGCACGTACGCGATCCGGGCGCCCAGGAAACCGCCGTGCGGGTCCGGTTGGTCGATGACGTGGACCCGGCTGCCGAGCGCCTCCATCAGCCGCACCGTCGGCACGTTGCAGCGTCTGTCGGTGATGCAGAGAAACCCGTAGCCGCGGCTCGCCGCGAGCACGCTCAGCGCCACCCCCAGGTTGCCGGACGACGACTCGACCAGCACCGAGCCGGGCCGCAGGATGCCGGCCCGCTCGGCGGCGTCCACCATCTCGGTGGCCGCCTTCAGCTTGACCGAGCCGGCGAAGTTGAACCCCTCGCACTTCAGATAGAGCGGAAGCTCCAGCGCGGCCCGCAGGTCGACGTAGAGGTCGTCCTCGTTGAACTCCGCGGGATCGGAAATAACAGCCATGTTCTCCCCCTAGTGGTGCGCCACGATCCGCGTCAGCCGTACCGGCGCAGTTCGTGGAAGAAGCCGTCGACGACCTGGAGTTCGCCCCGCCGGACCACTTCGTCATGGACGAACCTGCCGACCGCGAGGTCGAGCACCCCCAGCCCGAAGGGCGAGAACACCACCGTCCGGTCGGCCGGTACGGTCACCCGCCCGGTCAGTACGTCGTCCAGCGTGCCGTCGATGAACTCCCGCCCCCCGGTCGCCTGTTCGGCCAGATGCGGCGAGGTGTCGGCCTTCAGGCAGTGCTCGACGTCGTCCACGAAGTTCGCGGACGCGAGCAGGATCGCCGGGTCGAGATCCCGCAACGACACGTGCAGGACCAGCGGATGATGGTCGAACCAGGCCGGATCGTGCACATGGGGCGAGCCGGCGATCGTCGCGAACACCACCAGGTCGCTGGCGCGCACGAGGCCTTCGAGCTTGTCGTGCACGGTGATCCGCCCCGGCGCCCCCGACCGCTCCAGGTACCCCCGGAACCCCTCCGCGCTGTCCGCGGCCAGGTCGTACACGCCCGTCTCCTCGAACTCCCAGCCGGTGCCGAGGAGATGGGTGTGGATGTAGCGGGCGATCAGGCCCGTCCCGACGAACCCGACCCGCAGCGGCCGTGCCCGGCCCTGGCTGAGCTTCTCGGCCGCGAGCGCCGCCGAACTCGCCGTACGGGTCGCGCTGATCACCGAACTCTCCAGGCAGGCGTACGGATAGCCGGTGTCCGGGTCGTTGAGGATCAGCACCGCCGAGGCCCTGGGCAGCCCCGAGCCGGTGTTCCCGGGGAAACTGGAGATCCACTTCAGACCGTCCACCCGCGACGGCCCGCCCAGCGAGGCCGGCAGCGCGATGATCCGCGACGACGGACGGTCCGGGAAGCGCAGGAAGTACGACGGCGGGTTCACCGACTCGCCCGCGCCGTGCAGCCGGTAGGTGGCCTCCACGAGGTCGGCGATCTCCGACTCCCGCCCGGACAGGGCCTGTTGGACCTGTGCGCCGCTGACGACCGCGAACGACGGTGTGTCGATGCTCATGCCGCCCTCCCCCCGGCCGACGGGGCGAGGTCCGCCGGCCGCACCGGATCGCCGAGCCCGGCGAGCACCTCGCGCGGCCCCTCGAACGGCTCCCGGCCGTGCGCGGTACGGATGTTGTCCACCAGCAGCAGATCCCCCGAGCGCCACGGCTCGCGCCTGGCGTGCGTGTCGTAGGCCTCGTTGATGGCCGCCACGATGTCCGCGCCGACCGGATCGCCGTTGCCGAAGCGGGTGTTGAAGGGCAGCGCGTCCGCGCCGTAGACGTCGACCAGGTACTCGCGCACTTCGGGCTCCATCGTCCACTCGTTCAGGAACGCGATCTGGTTGAACCAGCAGCGGCGGCCGGTGACCGGGTGCCGCAGGACGGCGGCGCGGCGCTGGCGGGTGTGCAGCGAACCGTCGTGCTGCCAGGCGAACTCGATGCCCTGGGCCCGGCAGTAGCGCTCCACGGTGGCGCGGTCGTCGGTGCCGAAGGCCTCGGCGACCGACGCCCCGATCTCCTCGTGGTACGTCCGGGTCAGCAGCCAGCCCTCCCGCTCGAACCGCTCCACCAGCGGCGCGGGCAGCGACCCGAGGACGGCCTCGGCGTCGGCGACCGGGGTCGCGCCGCCCTCGGTCGGCGCCTCCAGGCAGGCGAAGAGCAGCAGGCCGGGGAACTCCAGCGCGTAGCTCAACTCGTGGTGCTGGCACATCGGTTGGTCGGTCGGCCACTTCGTGGCGGAGTACACGCCCTCTGCGTAGGTACGGCGGGGCGCGAACGGCTCCCGGTCGGCCATCAGGGAGTCGGTGAGCCGCCGGAAGACGGTCTCGGCGCCGGCCGGGTCGGCGAGGCCGAGCCCGCGGACCAGGACGCAGCCGTGCTCGGCGACGACGGCACGCAGCGCGTCCCGGTGCCGGGCGGCCCAGCCGACCGGGTCCGCGCCGACGTCGGCGTGCAGGAGGGGTGGACTGTCCGGGCTCAGGGCCACGGAGGTGAGCAGCGTCGCGGAAGAGAGCGACATCTCGGTGTTCCTTTCGGTGGTGCTGTTGTGCGTTCGACCGGGGGTGCGGCCGGCCTCAGGAGGAGATCGGCGGGTCCAGCAGTCCGGCCAGGTCCGCGAGGACCGGGTGTCGGGTGACGTCCTTGAGGCTGATCGCCCGGTCGAGGGCGACCGCCAGCTTCACCGCGGCCAGCGATGTGCCGCCGCGGTCGAAGAAGTGGTCCTGGCGGCCGATCCGGTCGGCCGGGATGCCCAGCACCACGGCCCACGCGGCCGCCAGCCGACGTTCGGCGGGCGTGTCCGGCCCGTCGCCCACGGCGTCCAGGTCACCGGCGAGCGCGGTCAGCGTCCGCCGGTCGGTCTTGCCGTTGGCGGTCAGCGGCAGCGACGCCCGCCAGTGCACGACCGACGGCACCATGTACGCGGGCAGCGACTCGGCGAGCCGCTCGCGCACGGCGGCCGCCTCGACGGGCCGGTCGCCCGTGCAGAACGCCACCAGCTGTGTCCCGCGCACGACGACCACCGCGCCGTCCCGCACCCCGTCCACCCGCAGCAGCGCGTTCTCGATCTCGCCGATCTCGATGCGGAAGCCGCGGATCTTCACCTGGCTGTCCCGGCGCCCCAGGAACTCCAGCTTGCCGTCGGGGCGCCAGCGCCCGTGGTCGCCGCTGCGGTACAGCCGCTCGCCGGGCCGGTACGGGTCCTCGGTGAAGGCCGCTCGGGTCCGCTCGGGATCGTTGACGTACCCCCGGCCCACGCACACACCGGAGAACACGATCTCGCCGGGCGCCCCCAACGGCACGGGCACCAGGTCCTCGTCGACGACGTACACCCGCACATTGGAGACGGGCCGTCCGAGCGGGACCCGGGGCCCGTCCGGCGCCCGGTCCATGACCTCGTGGTTGGTGTCGTCCGAAGTCTCCGTCAGGCCATAGGCGTTGACGAGCCGCACCCCGGGCCGCGCCGCGAACCAGCGCTCCACGAGCTCCTTCTTCACGGCCTCCCCGGTCACCGACACACAGCGCAGATCGGGTAGTTCGCGCGGCTGCCGCTCCAACTCGGCCAGCACGGCCTCCAGATACGACGGCACGACCTGGAGCACGTTCACGTGCCCCGCCTCGATGGTGTCGACGAACCGCGCCACGTCCAGGATCACGTCCTGCTCCACCAGCAGCGTCCGCCCGCCCACGAGCGGCGCGCAGACCAACTGCCACAGGGAGATGTCGAAGCACTGCGGCGCGGTCTGCGCGACCACGTGCCCGGCCCCGATCCCCAGGTCGTCGAGCTTGGCGAACGCATGGTTGAGGAACCCGGCGTGCTCGCACATCGCGCCCTTGGGCTCACCCGTGGACCCGGACGTGAAGTAGATGTACGCGAGTTGACCGGGCTGGACGGCGATCCCCAGGTCGCCGTCCGAGTGGCCCTCGGCGTACGCCTCGTCCACGTAGAGCCTGCGTTCGGCCGGGTGGTCCAGCGCGCCGTCGCTGCCGCGCTCGGTCAGCACCAGTTCGCACCCGGCGCGCTCCAGCACCCGCGCGACCCGGTCGGCCGGGAAGTGCGGCTCGACGGGCAGATACACCCCGCCCGCCTTGAACACGGCGAGCACGGCGGCCATCCAGTCCAGGTTCCGCTCCAGCACCACGGCGACGACACCCTCGCGGGTGAGACCGCGGGAGAGCAGCGCCCGACTCAGCTGGTTCGCGCGGGAGTTGAGCTCCCGGTAGGTCCACTGCCGTTCGCCCTGGACGGCGGCGACCGCGTCCGGGCACACCGTCACCATGTCCTCGAACAGCTCGTGCACCCGCCGGTCCGGCAGTTCGCGCCGTGGGCCCGCCAACTCGTCGAGCTGGAAGCGGAGTTCGGCGTCCGACAGCAGGACCGGCCGGTCCGGCTCGGTCAGCGCGGTCAGGTGGTAGCCCGCGATCCGGGCGGCGGCCCCGGCGTCGAGGACTTCCGTGTCGTACCGCAGCCGCAGTGTGCGGCCGGTGACGCTCACCCGCACCGCCGGGTCCTGTGCGGCGGGTTCGCCGGACAGCGCGCCGAGGACCTTGGCATGGGCGACGTCCAGTGCGCCGGGCTCGATCGACAGCCCGTCGGGCAGGGACACCTCGTACTCCGCCCCACCGGACACCGGAGCGAGCGTCCACCGCGGAATGATCTCCATCGTTCTCTTCCCCCTGTTTCCTTTCCCCCCACGGCGCGAGCCGTCAGGGAGCCATGTGCTGTCCGGCGCGCCGTGGCGCCACCGCCGGATTCCCGCCCCATCGCGACCGCGCCGGCATCTCCTCGCCCTTCATCAGGAAGGAGTCGGCGGCGAGTTCGGCCCCGTCGCCCATCGACACGCCGTAGTGCACGTGCGCACCCACCCCGAGGGTGCAGCCGGCGCCGATGGTGATCTGTTCGGACTTGAAGGTGCCGTCCTCCTGCGAGTGCGACTGCACCTTGGTGTGCGCCGCGAGCGTGCAGTCGTCGCCGATCGCGGTCAGCGTGCGCTCGGTGATGTAGGCGCCGTCGTCGAAGACCCGGCGGCCGATCCGCACGCCCAGCAGCCGCCAGATCAGGTTCTTGAACGGCGTGCCGTTGAACACCTGCATATAGGTGTCCGGCACCTTCCACAGCCGCTCGTGCCACCAGAAGTACGGGTCGTAGATCGAGCACAACTTCGGCTCCAGCGGCCGGAACCGTCCGATCAGCCGCTCCACCAGCACGTAGTAGCCGGCGGTGAAACCGAGCCCGAGCATCAGGGACGCGCCGATCAGCAGCCCCCCGCCGATGCCCTCGCCCCCGTACAGGTCGATGGCCGCGAAGCCGAGGACGGTGAGCACGAACCAGTGCAGCCAGCGCACGAACAGGAACAGGCCCATCGAGCGCAGGTTGTAGCGGTTCTTCGCGGTCAGCCGGCGCCGCAGCTCGTCGCCCTCGCGCAGGTGGTCGAAGCGGCTGTCGCGTTCCACCGAGCGCGGGATCTCGAAGCACGGCGAGCCCAACAGGCCTACGTCCTCCCGGAGTTCGCCGTCGATCGGGACCATCACCTTGGTGGCGAGCAGACAGTTGTCGCCGGTGCGGCCGCCCGAGGGGTAGGCGATGTTGTTGCCGAGGAAGTTGTGCGGTCCGATCGTGGTGCGCGACAGCCGGAACGACGTACTGGAGAAGTCCGCGTTGACGATCGACAGCCCGTCCGCGATCATCGTGCCGGTTCCCACGGTGACCAGATACGGCGTCTCGTGCTGCACCTCGGAACCGAAGTTGGAGCCGGTCTGCTCCACCACACCGAGGTCGTAGCCGATCGCCCGCAGATACCCGGTGATGTACGAGCTGTCCCCGAACAGCCACTTGAAGAACTTGATGTTGGTCGTCCGGGCCACCGCGCGCTGCACCGAGTAGTGGAAGCCGTACAGCGGATACACCCGGTCGGGGCGCAGCAGCGGACGGAGCAGCCGGGGCAGCAGCGACACCGCGGCGAAGCCGAGGACGACGAAGCCGACGAACGCCACGAGCGACAGGCCCAGCGCCTCGCCGTAGAACCGGGCCGAGTTGAGGTCCGTGGTGTTCGGGTCGAGCAGGTGGTCGAGGGCCGGTGCCACGGTCAGCGCCATGTAGCTGCCGCCGAGCGCGAGCGGGACGTAGACCAGCACCATCTGCAGCAGGGCGACCAGGCCGTAGCCGAAGCGGCGCGGCGCCGAGCAGTCCGCGGGCGGGATCCGGACGTAGTCGACGTCCGTGGGCTGGGCCGGTGAGCCGTGCGCGCGCCCGCCCGCCGGGACGTGGGCGCCGTCGTACAGGGCGGAGGAATGGCCGAGTTGGGACCCGTCGCCCATGACCGTGCCGATGTCGAGGACGGTCTTCTCGCCGACGTAGACCTCGCTGCCGAGGGTGACACGGCCGGTGCGGATGCGGCCGGCGCGCGCCTGGTAGCAGAGGAAGAAGCTGTCCTTGCGGATGACCGTTCCGGCACCGACGGTCAGCAGGTCGGTGCAGACCGGCACGGAATGGGACAGGATCGTGACGCCCTTGCCGATGCGGGCGCCGAGGGCGCGCAGGTAGAGGACGTAGAGCGGATTGCCGACGAACAGGATCATCGGGTTGGCGTGCAGCAGCGCCTTGACCGTCCAGAACCGGACGTAGGCCAGCCCCCAGACCGGGAACTCGGTCTCCTTCCAGCGGCCCACGAGAACCCACTTGGCCACCACCGGCACCGTGCACACACCGATGAACACGGTGCCGCCGAATATCGCGGACCGCAGATATACCTGGACGACTCCGTTACCGGAGGAAACCCATTCGTAGCCGCGTCCGGTGACCGTCCCGACGAGCGCGCAATACAGCGCGAAAACGAGGAACTGAAGCGCCCCGCACAGCAGATAACGCGCCGTGCTCCCGGCCGGCGTCCGCGCCGCCTCGACCGGCTCGACGGGCTCGGGCGTGTCGGCGAGCGCCGCCGCCAGACTCCGGATCGTCGGATATCCGTAGACGTCCCGCATCGACACCGACGGCAGATCCTCGCGCTTTCTGACCCGGGCGCAGAAGTGCGCCATGACCAGCGAGTTGGCCCCCAGGTCGTCGAAGAAGTGACTGTCGAGGGGTATGGCTTCCTTGCGTACGACACCGGCCAGGACCTCCGCGAGGACGGTCTCGGTGACGGTGCCGGGTTTTCCCACCACGTGGCTCCTTGGTGCTGATCATTGTCTTTGAATTGCCAAAATCGCCAAAGACGAATACGGCACACGCGAAACGGGTGGGGTAAAAGTAGATTTCTGGGACGGGGTCCCGGTCATGGACCCAATGTGTGATTCCCCCGAGTCGTGTGCGCTGACGTCGTCCCAACGCGCGCAACGAATGCAGTCCGGATTATTTCTGGACATTCTGGAACGGGTCAAGGCCGTTTTGGGCAATGGCGCTTTTTCGTCTTCGCGAGATGCGCGGTGGGTCAATCAGGATTGACGGTCGAAGTCCTCACCGGGACATTCTCCAAAACAACCCTTAAAATATCGAAAGCCATTTCGAATTCAGGACCGAAAAGTTTCGGCCATCGCGGGCATGACATCAAGGCCCCGCGGGCGCCCCGTCCGGGCCGGTGACCCCAGGGGGCGAGTGCATCCCGGCGCGCCGGATACCTTTAGGGCGTGCAGTCAGCAAGTGAACCCCCCGAGCGGCCGGCCGGCCGGTTCCACCGGGCGCGTGCCCTCTACCGGAACGTCTCCAAGCGCAGGACCGCCTGGCTGCTGGTCAAGGACACCGTCAACTCCTGCATGGAGTACCGCATCCTGGGCCTCGCGGCCGAGGCCGCGTTCTTCACGCTGCTGTCCGTGCCGCCGCTCCTGCTGAGCCTCATCGGCCTGCTCGGCTACGTCGACAGCTGGACCGGCGCCGACAGCATCGCCGGCCTGGAGAACAACATCCTGGAGGCGTCCCGCACCGTCCTGTCCGACAAGGGCGTCCACGAGATCGCCCAGCCGATCCTGCACGACGTCATGAAGGGCGGCCGGCCCGACGTCATCTCCATCGGCTTCCTGTTCGCCCTGTGGTCGGGCTCCCGCGCGGTCAACGTCTTCATCGACACGATCACCGTCATGTACGGCCTCGACGGCGTACGCGGCATCGTCAAGACCCGCATCGTGTCCTTCGCGCTGTTCCTCGCGGCCCTGGTGATCGGCTCGATCGCGCTGCCCCTGATGGTCGCGGGACCGGACGCCGTGGTGAAGGTGGTGCCGTGGTCGGAGACGGTCGTACAGGTCCTGTACTGGCCGGTTGTGATCGTCCTGTCCATCGTCTTCCTGACGACGCTCTACCACGTGTCCGTCCCCGTCCGCTCCCCGTGGATCGAGGACGTGCCCGGCGCGCTGGTCGCCCTCGCCATGTGGGTGCTCGGCAGCTACCTGCTGCGCATCTACCTCACCGGCACGGTCGAGGGCCCCACCATCTACGGCTCCCTGGCCGCGCCCGTCGCCGTCCTGCTGTGGATCGGTGTGTCCGCGTTCGCCGTGCTCGTCGGCGCCGCCGTCAACGCGGCCATCGACCGCGTCTGGCCGGCCGCCGCGACCGCAGCGGCCCGCGCCGCCAACGAACGCCGGCAGGAGGAGCAGGTCGCCGAGTACGTCGCCCGGATGGCCGCGGTCCGCGCCCGTGACGGCGAGGACGACGACGACCCCGACGACTCCTACATGCCGTCCGAGTTCCCGGAACGCTGGTCCCGCTTCCTCCCTCCGGAGGACGTGACGTCGAGGCTCCGCACCCACGCGAAGAGCACCCACAAGGGAACAGGGAACTCTCAAACACCGGAGAAGTGAAGCGCGCCCCATAGGGCGCGGGGCTGTGTCGATGTGCGGCTCCGCCGCGTGGGCGCACCCAGCCCCAACGAACCCGCAGCCTACGAACCGGCCTTCCAGACCCCCACGGACGCAGCCTCCCGCACGAACTCCCCGAAGCCACGCGGCTCACGGCCCAGCACCTCCTGAACGCCCTCGGAGAGATACGCGTTGCGCCCGTCGAGCAGCGACTCGAACAACTCCACCAGGAACTCCACCTCCTCCGCCGGCACCCCGAACCCCGCGAGAACCTCCCCGTACTGACGCGCCGACACCGCCCGATACGTCAGCTCACGCCCCGTCACCGCGGCGATCTCCGCGACCGCCTCACCGAACGTCAGCAACCGAGGCCCGGACACCGTGATCGCCTGCCCCACATGCCGGTCCCCGCCCGTCAGCGCCGCGACGACCACGTCCGCGATGTCCCGCACATCGACTGGGGGCACCTCCCATGCCCTTAAGGCTATGGGGGAGGCTCCCGCACCGAACCCCCGGGGAACACCAGTTCCCCGCTCTCCCGCAACCCCTCCACCAGCGGCCCCTCGCTGAAGTTCCGCGCGAACCACGCCGCCCGTACGACCGTCCAGTCCGCCCCCGACCCCCGCAGCGCCTCCTCCGTGGGCCGCGCCCGCTCCTCACCCCGCGACGACAGCAGCACCAGCCGCCGTACGCTCAGCCCGACCGCCTCCTGCGCCAGCAGCCCCACCGCACGGCCCGCCTCCGGAGCCCCGACGTCCGAGGGGTACACGAGATACGCCGCGTCGGCGCCCCGCAGGGTGTCCGCCCACGTCGAGCGGTCCGCCCAGTCGAAGCCCCGCGCCCGCGAGGCCTCCCGCACGGTCAGCCCCGCGGCACGCGCCGCCTCCGCCACCCGGCGCCCGGTACGACCCGAAGCGCCCGTCACCACAACCGTCATGTTCCGCGCATTCTGTGTCATGCCGACCAGTCAACCGCCGTCCGCGAGCCCGGACCATCGCTGAACGGCTCATTCCCATAAGCCCGCGTCTACGCTGGCCGCATGGACGCCCTTGCAGGCCTTCTCGAGGGTCCACGCGCGCGTGGCGCCTTCATGATCCGCGCGTGCTTCGACCCGCCCTGGGCGGTACGCGTCGAGGACCGCGCCCCCCTGACGGTCATGCTCATGGTCCGCGGTGACGCCGTGATCACTCCGGAGACGGGGGAGCGCGTACGGCTGCGGGCGGGCGACCTCGCCATCGCGCGTGGCCCGGACCCGTACACCTGCGGCGACGCCCCGGACACCACCCCGCAGGCCGTGATCCTGCCCGGCGGCGAGTGCCACTACCCCGACGGCACCCCCCTCAAGGGCTCCATGGACCTCGGCGTCCGCACCTGGGGCGACCGCCTCGACGGCTCCGCGGTCATGCTCATCGGCACCTACCTCATGCGCGGCGAGATCAACGGCCGTCTCCTGGACGCCCTCCCACCGCTGCTCTCCCTCCCCTCCGAGGTCTGGGAGTGCCCGCTCACCCCGCTCCTCATGGAGGAGATCGTCCGCGACGAACCCGCCCAGGAGGTCGTCCTGGACCGCCTTCTGGACCTCCTGGT
Organism: Streptomyces sp. MBT65; assembly: GCF_016612545.1. Taxonomy (GTDB): domain Bacteria; phylum Actinomycetota; class Actinomycetes; order Streptomycetales; family Streptomycetaceae; genus Streptomyces. Next base: position 13,594 of record NZ_JAENRY010000047.1, on the reverse strand, counting down.
CATCGCCGCGCTCAGGGCCTGGTTCTCCCGCCCGGAGGCGGCGGCCCCGGCCTGGTACCGCGCCCTGGCGGACCCGGTCGTCGGCAGGGTCCTGCGCCTCCTCCAGGACGACCCGGCCCACCCCTGGACGGTCGCCTCCCTCGCCGCCAAGGCGGGCGTCTCCCGCGCGGCCCTGGCCCGCCGCTTCACCGACCTGGTGGGCGAACCCCCGATGTCGTACCTCACGGCCTGGCGCCTCGCCCTCACCGCCGACCGCCTGCGCGACACCGAGGACACCATCGGCGCGATCGCCCGACAGGTCGGCTACGGCAGCGCGTTCGCCCTGTCCAGCGCCTTCAAGCGGGTCTACGGCGTGAGCCCGCAGGAGCACCGGACGCGGTCGGCGTAGCCTGGCGGCTGTGTACGTGGAGCGGGCGTCCCGGCTGCCGGGCGCGGTCGTGTGGAGCCGGACCGTCGAGGCCCCCACCGCCGCCCGGGTCCACCCCGTCCTGCCCGACGGCTGCATGGACCTTCTCTGGCACGAGGGCCGCCTGCTGGTCGCGGGCCCCGACACCCGCGCCTACGTCCCCGGCAGCGAACCCGCGCACTGGGCCGGCCTCCGCTTCGCCCCCGGCACCGCGCCCACCTACCTGGGTGTCCCCGCCCACGAACTCCGCGACCGCCGCGTCGACCTCACCGACCTCTGGCCCGCCGCGACGGTACGACGCCTGAGCGCCCGCCTCGACACGGCCCCCGACCCGGCGACCGCGCTGGAGGACCTGGCCCTGCGCCGCGCCACCGAGACACCCGCCCCCGATCCGCTGCTACGACACCTCGTGGCGGCCCTCGACACCGGCCGCCCCGTCGCCGCCACCGCCGACGAACTCGGCCTCGGCGCCCGCCAGTTGCACCGGCGCTCGCTGGCCGCGTTCGGCTACGGCCCCAAGACCCTCGCCCGGGTGCTGCGCCTCCAGCGGGCCCTCGCGCTGGCCCGCGCCGGAGTCCCGTTCGCCGAGACGGCGGCCCGGTCCGGCTACGCGGACCAGGCCCATCTCGCCCGGGACGTCAAGGAGTTGGCGGGGATGCCACTGCGGGAACTGCTCGCCCGCGCCGGCTAGGACGTGCTCAGCGGGGCGAACAGGTCCACGCCGTTGCCGTCGGGGTCGTGCACGACGGCGTACCGCTGACCCCAGAAGGCGTCCCACGGCTTGAGCTCGCCGTGATGCCCGGCACCGGTCAACTCCTCATACACCCGGTCGACTTCGGCGGGGTCGTCACAGAGCAGGGCGAGCGCGGCCCGGCCGTTGCCCCCGGTGGGCGGCCGCCAACCCGCGTGGAAGGACCGGACGGTGTCCTCCGTGTCCAGCAACAGCCGCGATCCACCCGGCAGTTGGGCCTCGGCATGCGGCTGGCTCTCGGCACCCTCGGGGAACCCGAACCCGAGCCGGCGGTAGAAGGCGACAGAGGCGGCCATGTCGGAGACGACCAGGCCGATCGCGTCGAATCGTGGAGTCATGGGGCCACGGTAGGCGGGGGCCGGTCGGCGGGTCTTGAAGGAATCGGACACGGCGGTCGGGTCGGAGCGGCTACTCGGTCGAGGGCGTGTCGCAACGGCCGTTCGGCCGACGTCGTGTCGAAGCGGTCTCCTCGGTCTCCTCGGGTTCCTCGGGTTCCTCAGCCGAAGGTCACCGCTCCCCGTGGTGTGCTCACCGTGAACGACAGACCCACCGGGCCCTCCGTCAGCGGCAGTTCCGTGTCCACGGCGGACAGCAGCGGGCGGATCTCGGCCGGGACCGGGGCCGTCGCCGTCAGCTCCAGCAGGGGTGCGACGGGCAGGCCCGAGGCGGTCGGGTGGGGCGAGGAACTCCAGTCGATGAGGAACGGCACCAGGCCGGAGGGATGCGCCGTGTCCCCGTCGGTGAGCCGCCACTCCAGCAGCGTGCCGTCGGGCCGGCGGCGGCTCATCGCCCGCACGGGCCCGGGGTCGTACCCCCGCGCACGCGCCGCCGCGACCGCCGCGTCCAGGTCGGGCGGGGAGAGCGCCCAGGTCACCGTCCGGGCGGCGGCCAGCCCCTCGATGCCGAAGGGGCGGGGACCCGACGGCGCGGGCTGCTCCGGGTCCGGACCGATGATCTCCAGGTAACGCGAACCACCCAGAGAGACAAGGTAGTTGCGGGTACCGAGCCCGACATGGGCACCGCCCTCCACCGGCGCGATACCGGTGCGCTCGGTGAACTGGGCGACCGTCGCCGCCAGTTCGGGCGTCGCGAGGACGAGATGGTCGAGGCGTGCGGGAATGGCATTCATCCCCACCTAGGCTACGCGGCGAGGCCGCGCCGGAGGAGAGAAAAGTCCCTCACCGGAGGAGAGAAAAGTCCCTCAACTGTGGAACAGCTGTACGGCAGGATGGGCGCATGATCCGTACCGCGCGCGTCCTGCCGCTGTTGCTGCTGCCCTTGCTGCTCGCCGGCTGCGGTACCGAGAAGGCGGGCGTCGATACCCAGAAGGCCGGCGCCGGCACCGCGGACCCGAAGGCCTCCGCGTCCCCCGCCGATCCGGCCGAACTCGCGTCCCGCGCGGAGGCGTTGGGCCTCGACCCCGACCTCGTCCACGTCATCGACCCGCCCGGATTCACCCTCGCCCAGCAGTCGGTCGGCGCCTCGGACGTCGGTCTCTCCATCGCGTACACCTCGCTGAAGACCGGTGCCGTGATCAACCTGCGCGTGGAGCCGGGCACGATGACCGACGCGAACTGCGCGACACAGGCGGCGTTCGCCGAGCACATGACCTGCGTACGCGACGGAGCCGCCTGGTACCGGACCGGCGGAGGGCAGATCGAGTACGTGCTCGCGCAGAAGGGCCACCTCGTGCACGTCGGCGCCGAACAGGGCAAGGTGAGCCGCGCCCTCCTGCGCAAGGCCATCGCGTCGGTCCGCCGCCCGTACGAGAGCGAACTCACCGTCGTCCTCCCGCCCGCCCGCGCGGTCACCTCGCCCGTGGAGCGCGGCGACCTGCCGACGAACGGGGACGGGGCGCCCGACAACAGTGTGGGGAAGGGCGGTTGAGCACGCGCCGGGAGGCGGGGTCCGCCGAGCAGACGCGGACGCGAACTAGGCTCACGCGCATGGCCGCCGCACCCCGCCTCCTGGTCTTCACCCGCACCACCGCCTACCGCCACGACTCCATCCCGGCCGCGGTGACCGCCGTACGCACCCTCGGCCCCTTCGAGGTGGACGCCACCGAGGACCCGGCAGCCTTCGAACGCCCCCTGGACGACTACGCGGCCGTCGTCTTCCTCTCCACCAGCGGCGAGGTCCTGACCCCGACGGGCCGTCAACTCCTCGCCGCCTACGTCGAGTCGGGCGGCGGCTTCGTCGGCATCCACGCCGCGGCCTGCACCGAGTACGACTGGCCGTACTACGGCGACCTCCTCGGCGCCCGCTTCGACCGGCACCCCGCCCACCAGCCCGGCCGGGCGGTCATCGAGGACCGCACGCACCCGTCCACCCGACACCTGCCCGCCGTATGGCAGTTCACGGACGAGTGGTACGACTTCCGCACCAGCCCGCGGAGTTCGACACACGTCCTCGTCTCGGCGGACGAATCCTCCTACGAGGGTGGCCGGATGGGCGTCGACCACCCCTTGGCCTGGTGCCACGCGAAGGGCGACGGCCGGGTCTTCTACACGGCCCTGGGTCACGCCGCAGAGGCATACGAAGACCCGGACTTCCGCGCCCACCTGCTCGGCGGCATCAACTGGACGGCGGGGCTGAGCTAGCAGCCCGTACACCGCCAGGGCCCTGTGCACAGCCAGGGCCCGAGCGTCGGTGCTCGTCCTCGTCCTCGTCCTCGTTCTCGTCCACCGCCACCGGGTCACCGACCTCTTCACGCAGCCGAGCTTCCTGGCCCGCATGCTCCTCGAACCCGGCCACGCGGAGACGTTCGGCCACCTCCCCGAGGTGTCGAGCGCGGGCGAGGTCCTCTCGCCACGACTGCGCGAACAACTGGTGCCGCTCCCGGGCAACCGGCTGATCAACAACTACGGCGCCACCGAACCCGGCGTGATCTCCATGGGCCGACCCGCCGAGGACACGAGCCCGCGCGCCTACGTGGTGACCGTCCCCGAGAGCGAGCCGGCCGACAAGGAGGAAGACGCCGCCCTGGACGCCGAGTCGATCGCCCTCGCCCGGTCCCGGCTGTCCTGGTACAAGGTCCCGCCCGATGTTGTCCGGCTGGACACCCTGCCCCGCAACGCGAACGGCAAGCTCCTGCGCCGACAACTCCGCGCGCTGGGCGACCAGTTCGTCCGACACCGCGACGGCGGACGGTGACGGGGCGGCGGACGACGGATCACGCCGCCCCGTACGCCGTCACGGCGACCTCACCCGGCCGGGTGCCACCGGAACCAGTGGTCGACCCCGTCGAGGCGATAGCGGTCGTCCCCGTCGTCGAACCGCATCTCGCCCAGGAGCCGTCGAGCACCCTCCGGCGCCTGACGGTGCGGTGCGAGGAGCAGGTCCAGTTCGTCGTAGCGGGCGTCGATCCCTTCGAGGCCGGGATGCTCGTCGCCCCTGGGATCGGAGACCTGGTACCTGACGAAGATCGCCCACTGCTCGCGCTCCATCGCCACCGCCGCCTCGCTCGCGGGCCACACGGCGTACTCGTAGGCCTCGTCCCGGGCGTCGTACTCCCAGCCTTCGTAGTAGTGCGGGACGCCATGGATGAGCGCGAGTCCCTTTCGTGGCCCGTCGTACCACTCCAAGTCCACATACGTGGGCTCGAAGCCGTCCGCGATCAACTGCCGCTTCTCCCATGACATGGCCATATCGGCAGGCTACCGGCCGCCCGGCGCACCCGTGCTGGTCCGCTCCACCAACCGCGTCGACAACTCCGTCCGCGTCCCCTCCGGACGGTCACCCGCCATCAGCCGCAGCAGCAACCGCAGTGCCGTGGCCGCCATCTCCGACAGCGGCTGCCGGATCGTGGTCAGCGCCGGAGTCACCCAGCGGGACTCGGGAAGGTCGTCGAAACCGACCACGCTGATGTCGCCCGGGATGCGCAACTCCCGTTCCGCCAGCGCCTCGTAGACGCCGAGGGCCATCCGGTCGGAGCAGACGAAGACCGCTGTGGGCGGTGCGGGCAGGTCGAGGAGCTCGTGCATCCGGGTGCGGGCCATGGCCTGGTCGAAGCCGCCGTGGCGGATGTACTCCGGGCGCACACGCAGGCCCGCGGAGGCGAGCGCGGAGCGGTAGCCGGCGACCCGCGCGCTGCTGCACATCTTGTGCCGGTGCCCCGCGATCACCGCGATCTGTTCGTGGCCCAGGGACAGCAGATGCTCGGTCGCCGTCACCCCGCCCTGCCAGTTGGCCGCGCCGACCGACACCACCCCTGGCGGCGGCTCGTGCACGGGGTCGATCATCACGAACGGGATGCGGTGCTGGTCGAGCCAGGAGTACTGCGACGGCGTCAACTCCGCCAGATTGAACAGGACTCCGGACGAGCCACGGCCGACCAGCTTGTCCAGCCAGCCCCGTTCGGGCCGGTCGGCCCGCGTCCGGGTCAGCCCCGCCGAGACCACCACCTCGAGCCCGGCCTCGTACGCCGCCTCCTCCACCCCGTGCAGCACCGCCCCCGACCAGGAACTCTCCAAGGAGTGCACCACCAGGTCGACAAGCCCCGGCGCCTTGCTCGCGTCGAACCTCGGCCTGCGCACATACCCGAGCCGCTCCAGCGCCTCCGTCACCCGCCGCCGGGTCTCCGGCGCCACGTCCTCCCGGCCGTTGACCACCTTGGACGCCGTCGGCACGGAGACCCCCGCCTCCCGGGCCACGACCGCCAGCGTCGGACCCGCCGTGACACCCGCGCTCCCCGTACGGACCATCGGGTACCGCCTCTCCGGCCCGCCCGAGGGCCAACGAAAGTTTCGACCGGCGCTGCTTCCCCGGTCCGGCCGGCAGCCGTCCAGAAAGCGCTTCCTACGATAGGTGCGCGTCAACACGTCGGGAAGACCAGGGAATTCATCTGATGGCGCCGACCCGTGCTTTCGAAACCCCGAACAGCTCAGCCGGGCACGCAGTCGAGGCGGAAACGGGAGAAGTCGGCGGTGAACGCGCCGTCGACCAGATCCCAGGCGTGGACGCCCGCCATCGCACCGGTGAACCGCAGCCGCGACCCGTGGTCGTCGGACAGCCGACTGAAGTCCAGCACCGGCCCGACCGGCGTCCGCACTCCCTCCCGCAGATACCAGAACCGGGCATCCGCCCCCTCGACCGTCGCCCCCAGAGTCACCGGGGCACCGAACTCGACCTCGACGACGGCCACTTGACGGGTACCGTCCTCGTCCCGCTCCACCAGGCTCAGCACCGTACGCCCATCACCGCCCCGCCACTGCTGCCCGTGCTGCCCCTCACCCTCGGGCTCCGCCCAGGTCAGATGCAGGCTCAGATACGCCTCGGCGCCGTACCAGAGCACCAGCCCCGCCGCCTGCGTGAACGTCAACGGCCGTGCCTCTACGGTGACTTCGGCCTCCGTGCGATGCTCCGTGATCCGCTGGGCGAGCAGACTGTGCGCCCACCGGGACTCCGGGCCGTGCCGACCGCGCAGCCGGATCCAGCCGGGGCGGACGGTGGGGTCGGCCCAGGAGGGGTCCGGGTACCCGCGCGGACTGCTCCACGGCCACCCCAACGGCCCTGTGGGGCTGGTGACTTGGTCCACCGGTGAGACGGGTGGCGTCGACACGGTGACCTCCTCCGCCGGGTGCCAACCCCCGTGCCGTAGCCTCGGCCAGCCGTTCGCGTCCCAGGTCACCGCCTGGATCGCGGTCTCCCGGCCCAGGGTGCAGCGCGGCCCGTCGGGAGTCGGGACCGGGCGCGCCGCCAGATGGCTTAACACCCAGTCACCGCCCGGCAGTTCGAGCAGCTCACCGTGTCCCGCCTTCTGCAACGGCACCGACGGATCGTCCCGGGACGTCAGCAGCGGGCGGTCGTCCAGCTCGTACGGGCCCGTGACCGTACGGCTGCGCGCCACCAGCACCCCGTGCTCGTACCCCGTGCCGCCCTCCGCGAGCAGCAGGTGGTACCAGCCGCCCCGCCGCACCAACTTCGGCCCCTCCACGAGCCGTTCGTGCTGGAGCAGCAGATGGGTCGTGCCGGTCGGGGCGAGCGTGTCGCGGTCCAGCTCGGTCGTGACGATGCCCGCGAAGCGTCGGCCGCCGGGGCGACAGTCGTTCTGGAGGTTGAGCAGCCACAGCCGCCCCTCGTCGTGGAACAGCGCCGGGTCGAAACCGTGGCTCGCGACCCGCCGCGGGGCGGTCCACTTCCCGTCGATGTCCGTGGCCGTCGTGATGTAGGTGTCGGCGTCGAAGTACGGCGTACCGACCGAGCGGACGATCGAGTACGTCATCCAGAACCGCTCGCCGTCCCAGCTCAGCGAGGGCGCCCAGATGCCGCCCGAGTCCGGGACGCCCGCCAGGGAGTCACCGGGCACGGCGCCCCGGACATGGCCCGCGTACTCCCAGTGCGCGAGGTCCCACGAGCGGTGGATCGGGATCGTGGGGAACCACTCGAAGGAACTGGTCGCCACGTAGTAACGGTCGCCGACCCTGACCATCGAGGGGTCGGGGGCGAAGCCACGGACAACGGGGTTGTGCAGCAAGGTCACTTGAGGGCTCCCAGCGTGACGCCGGTGCGCCAGTACCGCCGCATCGCCACCATCATCACGGCCATCGGCACGATCGACAGCAGCGCGCCGGTCAGGACCAGGCTGGTGAGGTCGACGCCCGACTCCAGGCGTTTGCCGGACCAGTTGTAGAGGCCGATGTTGAGGGTCCAGTTGTTCTCGCCGCGCAGGACGGTGAGGGGGAGGAAGAAGGCGTTCCAGGTGTTCACGAAGGCGAGCAGGAACACCGTGGCGCCGCCCGTCGTCATCATCCGCAGCACGATGCTGAAGAAGATGCGGAGTTCGCCCGCGCCGTCCAGGCGGGCTGCTTCGAGGAGTTCGAAGGGGACCGTGGCCTCGGTGTAGACCTTGGCGAGGTAGACGCTGAACGGGTTGATCAGGCAGGGGATGAGCATCGCCCAGGGGGTGTCGACCAGGCTGATCTTCGAGAACATCAGGTACAGCGGGAGCGTCAGCAGCGCGATCGGGATCAGGAACGAGCCCACCACACACGCGAACACCGCGCTGCGGCCCGGGAATTCGAAGCGCGCCAGGCCGTAGCCGGTGGCGAGCGCGATGAGGGTGCCGCCGAGGGAGCCGACGCCGGCGTAGAGGAACGAGTTGGCGGTCCAGCGCAGGAAGATGCCGTTCTCGTAGGTGAAGACCTGACGCAGGTTGGCCCACAGGTGCATGCCGGAGAACCACAGGCCGTTGCTCTGGTAGAGGCCGGTGCGGTTCTTGGTGGCGGCGACGATCAGCCACCACACCGGGAACAGGCTGTATGCGCTGGCCAGCACCAGACCGACAAGCAGGAAACGCTGGCCGCCGCGTGAACGGGCCGCCGGGTCGGGCTTGTTGAGCCGCCGGACCTGATGAGCGGTGCGGCGGTCCTCGGTGAGGGTCATGCGTCGGCCTCCTTCGCGGTGAGCCGGTAGAAGAGGAAGGAGGCCAGGCCCAGGATGAGGGCCAGCAGGACCGAAAGGGCCGCCGCGTAGTGGTAGTTGCCCGCGTTGAACGCCTGGTTGTAGATGATCATGATGGGCGTGAAGCTGTCGTCGACCGTCTGCGGGGTGACGTTCCGGAACAGCGCCGGTTCGTTGAAGATCTGGAGCATCTGGATGATCGAGAGCATCCCGGTCAGCACCAACGCCCCACGTACGTAGGGGATTTTGATGCTGCGGGCGACCTGGAACTCGGAGGCGCCGTCGAGCCGGGCCGCCTCGAAGAGGTCGCGGGGCACGCCCTGGAGCGCCGCGTAGATGATGACCATGTTGTAGCCGATGCCGTGCCAGGTCAGCAGGTTGCCGATCGACGGCCACACCATCGAGGGCGCGAAGAAGTTCCAGGACAGCCCGAACACCTTGCCCAACGGCGTCAACGGGCCGACGTCAGGGCTGTACAGGTTGATCCACACGATCGCCGCGACCACCCCGGGGATCATGTAGGGCACCAGGAGCAGGATCCGGAAGCGGCCCGCGACCTTCGAGGACAGCGCGTCCAGGAACAGCGCCAGCAGCAGGCTGACGAGCAGCATCACCGGGATCTGCACGCAGGCGAACAGCACCACGCGCAGCACCGAGTTCATGAACGCCGGGTCGGTCAGGCCCTGTTGGTAGTTGTCGAGGCCGGAGAACCTCTCCGTGGAACCGCCGAGGCCGAGCCCCGACTGGTGCTCCACGAACAGCGACTCGTAGACGGCGTACCCGATCGGTATCAGGTAGAGGAACACGAAACCGAGCTGGAAGGGCACCGTGAACGCGGCACCCTTCCAGCGCTGGGAGCGAATCATCGGCGCTGCCTCAGCCCTTGACGCTGATACCGCGGGACTTCAGGTCCTTGACCGTCCATTCCTGCATGTGCGCCAGCAGATCGATGACCTTTTCCTGCTTGCTGACCACCTTCGCCCAGCCCGTCTGGAGTTCGGTGAACATCGCGGTCCAGTCCGGGCCGAACACCCAGTCCGAGGTCACGGTGTTCAGACTGTCGGTGACGACCTTCTTCGCGGGCTCGTAGTTCGTGCCGAGCAGCTTGTCGGAGATGGCCTCGGCGACATACGCGTCGCTGTCCGCGAGGGCCGGCATCACACCGTTGCCGGTGGTCGGGCTCGCCATGGACTTCACCGCACCGGTGTCGGTCGACAGCCACAACGCGGCCTCGGCGGCCTGCTGTTGGTGCGCGCACTGCTTCGTCACCAGGGTGACGCCACCGCTCTGGTTGGTCCCGGCGGGCGTCTTGGCGGCCTCGCCCGGATACGTCGGCCAGGGCGACAGCGCCCATTGCCCGTCGGACTTGGTGAAGTTCTGCACCATGCCCGCCATCTGCCAGGTCGAGATCTGCCGGGTCGCGGTGCCGCCGTCGTCGTAGTTGCGCTGCACGGCCGCGTAGTCGGCGAACGAGAGCTTGGAGTCGAGGTCGTTGTCGATGATGTCCTGGATCACCTGGGCCGCCTTGAGGCTGCCCGCGTCCTGGAAGTCCACCTTCCAGGAGTTGCCGTCGATCGCGTACCAGTGGGCGCCCGCCTGCATGGCGAGCACCTCCAGCGTGCTCGGGTCCTCACCGGCGTAGTTGGTGATCTTGATGCCGTGCTTCTTGAGCACCTTGCCCGCGGCGATGAACTCGTCCCAGGTCGTGGGCGCCTTCAGGCCGTACTTCTTGAAGATGTCCGTGCGGTAGATCGTGAACGCGGGGGCCGAACTGGTCGGCACGCCATAGGACTTGCCCTGCACCTGCGCACTGGCCCAGGCCCCCGCGTTGAACTTGTCCTTGTCGGCGGAGACGTACTTCGAGATGTCGGCGAGCGCGCCCTGCGAGACCCAGGTGGTCACGTACTCCGCCGTGTTCTGCACCAGGCAGGGCGCGTTGCCGGCCTTGACCGCGTTGGTGAGCTGTTTCTGCATCGTCAACTGGTCGGTGACCTTGGTGTACTTGAGCTTGATGTCCTGGTGAGCGGCGTTGAACGCCTTCACTACCGCGTCCTGCCCGTTGGCCCAGCCCCAGAAGGGGAGGGTGACCGGACCGGAGGACGTCTTGTCTCCCGAGCCGGATCCGCCGCAGGCGGAGAGCAGACCTGTCAGGGCGAGGCCCGCGACGGCTGCGCGGGCGAACCTTCTCCGGGGGCTGGTGAAGTTCATCAGACCGTGTTCCTTCGGAAGAGAAGAGGTAGAAACCGGTTGCTGGGAAGGTAGGCATCGAGGCCCGCAGGGAGCAAGAGGTGTGCAGCAGATTGTTTCTATCGCCCTGGACAGAACCCGTCTGGCCAGGGGATTTGAAGAGAAACCGGTTACGTAACTCTGAGGTCCCCGGGATCTTCGAGGAGCTTTCTAGCCGCGCGGCGCGGGCGGGCGCACCGAGTTCCGTACGACGACATGGGTGCCCAGCACCAGATGGTCGCCGTCGCCGCCCCTGCGTCGGCCCGTGCCGCCGCCCTCGCGCCGGTCCGCCACCGCGCGCAGCGCGACCCGGCCCATCTCCTCGTACGGGACGTGCACGGTGGTCAGTTGGGGAGTGAGCTGGGAGGCCAGCGGGATGTCGTCGTAGCCGACGATCGACACGTCCTCGGGCACTCGCAGGCCCGCCGCGCGCAGTGCCTGCATGGCGCCCGCGGCGACCACATCGGTCCCCGCGAGGACGGCGGTGAACTCCACCCCGTCCTTCAGGGTGTCCTCCACCGCCTCGTACCCGTGCTCGTAGTCGTACGGACCGTGCCGCACCATCCCCGGGTCGAACGGCACGCCGTACGCCTCGAAGGCCCGTTGCGCGCCCCTCAACCGGCCCTGGGCCGTGGTGAGTTCGGCGTGTCCGGGCAGGACCAGGACCCGTCGGTGGCCGGCCGATAGGAGGTGGCTGGCCATGGCATAGGCGCCGCCCTCGTTGTCGTAGTCGACCGTGGTCGCCGGGACGTCGCCCTCCAGCGGCGGACGGCCGACGAGGACGAGGTGCGAGCCCGCCGCGTCGAGGGAGCGGGCGAAGCGGGCCATCCGCACCTGGTACTCGTCGACGTCGTACGCGCCGCCCAGCAACACCACGGCGGCGACGCCCTGTTGGCGCATGAGGTTGACCAGCGCCAGCTCACGCTCCGGGTCGTCGCCGGTCGTGCCGACCAGGGAGAGCCAGCCGCGCAGCGTGGCCGCGCCTTCAACTCCCTTGGCCACGTGGGCGAACGCCGCGCCCGTGATGTTGTTGATGAGGATCGCCACCGTGGGAGTGCCACCGCCCGCCAGGGAACGGGCGTGCGCGTTGGTGACGTAGTCCAGGTCGCCGACCACCTTCAGCACCCGGCGGCGCAGCTCCTCCGACACCGGGTAGTTGCCGGACAGCACGCGCGAGACGCTCGCCACGGAGACCCCGGCGCGCTCCGCCACGTCCCGGATCGTCGCCCGGCCGGCGTCGCCCGACGCCTTGCGCTGACTCACCGTAGCGACTCCTTCACCATGACCGCGGTCCCGACCGGCGCCCGGGGGTCCGCCCCGGCGTCGGTCCGGAAACCGTATCCCACGGTTGATCCCGGTGTGCCGGACTGTGGACGGCCGGGATCAGGCGACACGGGCCAGGTCCGCGTGCCGTACCTCGTGGACCGGTGGCAGACCCGCGGCCAGGCGCTCCAGCTCGTCCACGACGATGCCGCCGAGCCGGGCCAGCTCGTTGCCGAGGGAGCCCGCGATGTGCGGGGTGAGGAAGACGTTCGGCAGCTGGTACAGCGGGGACGTGGAGGGCAGCGGCTCGGGGTCGGTGACGTCGAGGATCGCGGTCAGCCGGCCGGCGAGCAGCTCGTCGGTGAGGGCCTCGTGGTCGATCAGGGCGCCGCGCGAGGTGTTGATCAGCACCCCGCCGTCGCGGATGAGGGCGAGCCGCCCGCGGTCCAGCATGCGCTGCGTCTCGGGGATGTCCGGGGCATGCAGGCTGACGATGTCGCTGCCGCTCAACAGGTGGTCCAGCGGCAGGAGTTCGGCGCCGAGCACGGCGGCCTCGGTGACGCTGACGTAGGGGTCGTGCAGCAGGACCTCGAAGTCGTAGGGCCGCAGCAGTTCCAGCAGTCGGCGGCCCACGCGGGAGGCGCCGATGACGCCGATCCGGCGGCCGAGGTTGCCGATCGGCGCGGTCTCGGCGGGCGTCGGGTACGCGTGCGTGCGCCGGAAGTGCTCGCGCTGCGCGAAGGCGTCCTTCCCGGCCAGAAGGATCATCGCGAGGGTGTACTCGGCGACCGGCAGCGCGTTGCCGGTGACCGCGCTGGACACGGTCACCCCGCGCTCCCACAGCGCCTCGCCGACCAGCGAGCGGACCGAGCCCGCCGCGTGCAGCACGGCACGCACCCGGGGTGCCGCCGCCAGCGCGTCGGCGTCGAGGTGCGGGCAGCCCCACCCGGTGATCAGCACCTCGGCCTCTCGCAGGGCCTCGACGGCCTCGGGTGCGGCGAAGTCCTGGACGACGAGCCCCGGGTCGATCTCGGCGGTCTGCCGGAGCCGTGCCATCAGGGGTGGGGGGAAGAGCAGGGGCAGGTGCACCGGATCCATGGCGAACACGGCCCTCGGCGGCTGGGCGCTGGGCATGACCCTCCAGTAGTGCGACGTGTGGTACGACGTGAGGATGAGGTGGGAAACGTTTTCTGAAAGCGTCTTCTACCGTAGATCTGCCGGGGAGCGGGGGTCAATCGGTGGGAGTGCGCCCCGTACCCGTACGACCCGTGCGCGCGGCCCCTACGACCCGTACGACCAGCCCGGCCCGGCACGCGCGGACAACCCGTACAGCCGCGCTCGTCCGCCGGAATAGCGGGGCGCGATGTGATGCTCTGATGAGCATGGTTCACGAGCGCGGTGAGGAGCTGGTGGGCAGATGACGGCAGAGCGGACGAACCCCGTGGTCGGCACCCCCTACGGGGCGGTGCGCGGCCGGTACGAGAACGGCATCGCGGTCTTCCGGGGCATCCCCTACGCGGCGCCCCCCTTCGGCCCCCACCGGTTCA
>NZ_JAENRY010000479.1 GCF_016612545.1 Streptomyces sp. MBT65 | reverse complement strand
GGTGGGAAAGCGCCCGGGTTTCTACCAGCGCGCAGTCGGCGGTGCCGTCAGCTGTTCCGTCAGCCACGACACCCGGTCACGGAATCGCCGCCGCCCCCGCACCACCGGCACCACATTCTCCCCGGCCGCCGCGCTCACCAGGTGCTGCACGGTGTCCAGGTCGAGGTCCGTGCCCTCCGGTACGGCGAGCGACTCATGCGCCAGCGACGCCAGTTCACGGTCCCCGGAACCCAGCGCGAGCACGGTCGCCCCGGCCCGCCGCGCGTCGGACACCCGCTCCAGAAGCGGATCACCGGGCCCCTCCGGCGACACCACGAGCAGCGTCTCCCCCCGCCGAGCCGCCTCGATCCGCCCCAGCCCGACCGCCAGATGCGCCGGATCGGAGGGCCGCGCGTCATGCCGTACGAGAGTCGGAGCCAGTTCCGGCGTGCCCGACCAGGCCGCCTCGTCGACGAGATGCGCCGCGAGATGCCACGGCTCGTACGCGGGCGTGCCGACCAGCAACAGCCCACCCCCGTGCGACACGACGGACCCGCGCAACACCCCCGCGAACCGTCGCGTGGCCCCCAACCACTCGGTCCCGGCGAGCACTTCACGCAGCAGCGCGACCCGTACGGCGTCCATGGCCGAGCATCCTGCCCCAACCGGCCGTTCGTGACGCGGAGTTCACCACGAATTCGCCCAACTTGGGGATGGTGCTGCCTCATCGGTCCCGCAAGGAGTCACCTCATGACAGACACCGCAGAAGCCACAGAAGTCACCGTCCCCTTCGTCGCGGGCCAAGGCGGCTACGCGAGTTACCGGATCCCGGCGATCGTGGTCTCCCGCGCCGGCACCCTCCTGGCGTTCTGCGAGGGCCGCGTCGACTCCGCGAGCGACCACGGCCACATCGACATCGTCCTGCGCCGCTCCACGGACGGCGGCCGCACCTGGGGCCCGCTCACCGCCGCCGCCACCAACGGCCCCCACCTCGCGGGCAATCCCGCCCCCGTCGTCCTCGACACCGGCCGCATCCTGCTCGTCTACGTCCGCTCGACCGCGACCGCCACCGAGGACGCCATCCTGCGCGGCCAGGTGACGGCGGCCGACGGACGGCGGATCTGGGTGCGGTACAGCGACGACGACGGGGTCACCTGGTCGAGTTCGGAGGAGATCACCGAGCAGGTGAAGAAGCCCGAGTGGCGCTGGTACGCCACCACGCCCGGGCACGCCGTCCAGTTGAGCACCGGCCGGGTGGTCGTCGCCGCCAACCACACGATCCCGCCGACGGGCAAGGACGTGGGAAACGAGGCCAAGTACAACAGCGGTCACTGCCTGCTCAGCGACGACAAGGGCGAGACCTGGTACCTCGGTTACGTCGACGAGAACCCGGACGGCTACATCAACTGCAACGAGACCACCGCCGCCGAACTCCCGGACGGGCGCGTCTACTTCAACACCCGCAACGACTCGACGTCCCCCGGCAACCGCGCCGACGCGTACTCGGCGGACGGCGGGAGGACGCTCGTCAAGCCCTTCCGCCCGCAGGCCGGCCTCGTCGCCCCGATCTGCGAGGCCGCCGTCCTCCAACTCCGCGACCCCGACGTGTTGTTGTACTCCGGCCCCGGCGACCCGGCCGCCCGCGCCCTGCTGACCCTGCGCGCCTCCACCGACGACGGCGTCACCTGGCGCCCGGTGTTCACGGTCGACGGCCTGCCCGCCGCCTACTCCGACCTCGTCCGCGTCGACGACGACACGGTCGGGCTCCTCTACGAGACCGGCGACTTCGGGCCGTACGAGACGATCACGTTCCGACGGGTGCCCGTGACGGACCTCACCTGAGCCGATACCGTCGCCGACCCGGACGTAAAGTCGGCCCATGACCTCTACCGACAGTGCTGCACAGACCCCCGCGACGGCCTCCGGGACCGCCCCCGCGAAGGCACCCGCCAAGGACCCGTGGGACCTCCCCGACGTCTCCGGACTGGTCGTCGGCGTGCTCGGCGGGACCGGGCCGCAGGGCAAGGGCCTCGCCTACCGGCTCGCCAAGGCCGGCCAGAAGGTGATCATCGGTTCCCGCGCCGCCGACCGCGCGCAGGCCGCCGCCGAGGAACTCGGCCACGGCGTCGAGGGCGCCGACAACGCCGAGACCGCGCGCCGCAGCGACGTCGTGATCGTCGCCGTGCCCTGGGACGGCCACGGCAAGACCCTGGAGTCGCTGCGCGAGGAACTGGCCGGCAAGCTCGTCGTCGACTGCGTCAACCCGCTCGGCTTCGACAAGAAGGGCGCCTACGCGCTGAAGCCGGAGGAGGGCAGCGCCGCCGAACAGGCCGCCGCCCTGCTGCCCGACTCGCGCGTCGCCGCCGCCTTCCACCACCTGTCGGCCGTGCTGCTCATGGACACCGAGATCGCCGAGATCGACACGGACGTCATGGTGCTGGGCGAGGAGCGCGCCGACGTCGAGATCGTGCAGGCGCTGGCCGGCCGTATCCCCGGCATGCGCGGTGTCTTCGCCGGCCGGCTGCGCAACGCCCACCAGGTGGAGTCCCTGGTCGCGAACCTGATCTCCGTCAACCGCCGCTACAAGGCCCACGCGGGACTGCGCGTCACGGACGTCTGAGCGGGTGGGGGACACTGGTGGCGGCCGACCCGCCAGTGTCCCCATCCGTTCAGCCGACAGGAGCCGAACCCATGCCCCGCCTCGCCCTCTACGCCCTCGTCGTCTGTCTGCTCGCCGTGGCCGCGGCGGTCGTCTCCTTCGTGGAGGGCAGCCTGCTCGGGATCGTGTGGGTACTGCTCGCGGGCCTCTCGTCCAACATGTGCTGGTACTACCTCAAGCGCGGCCGCTCGGTCACCCGCTGACCGAGCAGAACTCGTTGGTGCCCTGCCAGAAGCGGTACAGGTTCTGCCCGCAGTAGGTCTCGAAGTCGCTGATGCCGAGCCCGCGCAGGATCGCGTCGATCACGTCGAAGAAGTACGTGTTGATCGACGGCACCCACAGCAGCGCGAACACGAACAGCAGGCCGAACGGCGCGAACGGCTCCACCTGCCGCTTCACGTTGTACGACAGCCAGGGCTCGATCACGCCGTAGCCGTCCAGGCCCGGCACCGGCAGGAAGTTCAGCAGCGCGGCCGTGACCTGGAGCAGCGCGAGGAACGCCAGCGCGAACCGGAAGTCCCGCGGCACCCCGTCGAGCGAGTGCAGCCAGAACGGCGCGGTGCAGACGGCCGCGAACACCACGTTCGTGAGCGGGCCCGCCGCCGAGATCAGGCTGTGCTTCCAGCGGCCCTGGATGCGGTTGCGCTCGATGAACACCGCGCCACCGGGCAGACCGATGCCGCCCATGATGACGAAGATCACCGGGAGCACGATGCTGAGCAGCGCGTGCGTGTACTTCAGCGGGTTGAGGGTGAGATAGCCCTTCGAGCCGACCGAGATGTCCCCGCTGTGCAGCGCGGTGCGCGCGTGCGCGTACTCGTGCAGACACAGCGAGACGATCCAGGCCGCCGTCACGAACAGGAACACGGCGACACCCGGCTGCTCGGCGAACCCGGTCCAGGTGGCCCAGCCGGTCACCGCCGTGACGGCCAGGATCCCGACGAAGACGGGACTGATCCGCCGGTCGCTCGGGCGGGTGGTGGTGGCGGTCATGGGGGCGGGCTCCCTGCTGGGGTCGGTGGACGCGAAGCCCGACGGTACCGGGCCGGAAGGGAAAACGTCTCGCGAGCGGTGGTCGGTTCCGGGGAAGGTGGGGACATGGGACTCTGGCACGCGTTCTACGACCCCGTCACCCCTCCCGGGCGGGCCCGCGCCCGGCGCCGCGCCGCCCCAACCCCGTGACCGCTTCCGTCGCCACCAGAGACAATGGACTCCGTGCGCTATCGCATTCTCGGCACCACCCAGGCACTCCGCTCCGACGGCACCCCCGTCCCGGTCGGCGGGGCACGGCTGCGCGCCCTGCTCACGGTGCTCGCCCTGCGGCCCGGCCGGCCGGTGCCCGCGAGCGTGCTGGTGGACGAGGTGTGGGGCGCCGACCCGCCCGCCGACGCGCTCGGCGCGCTCCAGGCGCTGGTGGGCAGGCTGCGCCGGGCGCTCGGCGCCGACGCGATCACCTCGGCGGACACCGGCTACCGGCTCGCCGCCGCCCCCGACGACATCGACCTGCACCGTTTCGAGCGGCTGACGGGGGAGGGGCTGCGGGCGCTGGCCGACGGCAACGCGGTGAAGGCGGCCGAGGTCCTGGACGACGCCCTGGCCCTGTGGACCGGCCCGCCCCTCACCGACCTCCCCGACCGTACGGCGGAGGCGGCCCGGTGGGGGACCCGCCACCTCGACGCCCGTCGCGCCCGCCTGACAGCGGCCCTGGCCCTCGGCGACGCGGACACCGCCCTCCCCGAACTGACCGCCCTGTGCGACACCCACCCCCTCGACGAACCCCTCCAGTCCCTCCGCCTCCGCGCCCTCCGCGCCACCGGCCGCACGGCGGAGGCACTGGCCGCCTACGAGGACGTACGACAACTCCTGGCAGACCGCCTCGGCTCCGACCCCGGCCCTGAACTACGGGCGCTGCACGGGGAGTTGCTCAGTCCCGATGGTGGTGGGTACGGCGGCGTCGGCGGACGTTCCGGATTCGGCGGGCCCGGCGGCTCCGGCGGTCGCGCGCCGGGTGGGGGGTCCGGCGGTCGTGCCGGTTCCGGTGGATCGGGTGTCTACGGCAGTTCTGGTGGGCCGGGTGCCTACGACGGTTCGGGCGGATCGGGCGGCTACGACAGCCCCGGCGGACCGGGTGTCCACAACGGCCCCGGTGGACCCGGCCCACCAGAACTGCCGTA
>NZ_JAENRY010000478.1 GCF_016612545.1 Streptomyces sp. MBT65 | reverse complement strand
CGACCCCCCACCCGTACAGTCCGAGACCGAGCAGGCAGGCCGTCAGGAAGAACGGATCGGCCGACCACTCAAGCCCCCGCCCCAGCGTGAACGGCGGCAGATCCATGGTCATGCCGTGCCCGCCGTGATCCATCGGACGGCTCCTGATTCGTGGGGGTTGTGCAAGTCTGTCCGCACACAGACTAGAACTGCCCCCGGTCACGATCATGACCGGGGGCAGTTTCATTCATGAGCGGGCTACAGGACGCACTCGGCCTCTTCGTACCGATCGGCGGGCACCGTCTTCAGCGTCTCCACCGCGTCGGCCAACGGCACCATCACGATGTCCGTTCCCTGGAGCGCGGTCATCTTCCCGAACTCCCCGCGGTGCGCGGCCTCCACCGCGTGCCACCCGAAGCGAGTGGCCAGCACCCGGTCGTACGCGGTGGGCGTCCCCCCGCGCTGCACATGCCCGAGTATCACCGGCCGCGCTTCCTTGCCGAGCCGTTCCTCCAGCTCGATGGAGAGCTGCCGGGCGATCCCCGCGAAGCGCTCATGGCCGTAGACGTCCTTCTTGCCCTCGTCGAAGTCCATGGAACCCGCGCGCGGCTTCGCGCCCTCGGCGGCGACGACGATCGCGAAGCGCTTGCCCGCCTCGAAGCGTTCGCCAACGCGTGCGGCCAACTCCTCGATGTCGAAGGGGCGTTCGGGTACGACGATGGCGTGTGCGCCGGCCGCCATGCCGGAGTGCAGCGCGATCCAGCCGGTGTGGCGGCCCATGACCTCCACGACGAGGACGCGCTGGTGGGACTCGGCGGTCGTCTTGAGCCGGTCGAGCGCCTCGGTCGCGACACCGACCGCGGTGTCGAAGCCGAAGGTGACGTCCGTGACCGCGATGTCGTTGTCGATGGTCTTGGGGACGCCGACGATCGGGAGACCGGCGTCGTACATCAGCTTGGCCGCCTTGAGCGTGCCCTCGCCGCCGATCGGGATGATCGCGTCGAGGCCGAGCTCCTCGACATGCCCCCGGGCCCGCTCCACGCCGTCCCGCAGATGGGAGGGCTGGACGCGGGAGGAACCGAGGATGGTGCCGCCGCGAGCGAGGATGCCGCTCACCGCGTCGAGGTCGAGCTTGAGGTAGTCGCACTCCAGGAGGCCTTTCCAGCCGTCCCGGAAGCCGATGACCTCGTCGCCGTGGTCGACGACGGCACGGTGCACGACGGACCGGATGACGGCGTTCAGGCCGGGGCAGTCGCCGCCGGACGTGAGGACACCAATGCGCATAGCCCGAAAGAACCTTCTCGACGTGGACCGGGACCGGACCACGCTGTCCGGTATGAACCCCGCCACCCTAGCGGCAGAAGGGGGCGGGGTCCCAGCACGCGTCCGCCTGCTGGACGACCCCGCTCACCTGCGCGGACGGGCCGTCAGACGGGCTGGTTGCCGGTGTCCGAAGAGGAGGTGTACACCCGTCTCCGGACCCGGTTCAGGCGGGCTGCTGAGCTGCGGTGATGCGCTCGTTGCGGAGCGCCTCGTACCAGCGGTCGTCGATCGGGGGCAGCGCGTTCACATCGAGGGCCAGCTTGAGCAGCAGGTCCGCGATCAGCGGGTTGCGGGCGAGCACGGGCCCGTGCATGTACGTGCCGAACACCGTGTCGTTGTACGCGCCCTCGGTGCCGTCGCCCGTGCCGTTGCCCTTGCCGAGGCGGACCTGGGCGAAGGGGCGCGCGGTGGGGCCGAGGTGGGTGACGCCCTGGTGGTTCTCGAAGCCGGTCAGCTGGGGCAGGCCCAGGCGCGCGTCGATGTCGCCGAGGACGTCACCGACGCACCGCTCGCCCTCGCCGCGCACCGACACCACGTCGAGCAGACCGAGGCCGGGCTCGCGCTGGCCGAGGTCGTTGATGAACTCGTGGCCGAGGATCTGGTAGCCGGCGCACACCGAGAAGACGATCGCGCCGTTGCCGACCGCCCGGTGCAGGCCGCCGTCACGGCGCAGCCGCTCGGCCGCGAGCCGCTGCGGACGGTCCTCGCCGCCGCCGATCAGATAGATGTCGCCCGAGGTGGGGATCGGCTGGTCGCTGCGCACGTCCATCCGGGCCACGTCGAGGCCGCGCTGCCGCGCCCGGCGTTCCACGACAAGGGCGTTGCCCTGGTCGCCGTAGGTGCTCAGCAGGTCCGGGTAGATCCACACCAGACGCAGCTGGTTGTCGCTCATGGTCAATTCGTCCTCTGAGTGTCAGTTGCCGACGCGGCGGCGCAGATCCTGGAACGCGGTGTAGTTCGCGATGACCTCGATACGGCAGGGCGGCGCCATCTGCACGGCCTGGTCGAGGTTGTCGCAGACCTGGAAGTGCTGGTTGGCGACCTCCAGGCGCACCGCGAGGTCCAGCTTGCGGTCGCCCACGACGAAGATGGGGTGGCCGGTCAGTCGGGTGTAGTCGACGTCCCACAGCCACGAGGTGTCGGTGCCGTCGGCGCCGCGCGCGTTCACCGAGAGGATCACCGGGGTCGGCGGCGGATCGATCAGGCTGAACGTCTCGAGCCAGCCCGCCGGGTTCTTCGCCAGCAGCAGCCGCAGGTCGCGCTGCATGAACTGGACGACGTCATAGCGCCCGGCGACGGCCTGCACCCGGTACATGCGCTCCAGGGCGACCTGCGGCGGCACCCCGAAGACGGCGGCGACGGCGGCGGAGGACGCCGCGTTGGCCTTGTTGGCGCGGCCCGGCAACTGGAGGTGGATCGGCCAGGCGGAGCCGTGCGGATCGAGCACATGGTCCCCGGACAGCGTCCAGCTCGGCGTCGGCCGACGGAACCCGCACTCGCCGCAGAACCAGTCGTCACCGGGGCGCTGCATCACGCCACCGCACGACGGGCAGGACCAGGCGTCGTCCTTCCACATCTGCCCGGCGGCGACCCAGATCACGTTGGGGGAGGAGGAGGCGGCCCACACGACCAGCGGGTCGTCCGCGTTGGCGACGACGACGGCCTTCGAACCGGCAAGCCCCTCACGCCAGTTCTCCGCGAGCATGCGGGTCTCGGCCGCGCGGTCCAGCTGGTCGCGGGAGAGGTTGAGCAGCGCGATGCACTTGGGGTCGGTGTCCCGGGCGACGCCGGCGAGGTACTTCTCGTCGACCTCGATGACCCCGAACTTGGCGTCCGAGCCGCCGGCCAGCGCCGAGGTGATACCGGCGGGCATGTTGGCCCCGAGCGCATTCGACACGACCGGTCCGGCGGCCCCGAGGGCTTCGGCGATCAGCCGCGTGGTCGTGGTCTTGCCGTTGGTGGCGGAGACCAGGGTCACATCCAGGCTCTGCGCGAGCCGGGCGAGGAGGTCGGGGTCGAGTTTGAGTGCCACTCGGCCGCCGATCACCGATCCGCTGCCCCGCCCCGCGGCACGCGATGCCGCCGCGACCGCCTTGCCCGCCGTCACGGCGAGCTTGGCCCGCGGCGTGAGCGGGTCCGAGTTGCCTGACATCAGTTCTCGATCCTCCTTGCGTACGCGCCGCGCCTCTGCCTCCGGCAACGTGGTGTGGACCTCAGCCTATCGAGATCCTTATCAGTGCCCGAACCGCGGCACCGCGAACGCCTCGCGGCGGGCGTGCGCCGTAGAGAACCGTACCCTTGCGCCCATGCGATACGGCTCCATCCCGGGCGCCCACGGGCGAGTCCGTCCCCTCATCCTGCTCGGCGACCCCCTCCTGCATGCCCCGTGCGAGGAGGTGACGAACTTCGGGCCCGAACTCGCCCGCCTCGTCGAGGACTTGTTCGCGACGATGTACGCGGCCCAGGGCGTGGGCCTCGCCGCGAACCAAGTCGGCGAATCCTTGCGGGTGTTCGTCTACGACTGCCCCGACGACGAGGAGACCCGCCACCTCGGCCATGTGGTCAACCCACGCCTGGTCGAGGCGGATGGGCTGGTGCTGCGCGGCCCTGAGGGCTGCCTGTCCCTGCCGGGCCTGGAGGCGGGAACGGAGCGCTACGACCACGCCGTGGTCGAGGGCTTCACGGCGACCGGCGAGCCGATCACCGTGCACGGGACGGGTTGGTTCGCGAGGTGCCTGCAGCACGAGTGCGACCACGTGGAGGGCACGGTGTACGCGGACCGCGTGACGGGCTGGCGCCACAGCCGCTTGATGCGACAGGTGGGCCGGGCTTCATGGCACACGTGAGGGCAGGTCTTCAGGGGCGTGGGGCTGTGTCGATGCGCGGCTCCGCCGCGTGGGCGCG
>NZ_JAENRY010000477.1 GCF_016612545.1 Streptomyces sp. MBT65 | reverse complement strand
GTCCGGCGGGGAGGGTCTCCCAGCGGACGTTGTACTCGACGTTCGGGGTCGTGACGACGACCGTCCTGGGGCGGGCGGCGCCGAACACCGCGTACTCCAGGGCCGGCAGCCGGGGCAGGTCGAGGTGTTCGACGACCTCGCTGAGCACGGCGGCGTCGTAGCCCTTGAGGCGCTTGTCGGTGTAGGCGAGCGAGCTCTGGAAGAGCTGGACGCGTGCGGCCTGCCGCTCCCCCATGCGGTCGAGCTTCAGGCGGCGGCCGGCGATGGTGAGCGCCCGCATCGACACGTCGGTGCCGACGATCTCCGTGAACCGGGTGTCCTTGAGCAGCGCCTGCACCAACTGGCCCTGTCCGCAACCGAGATCGAGCACGCGGGCGGCGCCGGACGCCTTGAGCGCCTCGAGGATCGCGTCCCGGCGCCGGACGGCGAGCGGGGTCGGCTTCTCCTCGGCCTCCGTCTCGTCCGCGACGGCGTTGTCGATCTCCTCGACCTCGCTGTCGTCGGCCTCGGCGAGCCGTACCAGTTCCAGGCGCTCCATGGCCTCCCGGGTGAGGGACCAACGGCGGGACAGATAACGGCTGGTGATCAGCTTCTGCTCGGGGTGTGTGGGCAGCCAGCCCTCGCCGGCCCGCAGCAGTTTGTCGACCTCGTCGGAGGCCACCCAGTAGTGCTTGGCGTCGTCGAGGACCGGGAGCAGGACGTAGAGGTGACGCAGCGCCTCGGCGAGGGTCAGCGTCTCCGATTCCAGGACGAGGCTCACGTACCGCGAGTCGCCCCACTCGGGGAACTCGGTGTCCAGCGCGACCGGTTCGGCGGTGACCGTCCAGCCGAGCGGCGCGAAGAGGTTCCGTACGAGATCGGCACCGCCCCTGGCGGGCAGCGCGGGCACCTCGACGCGCAGCGGCAGCGGCTCGGCCGCGCGCTCGGGGCGGGCGTTGCACACGCCCCGCATGGCGCTGGAGAAGACCGCGCTCAGTGCCACGGCGAGGAGTGAAGAGGCCGCGTACGGGCGGTCGTTGACGTACTGCGCGAGCGCCGCGTCGGGCGCTCCGCCGCGCCCCTTGCCCTTGCCGCGCCGGACCAGCGCCACCGCGTCGACCTCCAGCAGCAGCGCCGCCGTACAGCGCGCGGGATCCGCCTCGGGGTAGAGGACGTACGCCTTGCCGTAGGAGGTGGAGAACGCCTGCGCCTTGTCGGGATGCTTGTGCAGCAGGAAACCGAGGTCGGTGGCGGGGCGTTCGGGAGTGCCGGTGGTACTGATCGTCAGGAACACGGTGGGTATGCCTCGAAACGTCTACGGAGCCTCTGAGCTGGGAAGGCGCGCCATGAGGGGACTCGGGGCGCCCGCCCAACGTACAGCGAACATCCCTGACGTACTCAGGCATTTTCCACGTCCCGGGCCGGAGCGGGATCGGCGATTGTTGTGCCGTCAGGGGCATCGCTGGTAGGACTGTGGCGCGCCGTAACCGTCACATGTTCGATTCCGCGGGGGTTCATGTGGTCGCCACGGCCTTGAGGCCCTCCTCGCGACGGGGGCTGCCCGTGGTCGCCCGGCGGGCCACGCAGCACGGGCTGGTGCTGGCCGCCGTGTCGGTGACCGTGTTGTTGTGTGCGACGGCGTTGGCCGCGCTCGCGGCGCTGGCGGGGAGTTCGGTGCAGGCCGGGGCCGTGCGGCGGCTGGCCGGTGACATCGGGGCGCAGGTGAACGTCAACGCGGCCTATCGGGCCGGGGGGATGGCCGTCGCCGACCGGGATGTGCGGGCCGCCGCGGAGCGGGTGTTCGCCGGGGTGCCGCAGCGGACGTATGTCGGGCTGCTGGGCACGTCGCCGGTGTCGGTGACGGGGATCGACGGGGTCGTGGGTCCGCCGCGCGGACCCGGGGCCAGCGGGCTGCATCCGGTCGCGGTGCAACACGGGGGCGGATTCGGGGAGTTGATGGCCGGGCGGTGGCCCGCCGGTACGGCCGACGCCCCGGCGCGCGCCTTCACCTCGCTGCCCGACGTGCCCGTCGCCACCGGGTCCACCGCGCCGGTCGACACGGCGATACCCGCCGCGCTGGCCAAACGCCTTGATATCGGGCCGGGTTCACGGCTGCGGGTGCAGGACGCCTTCAGTCGCGTCATGACACTGCGGGTCACGGGGGTCTTCCGGGCGTCCGGCGCGGTCGGGTTCTGGCCCGCCATGGCCGGGGATCTGACGGAGGGTCACACCGCCGACCAGGGCCTGTTGGTGGTCTCGCCCGCCGCGCTCAACGGCAGCGCCGTCCTGAACGGGCATCTCACGGCCCACTGGAGTGTGCAGCCCGACCTCTCCCGGCTCGACGCGGACGGCCTCGCCGGGCTGCGCGACCGGCTGCGGGCCTTCTCCGGCAGCCAGAGCGGTGTGTCGGTGTTCGGCGGGCGGCAGCCCTCCCTCGCCGACCTCACCGTGGCCTCCGGACTGCCGGGCGCCATCGACGACTTGACGGTGCCGACAGTCGCGGCCCGCTCCTCGCTCTATCTGCCGAGCCTGCTGCTGGCGGTCCTCGCCCTGGCCACCCTGGTGCTGGCCGCCCGCCAGCTGACCGAGCGACGACAGGACGAGCTGGCCCTCCAACAGGCCCGGGGCGCGGGGACGTTGAGGCTGCTGCGCGGTGCGGGAGCCGAGTGGGCGCTCACCGGCATCCCGGCCGCCCTCGCCGCGCCCTTCCTGGCCGGGCTGCTGCACCCCGGCAGCCGGGGCGCCGACGCCTGGGCGGCCGTAGGGCTGACGCTGTTGGTGCACGCCGCGGCGGTGCTGCTGCCCGTGCTGCCGTCGGCGGGACCGCGGGCGGGGCGGGGTGCGCGGGCCGCCGCCGCGCAGCGGTTGGGGGTCGATCTGGCGCTGCTGGCGGTGGCGACGCTGGGGTATCTGGAGCTGCGGCGGCACCACTCGCTGATCGCCGACGTGGGCTCCGGCAGCGCGTCCGTGGACCCTGTGCTGGTCCTGGTGCCGACCCTGGTGGCCGGCGCCGGCGCACTGCTGTTGCTGCGGCTGCTGCCGCTGACCTCGCTGCTGCTGGACGCGTTCGGGCGTCGCAGCCGAGGGCTCGTACTCGCCCTGGCGGGTTGGCAGTTGAGCCGGCGGGCCGCGCGCAACGCGGGGCCGGTGGTGCTGATGTGCCTGGCCGTCTCGGTGAGCGCCTTCGCCACCACCGCGCTCGCGAGTCTGGGCGGGCTTGCGTCGGAGGAGGCCGCGTTCACCGTCGGCGCGGACGTACGGATCGACCCGTCCGCGGACGACGGCTACCCCTCCGCCGTGCTGGCCGCCGCCTATCGCGCGCTGCCGGGGGTGACCAGGGTGGCACCGGTGACGCAGGCGACGGTGAATCTGCCCGGCGGCACCACCGAGAACCTGGTCGGCACGGTCGGCGGGCCCGCTCCCCGCACCCCGTCACCGGTCGTCCTCGGGGTACCGCTGCCCGGGCGTCCGACCGCGCTGCTGCTGGACGAGCGGCTGCGCAGCGACGGCAGCCGGGTGGCGCCGGGTCTGGAGCTGACCGTGCAGGACGCGGCCGGTCTCGTCAGCGTCGTACCGGCACGGCTGCCCGCCGCCGACGGGGCCCGGCACACCGTCGTGGTCCCGCTCGACGTGGCGCTGAGCGACGGGCATCCGCGGACGTATCCGCTGACGGTGACCGCCGTCGGCGTGCTGCCGCAGCCGGACCTGCGGCCCGCCCGGCTGGACCTGGAACTGATCCGGATCGGCGCGCGGGAAACTGCCAACTCCACAGACACCGCGGGCACTTGGGTCTCCCGGCTGCCCGGCGGGCAGGTCTGGTCCGACGGTACGGATCATGCCGCCGACGCCACCGAGGGCGCGTGCAAAGGGAAGATGACCGACAGCTACATGCCCGGCAGCCCCGGGGTGTGCTCGATCGCTCCCGGCGGGTCCGGGGTACTGCGGACCACCGTGAGCACCGGCATCCGACCCTCCCGCGCCGTCTCGGACTCCCTCGGCGGGCTGTCCGAGAGCGACTACGCCACCCGGTCCGGCAGCCAAGTGCGGCTCGTGGCGGGCCCGTTGAACGGTCCGGCACCGCTTCCGGTGCGCGCCGAGGCCTCGACGCTGCGGGCCGCGCGCCTGCACGTGGGCAGCACCACCACACTCGATCTGGGCGGCGGCCGGATCACCGCGAAGATCGTGGGCAGCGTCGACCCACCGCCCGGACTGGGCCGTGGCCAGGGGCACTTGATCGCCGACCAGCGCCAACTCGCCACCGCGCTCACGCTGGCCGGTGCCGACCGGCAGGACCCCGCGTTCTGGTGGCTGAGCAGCACCGACAGCGCGCGTACGGCGGCCGCCGTCGAGGCGCAGCCCGCGCTGGGCAGTGTCACCACCGCGGCACGGACCGCCGCGTCCCTCCAGGCCGACCCGTTCCGCGCGGGGCTGCGCCGGGTGCTGGAACTGGTCCGCCGGCTGGCCCCCGGTTTCGCGGTCATCGCCTTCACCGTGCACGCGGTGGTCTCCACCCGGCAGCGCCGCAAGGAGTTCGCGCTGCTGAGGGCGATCGGCGTCCGCGCCTCCGGCCTGTCCGCGCTGCTCGGCGCCGAACAGGTGGGTCTCGCGCTGTTCGCGGTGGTCCCGGGGGCGCTGATGGGCCTGGCCCTGGCCTCGGCGGTGCTGCCTCTGGTCACCGTGGACGACAGCGGACAGGCCCCCTATCCGCCGCTGCCCCGGATCACTCCCTGGGCCACCGTGACCCTGACCGCGCTGGCGACGGCCCTGGCCATCAGCGCGGTGGTCCTGATCCTGGCCCGGCTGCTGGCCCGGGTGGATCTAGTGCGGGTGCTGCGAGCGGGGGAGGACCGGTGAGCCGTACGGCGGGACAGGGGCCGAAGGGACGAGCGGCCGTGACCCGGCGGCTGATCCGCGAGGAGTCCCGGGGCGATCTGCCGATGCTGGCCTGTCTGGCCGTGCTGGTCCTGGTGCTGACGGGGCTGTGCGCCTGGGCCCCCGTGCTCGCGGGCCGGCAGGAGGACCGGGCGCTGCGGCAGCGGGTCGACGCGGCGCAGGCCCAGGCGCCGCTGATCAGCCTGAGCACCACACCGGAGGTCTTCAACACCTCACCCCCGTCCATGGACATGGCCACCCTGCTCGCCGCCGGCCGCACCCTCACCCGGCACCTCGGCGGCTCCGCCGCACGGCACCTGTCCTTCACCGGCGGCAGCTACGACTACGACCCGGCGGCCCTGCTCTCCCCCCGGCCACCGGGCCCGAGGAACACGAGCGTGAACCTGACGGTCAGTCATCTGCCGTCCACGCAGGCCCACTTGCGCTACGTCAGCGGTCACGCGCCCGCCGATCACACGCCGTTGACCACCGCGCCCCAGATCGGACTGTCGCAGGCCACCGCGCGGGCGCTGGGCGTCCGGGCCGGCAGCCGGCTGAACGTGGAGTTCCCGAAGACGCCCGGGGCCCAAAGCAGCGCACCCGACGCGGAGTTGGTGGTGAGCGGGGTCTACCGCACCACGGCCGCGAGCGACGGCTTCTGGACCGGCCGGGAGACCCTGGACCAGCCCTCGCGCTACCCGGCGGAGCGTTCCACCGGCACGGTGCTCGCCGTCCGGGGTCTCGTCGGCCGTGACGCCGCCGACCTGTTGGCGGGCGCCGGGGTGGGCGGCCCCCGGGTGACCTGGCAGCTGCGCGCCGACCTGTCCGGGGCGGCGCTCGACCGGGCCCGCGCGCTCACCGGGCCGCTGTCCCACTACGGCGCCGATCTGAGCGCCGCCCTGTGTCAGGGCAGCGACTGGGTCACCGGCGACATCAGCTGCCAGGTCGACGGCCAGTCCACCCAGTCCCTGCTGGTGACCGACTCCCTGACGCCCTTGCTCACCGCGTTCACCGCCCAGGACGAGCAGGCCCGAGCCCTGGCGACGTACGCCGTCGACGCGCTGGCTGCGGTCGCACTGGCCACCGTGGCGGTCGCGGTGCGGCTGCTGCTCCGCCGCAGGCACGCGCATCTGCGCTTGCAGCGTGCGCGGGGCGCGTCCACCGCGCGGCTGGTGCTGTTGCGCTGCGCCGTGGCCTGGCCGGTGGTGCTGATCGCCGCCCTGTTCGGCTGGGCGGCGGGCCGGGCCCTCTCCCCCACCGGCACCTCCGGATCGCCGCAACCGCTGCCCGCCGCGCTCACCACCGCGGCGGTGCTGCTGACGGTGCCCCTGATGACCTGGCTCGCGGTCCGCGAACCCCGCCGCCCCGGCCGCCTGCGCCGCACCCGACGGAAGACCGCCGTGGGCCGCCGCGCGGTCCTGGAACTCACGGTGCTGCTCACGACGGCGGCCGGTGTGGTCGCGCTCCGCGCTCAGGGCCCCGATGGGATTCTGGGCGCGGTACCGGTCCTGGTGGCGCTCTCCGTCGTCCTGATCCTGCTGCGCGTCTATCCGCTCGTCCTGCGCCTGGTGCTACGGCGGGCCCGGCGCGGCCGGGGTGTGGTGGGCTTCGTCGGGGCGGCCCGGGCCGCGCATGACGCCCCGGCGACCGGACTGGCCCTGTTCGTGCTGGTGTTGACCCTGGGCACGGCGGTGTTCGGCGGCCTGGTGCAGCGTACGGTCGACGACGGTCTGGCGACCGGGGCGGCCTGGACCACCGGCGCGGACGCGAGCGCGACGGTGGCGGGGACGGCGACCCCCGCCGGGACGACTGCCGTCGCCCCCAACGGAATTCGGACGGCCCTTCAGCATCTGCGCACCCTCGACCTCGCGGGGCAGGACGACGGCGCGGCGGTCTCCCAGGTCGCCGTGATCACCGTCGATCCTCGTCAACTGGCCGCCGTGGCACCGGAGTCGCCGTTGGCCCGTGCCCTGTCGGCCGGGCTGACGACTCCGCCCGGCCAACGGGTCGACGCGAGTGTCCCGCTGCCGTCCTTCCTCTCCCCCGACCTGCGGGCGCGCGAGCGCATCGGTGGCTTCACCACCACCGTGGTGACCCAGGGACAGCCCCCGGTGAACCTGACCCTCAAGCCGGTCGGCACCCTCACCACCGCCGAACTGCGCGACCCCCTCCTCGGCCCGGTCACCGCGCAACTCCCGCCGGGAACACCGCTGTTGATCACCATCGCCGGCGCCGAACACCTGCTGGCGGAACAGGCCTCGGGCAGTACCGTCCTGCTCCTCAAGGGCGACGGGCCCAAGGCACAGCCTCAGGCACTGCGGTCGGCGGCGGCCAAGGCGCTCGGGCCGCTGGCACAGATTCGCGTCCGCTCCGAGACGCTGAGCACGCTGCGCGCGGACGGCCTGACGCAGGGGCTCGGCATGATCTACACGACCGGTTCGGTCCTGGCCGCGCTGTCCGGCCTGCTGGCGCTCGCCCTCGAACTGACCCTCAGCTCCCAGGAACGCGGCCGC
>NZ_JAENRY010000476.1 GCF_016612545.1 Streptomyces sp. MBT65 | reverse complement strand
CCCACACCCCGTCAAGCCGCGGCCCCACCCAACCCGGCGCCGCAGCACGGAAGTCGGAAGGAGGGAGAGTCCCCGCCCCCTCCGGCAACGCGCCCAGCAGCGGTGCCCCCGCCACCTCCGGCAGGTCGGCCACATTGCAACGGGACGCCAGATCAGGGGTGGTGGGCCAGCTGCCGATCACCACGCCCAGCAAGTCGAGGCCCTGGGAGCGGAGTTCACGGGCCGTCAGTTCCGTCGTGTTCAGGGTGCCCAGGCCCGCCGAGGCCACCACCAGGACCGGGGCGTTCAGCAACCGTGCCGCGTCCGCCAGCGTGCCGCCCTCCTCGTCGAACCGTACGAGCAGCCCGCCCGCGCCCTCGACCAGCACCAGATCGTGCTCGGTGGCCAACTTCTGGGCGGCTTCGGCCACTTCGTGCGGGTGGACAGGAGTCATACCGGCCCGCCGCGCCGCCGTGCCGGGGGCCAACGGCTCGGGGTAGCGGGCGAGTTCGGCCGTCGTCACGGCGCCCGCGAGCCTCGCGACCTCGTCGGCGTCGCCGCGCTCGTCCGGCCGTAGACCCGTCTGGGCGGGCTTCAGGACGGCCACCGTGCGGCCGGCCGCCAGCGCCGCCGCGGCCACCGCGGCCGTGGTGATCGTCTTGCCGACCTCCGTGCCCGTGCCCGTGATCACCAGTACCGGCATGTCATCCCTCCCGCGCCGCCGCGCACACCGCGCGGGCGATCCGCGCCAGGTCGGCGTCGTTCGTGACGTACGGCGGCATCGTGTAGACGAGATCGCGGAACGGCCGCAGCCACACGCCCTCGCGTACGGCCGCGTCCGTCGCGGCCTTCATGTCCACGTCGTGGTCGAGTTGCACCACGCCGATGGCACCCAGGACGCGGACGTCCCGCACGCCGGGGAGCTGTGCCGCCGGGGCCAGGCCCTCCCGCAGGCCCGTCTCGATGCGCTTGACCTCCGTCAACCAGTCCTGGTTCAGGAGGAGTTCGATCGACGCGCAGGCCACGGCCGCCGCCAGCGGGTTGCCCATGAAGGTCGGGCCGTGGGCCAGGACCGGTACCTCGCCCCGCGAGATGCCCTCGGCCACGCGTGACGTGCACAGGCTCGCCGCCATCGTCATATAGCCGCCGGTCAGCGCCTTGCCCACGCACATCACGTCCGGCGTCACCGCCGCGTGCTCCGCCGCGAACAGCGCGCCCGTACGACCGAAGCCCGTCGCGATCTCGTCGAACACCAGCAGCACGTCATGCGCGTCGCACGCCTCCCGCAGCACCCGCAGATACGCGGGCGAGTGGAACCGCATCCCGCCCGCACCCTGCACCACCGGCTCCACGATCACCGCGGCCAGCTCGTGCGCGTGCCGCCCGATCAGCTCGTGCAGATGGGCCGCGTAGGAATCGTCGTATTCGGTCGGTGGTGCGTCGGCGAAGACCTGGCGGGGCAGGACGCCCGACCACAGCTCGTGCATCCCGCCCTCGGGGTCGCACACCGACATCGGCTGCCAGGTGTCGCCGTGGTAGCCGCCGCGCCAGGTCAGCAGACGCTGTTTCCCGGGGCGGCCGAGGGAGCGCCAGTACTGGAGGCACATCTTCACCGCGACCTCGACCGACACCGAGCCCGAGTCGGCCAGGAAGACGTGTTCCAGGCCGTCGGGTGACATGTCGACAAGGAGCTTCGCCAGCCGTACGGCGGGCTCGTGCGTGAGCCCGCCGAACATCACGTGGCTCATCCGGCCGAGCTGCTCGTGCGCGGCCTCGTTGAGCACGGGGTGGTTGTAGCCGTGGATCGCCGACCACCAGGACGACATCCCGTCGACCAACTCGCCCCCGCCGCCCGCCAGTCGGAGCCGTACCCCGCTCGCCGACTCCACGACGAGCGGGTCGACCCGGCCGGGCATCGGACCGTACGGATGCCAGACGTGCCGCCGGTCCAGCTCCAGCAGCTCCGGGACGGGCAGGCCGGACAGGGCGGGCAGGGCGGTCGGGTCAGGCATTGGGCGCTAGATCCGTTCCGGCACCTCGACGGCGTACGGAGACCAGGTCCCGGCGGACCTCGTCGACCTGCGGCACGGGAGCGGACGTAGAAGCGGGAGCCGAGCCGCAGACTGCGGCGCCCTCATGCCCAGCGCAGCCCCCACCGCACCCGGCGTCCTCGTGCGACCCGCATCCGCCCCCCGCCACAGCGGCCCGGTGCTGCGGCAGCGTCACCTCGCCCGCGCCCTCCACCTCGAAGCCCGCGTCCGCGATCATCTCCAGGTCGGCCTGGCCGGCCTGGCCCTCGGACGTGAGGTAGTCGCCGAGGAAGATCGAGTTGGCGAGGTTCAGGGCGAGGGGCTGCATCGTGCGCAGGTGGACCTCACGGCCGCCCGCGATGCGCACCTCTACGTCCGGGCAGACGAACCGCACCATCGCGAGGATGCGCAGACAGCGCTGCGGGGTGAGGTGCCAGTCGGCCTCGAGCGGGGTGCCCTCCATCGGGATCAGGAAGTTCACCGGCACCGAGTCCGGGTCGAGATCGCGGAGGGAGAAGACGACGTCGACCAGGTCCTCGTCGCTCTCGCCCATGCCGGCGATCAGGCCGGAGCAGGCGGACAGGCCCGCCGCGTGCGCCTTCTGCACGGTGTCGACGCGGTCGGCGTACGTGTGGGTCGTCGTGATGTCGCCGTACGTCGACTCGGAGGTGTTGAGGTTGTGGTTGTAGGCGTCCGCGCCCGCCTCGCGCAGCCGGTCGGCCTGGCCGTCGGAGAGCAGGCCGAGGCAGGCGCACACCTCGACGCCCTCGTTCTGGTCCTTGATCGCCTTGATGGTGCCCGCGACCCGGTCCACGTCCCGGTCCGTCGGGCCCCGGCCGGAGGCCACCAGGCACACGCGCTTGGCGCCACCCGCCACACCGGCCGCCGCGGCCTTCGAGGCATCATCGGGTTTCAGCCACGTGTACTTCAGGATGTCGGCCTTGGAGCCGAGCCGCTGCGAGCAGTACGAGCAGTCCTCGGGGCACAGGCCGGACTTCAGGTTGACGAGGTAGTTGAGCTTCACCCGTCGCCCGAACCAGTGCCGGCGCACCTTTCCGGCCGCGGCCACGACATCCAGCAGGTCGTCGTCGGAGGTGGCGAGGACGGCGAGTGCTTCCGCGCGGGTCGGCAGCTCGCGCCGAAGCCCCTTGTCCACGAGCGTGTTCAGCAGGTCCATGAGGCCCGATCCTGTCCTACGGGACCGCCCGCGGCCAAGGAGAGAATGCACAAGACATGCAGCTGGCGGTGTGGGTATCACCACACCATGGGCGGCCGGTCGTCCGATTAGTGTCTGTGCACTGCCTACAAAAGCCCCGGAGGAACCATGGCGTTCGGCTGGATCGACGACCAGGCGGAGCAGCGCCGTCGTGCCGGGCTCGTACGGACCCTGCGACCGCGTCCCGCCGACTCGCCGCTCCTCGATCTGGCGAGCAACGACTACTTGGGGCTCGCGCACCATCCCGAGGTCGTCGAGGGGGCCGCGGCGGCGGCGCGGACCTGGGGCGGCGGGTCCACCGGCTCGCGGCTGGTCACCGGTACGACCGAGTTGCATGCCCAACTGGAGCGCGAGCTGGCCGAGTTCACCGGGTTCGAGGCCGCCCTCGTCTTCTCCTCCGGTTACGCGGCCAACCTCGCCGCGGTCACCACCCTCGCGCCGCACGGTTCACTGATCGTCTCCGACGCGGGCAACCACGCCTCCCTCATCGACGGCTGCCGGCTGGCCCGGGGCGCCACCCAGGTCGTAGGACACGCCGATCCGGACGGGGTGCGCAAGGCGCTGCGGACGCACGACGGGCAGGCCGTGGTGGTGTCCGACTCGGTGTTCTCCGTGGACGGGGACGCGGCTCCGGTGGGGGCGCTCGCCGAGGCGTGCCGGGAGTTCGGGGCGGGGCTGCTGCTCGACGACGCGCACGGGCTCGGGGTGCTGGGCGAGGGCGGGCGCGGGGCGCCGTACGC
>NZ_JAENRY010000475.1 GCF_016612545.1 Streptomyces sp. MBT65 | reverse complement strand
GAACGGGTGGGGGGACGGCCGCCGGTGCGGGAGTGAGGGGGGCTTGCGCCGGGTCGCCGGTCAACTGTGTTGGGCGGAGGGACAGTTGTACGGGGCGGGCGGCCGCCGGTGTTGGACGGCGACTCCCCTGCCCGGCACCAGCGCCGAGTCCGGCCCCGCCGGAGACCCACCACCGCTCCCTCACCGACCGGCGCCGACGCCCACCGTCAACTCCCGTCTCCCGCCTACCCCTTGCGCCCCCACGCCGAGATCATGGGAGCCGTCGCCAGATCCATCGAGCCGGAGGCGACATTGGCCAGGTGGCGGTCGATGTCCTCGTTCGTGGCCAGGCCCGCCGTGACGAGTTGGTCGCGGATCTGGCGGACCGTGGCGGATTCCAGGGCGGCGCAGGCCGGTGAGGTGACCGGGAAGTACGCGTCGGCCTCCACGCGGCGCAGGCCGGCCTCGCGGAGCAGACGCGGGAGCCGGCGGCCGTAGGAGAGGTCGGCGCCGCGGGCGGCGAGGAGTTCGCGGAAACCGTGGCGGAGGCGGTTCGCGAGCTGTTGCTCGGGGCCGTGTTCGTCGGGGCAGAGCAGGGGCTGGAGGGCGGGGTCGGCGTCCTCGATCAGGAGGCGTCCGCCGGAGCGCAGGGACTTGATCATCGAGTGCAACGCCCGTTCCCGGTCCGGGACATGGACGAGGACCAGTCGGGCGTGCACGAGGTCGAAGCCCTCCCCCGGCGGTTCCTCGGCACCCACGTCGTGGACGCGCACCTCGATCGGCGGACGTGCCACCGCAGCGACCTGGGAGGTGTCGATGTCGGTCGCGAGGACCTTCCCGGTCGGTCCGACCTTCTTGGCCAGCCAGGACACCACCGAGGTGCCGCCGACGCCGACCTCCCAGACCCGCCAGCCGGGTCCGATGCCGAACCCCTCCAAGTGCCGGAACGTCGTGGGGTCGAAGAGCGTGGCGAAGGCGTCGAAGCGCTGTCCCGCCTCGGACTGCCGGTTGTCGAGGAGATACCCGTCGGATCGCGTCATGCCGCGATCATCCCAGTTGCCCCGCTTGTCGACAGGGGGCGACGCTCCGGTTCCGCAGCCCTTGCGGCACCCCTCGCCGCGGCAGTGCGCCCGCTCGTACGCGGCTCCGTCCACAGCGGGAAAGACAGCGCGCTCACGGCTTCGTCCACAGCCGGGAACAAAGCGGAGGATTCCGTTCCCACAGGCTTACCCACCGCTCACGTCGGCCTGGCAAACTGGCACGCCAAGGCGCAGAAATGCGATGCGAGGGGATCCACCCAAGGAGATCCGGATGTCCATGGCAGGGAATCTTCGGAAGGTCACGGGCCTGGGCAGGGTCAGCGGCCTCCGCAAGGTGGCGCGGCTGGCGCGGCGGCGCCCGCGGGTCGACCTGAGCCACCACGCCCGGTCACCGCTGGGCTCCTCGGTGGTGAAGTGCGTCACGTATCAGGACGGCGTCCGGGTCCCGGTCGGCGGCGATCTGGTGGACGCCGTCGAGCGGGTGCGCAAGAAGGACGACGGCTTCGTCTGGCTCGGCCTGCACGAGCCGACGAACGAGGAGTTCGCGGGCATCGCCGAGCTCTTCGACCTGCACCCGCTGGCCGTCGAGGACGCGATCGAGGCTCATCAGCGCCCGAAGGTGGAGCGCTACGGCGAGACGCTGTTCGCGGTGTTCAAGACGGTCTGCTACGTCGAGCACGAGAAGCTGACCGCGACGAGCGAGGTCGTGGACACCGGCGAGATCATGGTGTTCGTCGGCGCCGAGTTCGTCATCACCGTGCGGCACGGACGGCACGGCTCACTGGGGCCGCTGCGCGAGGGGCTGGAGTCGAACCCCCGGCAGCTCGCCAAGGGCCCGGCCGCGGTGCTGCACGCGATCGCGGACCACGTGGTCGACGACTATCTGAGCGTCACGGACTCCGTGCAGGCGGACATCGACCAGGTGGAGACGGACGTGTTCGCGGAGAACGGCGCGCGGGCCGACCCCGGCCGTATCTACCAGCTCAAGCGTGAACTCCTGGAGCTGAAGCGGGCGGTCGTCCCCCTCGGCCGCCCGCTGGAGGAGCTCGCCACCCGGCCGATGCGGGTGATCGGCCCGGAGATACAGGCCTACTTCCGGGATGTCTCCGACCATCTGCTGCGGGCGAAGGAGCAGATCGCGTCCTTCGACGAACTGCTGAACTCGATCCTGCAGGCGCACCTCGCCCAGGTGACGGTCGCGCAGAACGAGGACATGCGGAAGATCACGGCCTGGGCCGCGGTGATCGCCGTACCGACGATGGTGTGCGGTGTGTACGGCATGAACTTCGACCACATGCCGGAGCTGCACTGGCGGTTCGGCTATCCCCTGGTCCTCGGCGTGATAACCGTGGCCTGTCTCGCGCTGTACCGGGGCTTCCGGCGCAACGGCTGGCTCTGAACGGCAGCCGCTGAGCCGGAGTCGTCCGGGGTTCCGCGCCCGGCACCGCCCGCGAGGGTTCAGCGCATGCCGCTGCGGGCGTACACGCTCTCGACCCAGCCGGCGAGTTGTTCCTCCGTCAGGTGCTGGGCCAGGTCGGCCTCGCTGATCATGCCGACGAGGCGTTTGTTGTCGATGACGGGAAGCCGGCGGATCTGGTGTCCCTGCATCTCCTGGAGCACTTCGCCGACATCGGCGCCGACGTCGATCCAGCGGGGTGTGCCCTGGGCCATCTCGCCGGCGGTGATCTTGGCCGGGTCGTGGCCCATGGCCACACAGCCGACGACGATGTCCCGGTCGGTGAGGATGCCGCAGAGCCGTTCGTTCTCGTCGCTGATGGGCAGGGCCCCGACGCCCAGTTCGCGCATCAGCTGGGCGGCGCGGTCCAGGGTTTCATGGGCGGGGATCCACTGGGCGCCCCGGTGCATGATGTCTCCGGCGGTGGTCATGAAGTACCTCCCGATGCCGGACGGCCGGCGCGGCACAGAACGTTCCGCTAGTCCCGGCGCCCTACATTCTCGCCGCGCGGCGAGGGGAACGCACCCGGACGGTCGCGACTTCCGGTACACCGGCCGGGACGGCCGGGTCAACGCCGAGGGACTTGTGCGAGCGCTCGCACGGAAGCCGTCTGTCCACCTCGGTGAGGATCTCGGCGGTGCCGCGGATCTCCACCGAGGCGCAGGGGTCGGCGAGGCCCTCGGCCCACCGCTACCCCTTGGCCCTCCGCCCACTACCCCTTGCCCCACCCGCCCCACGCCGGATGGCGCGGATCGTCCGCGCGCACCAGGACGTCCGCCGTGCCGGCCGGGTCGGTCTCGTCCTCGTAGCGCTCGAAGGCGGGGAGGGTCCAGTGCTCGGTCTCGGGGGTACGGCGGCGCAGGGCGCCCGGGGAGAGGAGGACGTGGACGGTCAGGTCGAAGGGGAACCAGTGTCGAAGGAGGAAGGGTCCGTGCAGCAACAGGACGGCGTCGGGCGGGAGTTGGACATAGGGGCTGCGGGTGGCGCGGTCCGCGGCGGGGTCCCACAGGTCGGGCAGGACGCGGCCGTCGCCGTCCGGTTCGAGCGGGCCGAAGACCTCGCGCCACAGGGCCCGGGTGTCGAACCGGCCGTCGTAGTACGCCTCGACGTCCTGGCGCCCGTACTCCAGGCGCAGCGAGGCCGGGCGCAGGAAGCCCTCGGTGCCCACGACGAGCGAGGAGCGGCCGCGGATACGCAGCGCCTCCGAGACGCGCTCGGCGAGGTCGCCCGGGTGGGCCGCGGGAGCCCCGTCGATGGCGACGCGCGGCCAGGGGCCGCCGTCGGCCGGCTTCAGGTCGAGCAGGCGCTCGGCGAGGAGGTCGCCGAGCCGGTCCCAGGTGATCGCTTCCAGTCGCACAGGGCCCATGATGCGGCAGGCCGCGATCAGTGTGTGTCGTGCAGGTGGTTCCGGCGGGCGGCGAGGAGGTGCGGGAGGTGGGTCTCGCTCCAGGCGCGGGCGGCGTCGAGGAGGGGGACGAGGCTGCGGCCGAGCGGGGTGAGGGCGTATTCGACGCGCGGCGGGTTCTCGTCGTACACGGTCCGGGTGAGCAGGCCGTCGCGTTCCATGGCGCGCAGGGTCTCGCTGAGCACTTTGGGGGTAACGGCCTTGAGCGGTATACGGAGTTCGGTGAAGCGGCGCGGGCCGCCTTCCAGGCAGCGGACGATCATGCCCGTCCACTTGTCGCCCACCCGGAAGGGCATCGCGGAGGAGGGGCAGAGGGGGTCGAACATGTCGGGGTCGAGCGGTTCCTGTCGTGCGGCGTCCCGTACGGCGTCCCTCGCGTCGGTCATGTGTCGAGGCTAGCGCCGGTACCGTTGAAGTAACCGGGCCCTGACTCCCCACCATGCAGGTCGGGCGGCGAAGAACGCTGCCGGACAAGGAAGTTGGGCATGAGCGGGATCGTGGTCCTCGGGGCCGGTGGCCGGGCGGGGCGGGCCGTCACGGCGGAGGCGCTCGG
>NZ_JAENRY010000474.1 GCF_016612545.1 Streptomyces sp. MBT65 | reverse complement strand
GGTTCCCCCCAACTCCCTCCCCGCCCCGGCTGGTTCGGCTGGCGGGCCCGTTTCCCCCGTGCCGCTCGTGTCGTACGGGTGGGCACGAGTGTGTTGGCCGGTGTGTTGCTGGTCGTCGCTCTCGTTGTGCCCGATCGGCTCGATCGGATGACACTCCAGTCGTTTCTCCGGCTGCCCGTGGAGCTGATCGTTCTCGCGATCGTGCTGCTCGTGCTGCCGTCGCGGGCGCGGCGGATCGCTGCCGTCGTCTCGGGCGCGTTCGTCGGGCTGTCGACCGTGCTGAAGTGCCTCGACATGGGCTTCTATCAGACCCTCGCCCGGCCGTTCGACCTGGTCTTCGACTGGGTCCTGCTGAGCGACGCGGCGGACTGGATGAAGGACTCGTTCGGGCGATCCGGCGAGGTGCTCGCGATCGTCGCGGTGATCGTCCTGCTCATCGTCGTGCTCGTCGCGAGCGCGCTCGCGATGGTGCGGCTGGCCGACGTGATGGCCAGCCACCGCCCCACGGCCGTACGCACCACCCTCGTCCTCGGTGTCGCGTGGATCATGTGCTTCACCCTGAGCGTGCAGGTCGGCGGTGTCACCCTCGCCACCAAGGGCTACAGCCAGTTCCTCACCAACCGCGTGAAGTACGTCCGCGAGGGGCTGGGGGACGCCGACGTCTTCAAGAAGCAGCTCACCGTCGACGCCTTCGCGAAGACCCCACCCGACCAACTGCTGAACGGATTGCGCGGCAAGGACGTCCTGTTCACCTTCATCGAGAGCTAC
This sequence comes from Streptomyces sp. MBT65, assembly GCF_016612545.1. GTDB lineage: Bacteria > Actinomycetota > Actinomycetes > Streptomycetales > Streptomycetaceae > Streptomyces. Next base: position 7,757 of record NZ_JAENRY010000474.1, on the reverse strand, counting down.
GGCCGGGTCGCGCTCGACGACCCGACGATGGCACCGGAGATGGACAAGACGCTCACGGCGGGCGACGCCAGGCTCAAGGCGGCCGGCTTCTCGTCGCGCAGCGCCTGGCTCAGGTCGCCGGTGACGGGCGCGGGCAGTTGGCTGGCCCACTCGACGTTCCTGTCCGGCCTGTGGATCAAGAACCAGCAGCGGTACCGGACCGTGACCACCAGCACCCGCGCGACCCTCACCAGCTACTTCCAGAAGACCGGCGCCTGGCGCACGGTCGGCATCGTCCCGGGCGTCCGCAAGGCCTGGCCCGAGGGCAAGTACTTCGGCCTCGACAACATCTACGACTCCACGCACCTCGGCTACAACGGCCCGTACTTCAGTTGGACGCCGGTGCCGGACCAGTTCAGCCTCGAGTCCTTCGAGAAACTGGAGTACGGCAAGAAGAACCGCGACCCGATCATGGCGGAGATCATCCTGGCCTCCAGCCACAACCCCTGGTCCCCCATCGCCCACACCATCCCCTGGAACCAGCTCGGCGACGGCACGATCTTCAACCAGATCAAGAAGGAGGGCACGAACCCGACGGAGGTCTGGAAGAGCGCGAAGCGCGTGCGGACCGAGTACCGCAAGGCCATCCAGTACTCCGCGGACAGCCTGACCCAGTGGGTCCAGCGCTACGGCAACAAGAACACCGTCCTCGTCTTCCTCGGCGACCACCAGCCCGTGCCCACGGTCACCGGCGGCACCGCCGACCGGGACGTGCCGATCACCATCGTCGCCCACGACCCCAAGGTGCTGGACAAGATCTCCAACTGGGGCTGGACGGACGGCCTCAAGCCCGCCGACAACGCCCCGGTGCTGGGCATGGACAAGTTCCGGGACCGCTTCATGACGGCCTACGCGAAGTAGCGGCCTCCGCGAAGCAACTGCCCGCGCGAAGCAGCGCCCTACTCGTCGGCGAACCGCTGCCGCAACTCCCGCTTGAGGATCTTTCCGCTGGCGTTGCGCGGCAGCTCCGTCACGAACTCGACCCGCTTCGGCGCCTTGAAGTGCGGGAGCTTCTCCCGGGCGTGGTCGATGAGTTGGGCCTCGGTGACCTCGCCGCGCGGGACGACGACCGCTGTGACCGCCTCGATCCAGCGGTCGTCGGGGAGCCCGATCACGGCGACCTCGGCGACGCCCTCATGGGTGTACAGGACGTCCTCGACCTGGCGTGAAGCGACCAGTACGCCACCGGAGTTGATGACGTCCTTCACCCGGTCGACGACGGTGAAGAAGCCCTGCGCGTCCCGCACCGCGAGGTCGCCGGAGTGGAACCAGCCGTCGCGGAATGCGGCGGCGGTCTCCTCGGGCTTGTCCCAGTAGCCCTCGCACAACTGCGGTGAGCGGTAGACGACTTCGCCCTGTGTGCCGTCGGGTACGTCCTTGCCCTCCTCGTCGACCACCCGTGCGTCCACGAACAGCACGGGACGGCCGCAGGAGTCCAGCCGGCCCTTGTGCTCGTCGGGGCCCAGGACCGTGGCGAGGGGGCCGATCTCGCTCTGCCCGAAGCAGTTGTAGAAGGCCAGCTTGGGAAGCCGCTCACGCAACCGCTCCAGGACGGGCACCGGCATGATCGACGCGCCGTAGTACGCCTTGCGCAGCCCGCTCAGGTCCCGCGTCCCGAAGTCCGGGCGGTTCGCCAGGCCGATCCACACCGTGGGCGGGGCGAACAGGCTGTCCGCCTGCCCGGCCTCGATCAGGTCGAACAGCCGGTCCCCGTCGGGCGCGTCAAGGATCCTGTTGGTCGCGCCGACCGCCAGGTACGGCAGCAGGAACACATGCAACTGCGCCGAGTGGTACAGCGGCAGCGAGTGCACCGGCCGGTCCCCGGCGCTCAGGTCCAGGGCGGCGATCGCGCTCAAGTACTCGTGCACCAGGGCCCGGTGGGTCATCATCGCGCCCTTGGGCAGCGCGGTCGTGCCCGAGGTGTAGAGCAACTGCACCAGATCGTCGGTGCGCGGCTCGGGACCGTCGTACGGCGGCGCGGAGGCCAGCCGCTCCAGCAGCGAGCCGTCCGCGTCCCGCAGCGGCAACGTCCGTACGTCGTCCGGGAGTCGACCGGCGAGGTCGGGGTCGGCGAGCACCAGCGCGCTGCCGGACTGGCCGACGATGTACACGAGGTCGTCGCCGGTGAGGTTCTGGTTGATCGGCACGTGCACGAGGCCGGCCCGGGCGCAGGCGAGGAAGCCGATCAGATAGGCGTCCGAGTTGTGGCCGTAGGAACCGACCCGGTCGCCCGGTGACAGGCCCTGGTCGAGGAGCACGCTCGCCGCGCGGGAGACGGCGTCGTCGAGTTCCCCGTACGTCCAGGAGCGCTCGCCGTAGTCCACCGCCACGCGGGCGGGAGTGCGCCGGGCACTGCGTCGCAGTACCCCGTCAACCGTGCTGCCGTGTACGGACGTCATGAGACATGATCCTCGGGCCGCCGCCCGGGTGGGTCAAGCCGGGTGGGCGAGGTGGGCCCGGCCCACATGTGCCGGGCCCACATGTGCCGCCATCACACAGGTCGGACTCACATGGGTCGGACCCGCCCCTCCCAGTACGGCTCCCGCAGCCGCCGCTTGTACAGCTTGCCGTTGGGGTCGCGGGGCATCTCGGTGATGAAGTCGATGCTCTTGGGCCGTTTGTAGCCGGCGAGTTGTTCGGCGCAGTGGTCGAGGAGCGCGGCGGCGAGGGCGGGGCCGGGCTCGTGGCCGGGGGACGGTTCGACGACGGCCTTGACCTCCTCGCCCCACTCGTCGTGCGGGATGCCGAAGGCCGCGGCGTCGGCGACGGCGGGGTGGGCGAGGAGCGCGGACTCGATCTCGGCCGGGTAGATGTTCACGCCGCCCGAGATGATCATGTCGATCTTGCGGTCGCGGAGGAAGAGATAGCCGTCCTCGTCGAGGTAGCCGAGGTCGCCGACGGTGAAGAAGTCACCGATGCGGTTCTTCTTCGTCTTGGCCTCGTCCTTGTGGTAGGCGAAGCCGCCGGTGCTCATCTTCATGTAGACGGTGCCGAGTTCACCGTGCGGGAGCCGGTTGCCGTCGTCGTCGAAGACCGCGAGTTCGCTGATGGGCCAGGCCTTGCCGACCGTGCCGGGCTTCTTCAGCCAGTCCTCGGCGGTCGCGAAGGCACCACCGCCCTCGCTGGCCGCGTAGTACTCCTCCACACACATGCCCCACCAGTCGATCATCGCCCGCTTCACATGGTCCGGGCACGGGGCTGCGCCGTGGATGGAGTGCCGCATGGACGAGACGTCGTAGCGCGCCCGTATGTCCTCGGGGAGGGCGAGGAGGCGGTGGAACTGGGTCGGGACCATGTGGGTGTGGGTGCACTTCTCGCTGTCGATGAGACGGAGCATCTCCTCCGGGGTCCACTTGTCCATCAGGACCAGGCGGTGCCCTATGTGCAGGCTGGCGCTCGCGAACTGGAGGACGGCCGTGTGGTAGAGCGGTGAGCAGACCAGGTGCACGTTGTCGTCGAAGGGCTTGATGCCGAAGATGCCGAGGAAACCGCCGAGGTAGGCCGACTCGGGGGGCTTGCCCGGCAGGGGGCGGCGGATGCCGCGGGGGCGGCCAGTGGTGCCGGAGGTGTAGTTCATGACCCAGCCGAGCGTGCGGTCCGCGGGCGCCGACTCCGGTTGTCCGTCGAGGAGTTCGGCGTACGGCCGGAAGCCCTCGACGGTGCCGACCGCGTACCGGTGGGTGGTGGGGAGGCCGGCCTCGTCGGCGGCCTGGCGGGCGGGATCGGCGAATCGCTCGTGCGCGATGAGTACCTTGGCGCCGGAGTCGGCGACGATCCAGGCGATCTCCGGTGCGACGAAGTGGTGGTTGACGGGGACGAGGTAGAACCCGGCTTGGGTGGCGGCCAGATGGGCCGTGAAGAACTCGACGCCGTTGGGCAGGACGACCGCGAAGGCGTCGCCGGTTTCGAGTCCGGCGGCGCGCAGGCCGTGGACGAGCTGGTTGGCGGCGGCGTGCAGGCGGCCCGCGGTCCACTCCTCGCCGTCCGGTGCGACGAGGACCACGCGGTCGGGGTTCTGGGCCGCCTGGGCCCAGAAGCCGGCGGGAGGTGTGCTCACACCCTGTGTCGCCGCGCCCTGTGTGGCCCCGTCACGTGTGGCCCCGCCCTGTGTGTTCTCCCCCTGTGTGCTCACTGGCCGCTCCTTCCGGCGATGCGGTTGATGCGGTCGACGGCGTGCTCGAAGCCGCGGGTGAGGTCGTCGAAGACGGCCTGGACACTGCGTTCGCTGTTCATCCGGCCGACGATCTGGCCGACGGGCGTGCCGAGCAGCGGTTCGATCTCGTACTTCTGGATGCGCGAGACGGCCTCGGCGACGAGCAGGCCCTGGAGGGGCATGGGGAGGGTGCCCGGGCCGTCCGGGTCGTCCCAGGCGTCGGTCCACTCGGTGCGCAGTTGGCGGGCCGGTTTCCCGGTCAGGGCGCGGGAGCGGACGGTGTCGCCAGACCCGGCGGCGAGCAGTTTGCGGGTCACGCCGGGCGAGTGCATGTCGGCTTCCGTGGTGGTCAGCCACAGGGAGCCCAGCCACACACCCTGGGCGCCGAGGCTGAGCGCGGCGGCCACCTGCTGTCCGCTGCCGATGCCGCCCGCGGCGAGAACCGGCAACGGGTCGACGGCGTCGACGACTTCGGGCGTGAGCACCATGGAGGCGATCTCGCCGGTGTGGCCGCCGGCTTCGTACCCCTGGGCCACGACGATGTCGATGCCGCCCTCGGCGTGCTTGCGGGCGTGCCGGGCGCTGCCCGCGAGCGCGGCGACGAGCACGTTGTGGTCATGGGCGCGGGCGACGACGTCGGCGGGCGGGGAGCCCAGCGCGTTGGCGAGCAGCTTGATCGGGTAGTCGAAGGCGACGTCGAGCTGGGTGCGGGCGACCTGTTCCATCCACCCGGTGATGCGCCAGCCGGACACCTCGCCCTCGGCGAGTTCGGGCACGCCGTACTTGGCCAGGGTCTCGATGACGAACTGCCGGTGCCCTTCCGGGATCATCGCCTCGACCTGGGCCTCGGTGACGCCTTCCACCTTCTTCGCGGGCATGACGACGTCCAGGCCGTACGGCATGCCCTCGACGTGCGCCTCCAGCCAGTCGAGGTCGCGCTTGAGGTCGTCGGGGGCGGTGTAGCGGACCGCGCCGAGCACTCCGAAACCACCGGCCCGGCTGATGGCCGCGGCGACGGCGGGGAACGGCGTGAAGCCGAAGATGGCGTGCTCGATTCCCAGTTTCTTGCTCAACTCCGTCTGCATGGGCGCAGAATGCCGCAGTCCTCCGGACGACGGAAGGCCTTTTCTGATGCTCCGTCAGATTTTCCTCATGGCCGACCTCGTGGACGACCTCAGGGGCGACCCCATGGGCGGCCTCGTCGGGCGGTGAGCACGGGCTGATGGAAGCCGCTGCCCTCCGGCTCGTGCCAACTGACGTCCGCGAAGCCCGCGTCGAGCACGGCGTCGGTCAACTGGGCCCGGATCAGGGCCCAGTAGGCGGTACGGCGGACCCGTACCTCCCAACCGTCCCCGTCCGGCAGGAGTTGGAAGTGCTCCAGGTCGTAGCGCTCACCGTCCTCGTGCCAGTGCCACAACTGGAAGGTGACCACGCGGCCTTGGGGTGTCGTCGACACCTGGGGCGGTGCGGACGCGGGGCGGGCGGCGCGGATCGTGTCGTAGTCCCGGACGCTCAGGACGAGGAGTCCGTCGTCGCGCAGGACCCGCCGTATGCCGAGCAGTGCGGTGTGTATGTCGTCCGGAGTGAGCAGATGCGGCAGCGAGTTGTCGGCGCAGACGACGACGTCGAAGGCGGCTGTCCGGAACGGCAGCGCGCGCATGTCCGCCGCCGTCACCGGAAGGGCGACGCCCCGGGCCGCGGCCTCGGTGGCGGCCCGGGTGACCGCGGCCGGGCTCAGATCGCTGCCGACCACCCGGTGTCCGAGGCCCGCCAGCCCGATCGCCTGTGTGCCGATCCCACACGAGCAGTCCAGCAACTGCTGTGGCCCCGCCCCCAGTTGAGCCCGGACGACTCCGTCCAGCGCCTCGGCCTGGCGGGCGATGCTCGCGTCCCAGTCCGCGAAGATGAGGTGGTAGTCGGCGGCGAGGGCGTCGTAGAAGTCCCGGACCGAGGACACCGTCATCACTCCAACACGGCCATCGCCGCGTTGTGACCCGGCACCCCGCTCACGCCCCCGCCGCGCACGGCGCCCGCGCCGCACAGCAGGACGTTCGCGTGTCGGGTCTCGACGCCCCAACGGCCGGTAATCTCCTGGGCGTAGGGCCAGGTGAGTTCGCGGTGGAAGATGTTGCCGCCGGGCAGTCGGAGGTCGCGTTCCAGGTCGAGCGGGGTCTTCGCCTCGATGCAGGGGCGGCCGTCGGCGTCGGTGGCGAGGCAGTCGGCGAGGGGCTCGGCGAGGTGGGTGTCCAACTGCGCGAGCGTCGCCTTCAACAACTCGTCGCGTACGGCGTCGTTGTCCCGTTCGAACAGCCGCGCCGGGGTGTGCAGACCGAAGAGCGTGAGGGTCTGGTAGCCGTCCTCGACGAGGTTCCGGCCGAGGATGCTCGGGTCGGTGAGCGAGTGGCAGTAGATCTCCGAGGGCGGTGCGGCGGGCAGCGCACCGGACGCGGCCTGGGCGTGTGCGGCGGCCAGTTGGTCGTAGCCCTCGGCGATGTGGAAGGTGCCGGCGAACGCCTCGCGCGGGTCGACCGAGGTGTCGCGCAGCCGGGGCAGCCGCTTGAGCAGCATGTTCACCTTGAGCTGGGCGCCCTCGGCGGGGGCGGGCGGTTCGTCGCCGGTGAGGGCGGCGAGTTGCTGCGGGGAGGCGCCGACGAGGACGTGCCGGGCGCCCACGACGCCTTCGCCGTCCGCCGTGCGATAGGTGACCTCGGCGGCGCGTCCGTCCGTGTCGATGCGGACGGCCTCGTGGCCGGTGGCGAGTACGGCGCCGGCGGTGCGGGCGGCGGCGGCCAGGGCGTCGGTGAGGGCTCCCATCCCGCCGACCGGCACGTCCCAGGCGCCGGTTCCGCCGCCGATGACGTGGTAGAGGAAGCAGCGGTTCTGCGCGAGGGAGGGGTCGTGGGCGTCGGCGAAGGTACCGATGAGGGCGTCGGTGAGGACGACGCCCCGGACCAGGTCGTCGGCGAAGTTCTCCTCGATCGCGACGCCGATCGGCTCCTCGAAGAGCATCCGCCAGGCGTCCTCGTCGTCGACCCGGCGGCGCAGTTCGTCGCGGCTGGGCAGCGGTTCGGTGAGCGTGGGGAAGACCCGCTGCGCGAGGCGTCCGGTCATGCCGTAGAGCCGCTGCCAGGCCGCGTACTCACGGTCGCCGCCGGTCAGCCGGGCGAAGGCGTCACGGGTGCGGCGCTCGCCGCCGCCGACGAGGAGGCCGGTGGGACGTCCGTCCCTTTCGACGGGCGTGTACGACGAGATGGTGCGCCCCCGGACCCGGAAGTCGAGGCCGAGATCCCGCACGATCTTCTTCGGCAACAGGCTGACCAGGTACGAGTACCGGGACAGCCGAGCGTCGACCCCCGCGAAGGGCCGCGTCGACACGGCGGCGCCACCGGTGCCGTCGAGCCGCTCCAGCACGAGCACGGAGCGCCCGGCCCGGGCCAGGTAGGCGGCGGCGACCAGGCCGTTGTGGCCACCGCCGACGATGACGGCGTCGTAGGTCCGGTGTCCGGGTCCCTCGTGTGCAGGCATGGTTCTTGGTAACACGAGGTGATCTAGGTCGGCCAGAGTC
>NZ_JAENRY010000473.1 GCF_016612545.1 Streptomyces sp. MBT65 | reverse complement strand
CACGTTACTTACCGCCCTCTGAGGTGGCAACCAGGCAGAACGCGGCCGTCCGCCCGTCACCTCGTGGTCTCAGTTGCGGTCTCATTCGCCCACGTTCAGTGGCGTCCGGATGTCACTGAACGATCCGCCCCACCGCAGGTCAGAACGTTCCCGGCCTTGGCCGAACCCCTCGACGAACATTTGGAAAGCGTGTTGGGGGCAACCCCTCACGAGTTCGAATCTCGTATCCTCCGCCAGTGCCTCACCGGGCACGATGTCGAAGGGCCCCACCGTTCGCGGTGGGGCCCTTCGTCGTTGTCCGTCTCACTTTCCGTCTCAGTCGAGATCAGGGCGCGAGGTCGGCAGCGATGCTGGATAGCCTACGGAGAAGCCGGTCCGTACCAGGCATGGGCTGGAACCCATGCTTCTCATAGAAGGACGCGGCCTCCTCATCGATGGCGTCCACAACCACGACCCTCGCACCGACATGCCGACCCGCTTCGACGATACGTTCAAGCGCATCAGCCAGCAGTGCGCCGCCAAGCCCGCGGCCGTGATGGTCCCGGTGCAACGCAAGCTTGGCGAGCAACACCGCAGGAATCGGATCCCGAGCGTTGCCCCGAATACGGTTCGGGAGGCCTTCGGGCGCTACAACGTGCGCGGCAAGGCTGTAGTACGCGATCACCTCCCCGCTGTCCTCGCTGAGCACGAACGTCCGTGACGTTCGCTGACGCTCAACTGCGAGAGCACTGTTCTTGAGCCAGTCGTTCAGCGGAACCTTCCCGCAGTCGAAGGACTGGATGCTGTGCCCCGAATTCAGGGCCTCACTGACGTACACCGGGTTGACTACTTCCTCTTGATCAGGTCCCTGGCGCGTTCAGCAGCCCGAGTCAACGTTTCGTTGCGCTCGACAGGCTGGTCCAGTGCGGCCAGCAGCTCACTGAAGTACGACGATGGGACGACGGTCGCCTGGTGAGCGCGCAGGACCTCTCCTGCACGCTCAACCGCAGCGCGGCGGGCGAAGTCCGAGGCGGACTCCTCCACAAGTTCCGCCGCCGTCTCAATACGCTCCTTCACGTCTGGATCAAGGCGGAACTCAAATCGCGCGGTTCGCATGGGTGCTCTCCTCACTCCTTGGTCAGGCTCTCCTTGTTCTCTTCGTCTGCTGCTTGGTTGGCGCCTAGGCAGACGAAGAGAACAAGGAGAGCCACATCCCACTGTACGGACAATGTACGGACGCGTCTAGTGGGAAAGCCTCATACCGTCCCAGACCAAAGCGCGTCTCCGACTTGTTGGGCGACTCTACGGAGCATGGTCCCCGTCACGTGCATGTACCGAGCGCGCATCCGGGCCGCTCCCCCGGGCTCCCAACCCATGATCGAGTCGATCACGACGTCCGGGACCCCGAGGATCAGGAGCACGGTCGCGGCGGTGTGGCGAGCGTCGTGGAGACGGCCGTTCCGTACGCCCGCGTCCCGGAGAAGCCTCTTCCAGGTGTGGAAGTCCGTGTTAGGGCTGAGAGGACCGCCGATCGGCGAGGCAAAGACGTACCCCTTGCTCTCCCAATCGGTGCCGGCCGCGATGCGCTCCCGCTCCTGGGCTTCCTGGTGCTGACGGAGAATCTTGATCAGCGGGTCGGGAAGGCCAATGGTGCGTCGGCCCGCGCGTGACTTGGTGGACTTGTGCTCGCGCCGGGTCTGCTCCCGCTTGGGACAGTAACCGGCTTTCCGGCCACACGGGTTGGCACCGCAGCCATGCGCGTACTTCGGGCGGAGCCGGTTCTTGCGAATGCGGACATAACCCGAGGCAAGGTCGACGTCTTCCCAGTGCAGCCCCAGCGCTTCGCCCTGCCGGAGGCCGAGCGCCAGGGCGACGACCCACCGTGCGCTGTTGCGGAGCTTGGCCGCTTCGACGAGCAGGCTCTGAACCTCCTCGATCGTGAACGGCTCGATGTCCTCCTCTTCGAGTCGAGGCGCCTTGGCGATCTCGGCGGCGTTGGTCGGGACGTGTCCGCGCCGTACTGCCTCGCTTAGGGCGGTACGGACGGTGCGGTGCACGTGGTGTGCGGTGCCGGCCGCGCTGCCCTTGCTCTGCATCTTTTGGTAGAAGCGCTCCAGGTGCTCGGGCTCCAGCCGATCGAGTCGGTGGGCGCCGAGGCCCGGGACCAGGTGAACACGTACGTCCACCTCGTACCCGTCGTACGTGTTCTCGGAGACGTACGGCTTAGCGATGTTCTCGACCCAGTGCTCAAGCCAGCTCTGGACTGTCCATCCCTTGCCCGGCTTCCGCAGCTTCTTGTCGTCGCGGGCTCGCTCCATCTCGCGGACGGCCTTGGTCACTTCGGCCTTGGTCTTCCGCTCGATGTGACGGCGGTCGGGCTTGCCGTCGTCTTTGACACCGACGGTCACCCGGCCGTGCCATTTGCCGTCCTTGCCGAGGTAGATGGACGAGGCACCGTTGGGCTGGCGGGTGCGTTTCGTCTCTGCCATGTCGCCCCCCTCAGGCCGCTTCGGCGGGACGGCGGCGGAGTTGGGTGACGTATGCGGGCAACGCTTCGGTGGGTACCCGGCGGAGTCGGCCGACTGTGACGGATTCGATCTCGCCCGCGAGCACGAGCTTGAAGCAGGTCGTACGGCCGATACGGAGTCGCCGCGCTGCTTCTTCGACAGTAAGCAGGACCAAGGCCAGGTCGGCGGACTCCAGGTCCGGGGCAGCGGTGATGGCTCGCGGGTCAGCCACGGGTGGGCTCTCCTTCCGTGCCGGGGGCGGGTTCTAGGGATGTGGACAGCCAGGCTTCGGTGTCGGAAAGGCCGGTACCGGCGAAGACCCAGTGCGCAAGTACGTACGTGGTGTTGGTGGTGGGGCCGTTGGCGGGTGCGGCTTGTGCTCGGCGCCATTCGGCGCGGGCGTCTCGGAGAGCGCCGAGGGTGGTGGAGTAGCGGCGGGATTTGGTGGAGAAGTGGCCGCGGAAGCCGAGCATGTGGGCCCAGGCGCGCAGGCGGAGGTGTTCCAGGCTCTTGCGTGCGCCGAGGGTCCAGGCGGTGCGGATGAGGCGGCGGGCGTGATCGCTGATGTCGAGGTGGGCAAGTTCGGCGGCGAACTTGAGCGGGCGGTCGAGAGCGCCGCCGGTCGCGGTTTCGGCGCCCTTGGTGGCGTACTTGGCGATGTAGGCGGCAACGGCCCGCTCGCTCAGCTCCTGGCCGTCGTTGAAGTCAGCGGATCGGATGGTGCGGACGTCGAGTTGACGGCCGAAGGTGAAGGTGTGGGCGCGGCCGTCGATGATCGGGCCGTCGACCTGGACCTTGGATGCGGCGGCACGGATCGCGTCGATAAGCAGTTCGGCGGTGGCCCAGGGCGGGGGTGGGGTGTCGCCTCCGGTGGGGCCGTCGATGCGGATGACGGCGTGGAAGTGGACGGCTCCGCGCTTCTGGTACTCAGCGACCTTGGCGAAGGACACGCGCGCGTGGTCACGGAACCGACGCTGGGAGAGACCAGCCCGCTTGGCGACCTCTCGGCGCAGGTAGGTGGAGAAGCGTCGCCAGAGGGGACCAGCGTGCGCGTTCCAGAGGACAGCGGCGTCGTAGTCGTAGGTGTCCGGGTTGAGTGGGGTGCCGAGTACGTCGTCGTCCTGGTCGTGGTGGAGGCCGCAGCGGCAGGGTCGGCCGTCGGTGCGGCGGTTGTGGACCGGGCCGAAGCCGGGGGCCGTGAAGGTGGCAAAGACGCGGGGGTGGGTGGCGACGTGTTCGGGGGTGCCCTTGCCGCCGCGCAATCCTGCGGTGATCAGGTGGAATGTGTCGCGGCGGTAGACCTCGGAGCAGGCCGCGCAGCGGGTCGTACGGCGGTTGTTGCAGCGGACGAGGAGTTGGCCGGCCGGGAGGGTCGAGGAGTTGAGGTGGTGGAGGATGCCGCCGATCTCGCCGGTTGTGGTGTTGACGTCGTATTCGGTGCGGTGGCCGTCGAGGCGGATGGGGTTGGTGCAGCCGCCGAGGCTGGAGAGTTGGCGGAGGATACCCGGGAGGGTTCCTTGTGCGGCCAGGTTCGTGAGTTCGGGGAGTGGGGCCGGGGTGGGGCGGGTGAAGATGGCTTGCTCCTTCTGGCTGGCTCGGTCAGGAGAGACGGGCCCCGGGGCGGCGAAATGCTTGGTCGTGTGCCGCCGCCCCGGAGGCCAGGGGTCGAGGTCGGGAGTCGATCAGCGGCGGTGGTCGCGGAGCATCGAGCGCAGGACGACGGCGGCGATGGCTACGGAGATGGCCGTGACGGCGACGGCTGCCAGGAGCGCGGTGAGGACGACTCCGCCGACGACCAGGGCGACGACCGTGTTGCGGTCGATGGCGACCGGCGGGAGCGAGCGCCGTACGGGCACCGGGTCGGCCGGGGTGTGGGTGTGTGCGGGCGGCGGGGTCGGGTTGTCGGGGTACTTGGGCAGGAACACGGCGAACCCTTTCTCATCTACTCGTCTAGGCATGTGAGCCATTTACGACACCCACGCCGGAGCGCGTGCCGGACTCGATGGCGGGGGCGAGGAAGGTGTGCGAGAGCCAGAAGCCGAACAGGGCGATCAGGACGACGATCCAGGTACGGACGCCGAGGAACTTGACCGCTCCCCAGGCGAAGAAGCCGAGAACGACGACGAGCGGCAGGCTGACGGTCACGGGGTGGAACTCCCTTTCAGCGGACGGGGCAACGGTGGGTGTGCGCGGCCAGTTCGGCGGCGGCGCGGCTGTCGTAGTCGTGCGAGGCACCGCAGCGCGGGGCGGTGCAGGCGGCGGTGTGCTTCTCCTGGCCCCGGTCGTCGTAGGACGTGGCGACCTGGACGGGGCCGATGCGGATGACGTTGCGGAAGCGGCGGTTGGCGGGCAATTCAGTCCTCCTCTCGGCGGTGCGGTGCGGGGAACTCGGCGAGGATGCGGGCAGCTTGGGCAGGGTCCGAGGTCCGGTCGGCAGCTTCCTCGGCGAGGAGGCGGGCCAGTGCCCACCGGCTGCTGCGGGCCATCTCTCGGGCCGCGTCGAGGTAGTCGGCGGCGGTGTTGAAGGTGAGGGGCACGGGTCAACTTCCTGTCGGTGTGAGGTGGGCGGCGATGGCTTCGGCCATGGGCGCGGGGACGCCGAGGCGGGCGCGGAGGGTCGGGGTGTCGATGGGGGTTCCGGTTCGGGTGTGGTGCTCGGTGGCGACCTTGCGTGCGTGCTCGACCAAGGCGGCAGGGACCGACACGGCAGGGCGCTCGGGTGGTGCCTCAATGGCCGGTTGCGCTGGCATCTGAGAGGGCGGTATGTGACGTG
>NZ_JAENRY010000472.1 GCF_016612545.1 Streptomyces sp. MBT65 | reverse complement strand
GTACTGCTTGCGCAGGGCGCGCACTCCCCGGTCGTGCGCACCCTGCGCAAGCAGTACGCGGCCACCCTCATGGACGACGGCCAGTACCGGCGCGCGCTGCCCGAACTGCGCCGCCTCGCCGACGAGCGCGCCGCCGAGGCGGGCCCGTCCGACCCGCAGTCCCTGCGCTACCGCTACGAGGCCGCCCAGTGCCTGGAGTCGCTCGGCGACCCGGCGGCGGCCCTCGCGGAGTACCGCGCGCTGCTGCCGTACTACGAGAACCAGTACATGGCCGGCGACCCCGAGCTCGCCCACGAGGTGCGCCGCCGCATGGGCCACCTGCTGCTCGCGCTCGGCGACCGCGGCGCGGCCCACGAGACCCTCGGCCGCCTCCTGGTCGACGTCGAGCACCGGCACGGCCCCGGACACCCGCTCGCGGCGGACATCCGGCGGACGCTGCAATGGCTGGGGCAGGTGCGCGGCTAGTTTTTGCCGTTTCCAGGGAGAACGTTGTGACCTTCTGGGGGCGGAGTTTCCCGAACGCGTGAACGGCACCGGATACGGTGCGGTTCGCTTTTGCCAGATACGTACGAACAACACCGTACGAACCAGCACGTGTACACCAGGGGTGGGGTCTTTCCATGTCCGAGCACCGGCAGTCGAAGAAGCGCAGATACATCGCCTGGGGCGTCGCGGGTGCCGCCGTCGTCGCCGGCGGCGGTATCGCCGCGCAGACCTCGATGGCCGCCACCACCTGGCCCGCGCAGAAGACCTACACGGGCCGCGCCTTCGACACCTGCGCCGCGCCCTCCCTGGCCGCGATGAAGGCCTGGCACACCGACGGCGCCTACGGAGCCGCCGCCGTCTACATCGGCGGCAAGAACCGCGGCTGCAACCAGCCCAACCTCACCGCCTCCTGGGTCAAGTCCCTCACCACGGTCGGCTGGAAGTTCATCCCGCTCTACGTCGGCTCGCAACCGTCCTGTGGCTCCGGCGGCTCGGTGAAGATCAGCGCCTCCACGGCCGCCGCCGTCGGCAAGTCCGAGGCGGACGACGCGGTCGCCAAGGCAGCGGCGCTCGGCCTCAAGGCCGGCAGCCCGATCTACCTCGACATGGAGTCGTACGACATCACCAACACGGCCTGCAACAACGCCGTGTTGACGTACGTCCGCGCCTTCGACAAGGAACTGCACGTCAAGATCTACCGCAGCGGCCTCTACGGCTTCTCCAGCTCCAGCGCCAAGGCGATCGCCACGGCGACCGACAAGACGGACCTGCCGGGCAACCTCTGGTACGCGCTGTGGGACAAGACGTACACCACGACCTCGGACTGGCCCTGGGGCTCCACCCAGTTCACCAACCACAGCCGCGCCCACCAGTACATGGTCAACAGCAAGGAGACGCGCGGCGGTTACACGATCACCGTGGACCGCGACACGTGGGACGCGCCGGTGGCCATCACCGGCTGAACCCCGCTCCCGAGCCCCACGCGTGCGTGCCGGTGCCCGAAGTCCTGGTGAATCGTTGGTCGAATGGGTTGGCCCCGGGCGACCCACTGCCTAACATCGATCACCGCAAGACTTTGTGCACCGTCGCACAATCTCCAACGGGAGGCTCACTTGCACCGCCGCCGTCGCACCGCGCTCGTCCTCACCGCCGTGATCGCCGCCGCGGCCCCCGCCCTGACCGCCTGCGGAAGCGACGCGCACCCAGGCGCGGCGGCCGTCGTGGGCGGGCAGCGCATCACCGTCGCGCAGTTGCAGAGCAGGGTCAACGAGGTGCGTACGGCCCAGCGGGCGTCCGTGCAGAACGAGGCACAGTACGAGCGGGCCATCGCCACCACCGGCGGCCTCACCCGCGAGACGCTCTACGGCATGGTCTTCGACCAGGTCGTCCACCGTGCCGCGCAGGACGCCGGGGTCACCGTCACCCGCAAGGACATCCAGGACATGCGGTCCGCCCTCGCCCAGCAGGCGGGCGGCGCCAAGGCCCTGGAGGCGACCTGGCTCGCCCAGTACGGCGTCCCCCCGCAGCGCCTCGACGAGAACCTCCGCCTCCAGGTGGAGGGCCGCAAACTCGCCGCGGAACTCGGCACCGACACCTCCCAGCCCGCCTTCTGGAAGGCCCTCTCCAACGCCTCCAAGGAACTCCACGTCGACCTCAATCCGCGCTACGGCACGTGGGACGTGACCAAGAGCAGCCGGGTGGACGCGAAGACGCCCTGGGTGCGGGAGGTCACGGCGGCGGCGACCCAGCAGCCGGCGTAACGGTACGGCGGGCGCGCTTGGCGCAGGCGACCTGGCGCTGGGCGCCGAGTGGCCTGTGGACAACTCCGGGGCTGTCGGTGGCGTGGGTTACGTTCGGAGGGTGAACGCAACCAGCCCCAGCTCCGACGCGACCGGCCTCGCACCCGACGGCACCCCCGCACCCGCCCCCGGCCGTATCGTCCTGCTCACCACCAGCCACCGTGTCGCCCCCGGCCTGCTGTCCTGGCCCGCCTGGCAGGCGCTGCGCGACGCCGACCGGGTGCTGTGCGCGGACGGGGCGCATCCGCAGCTGCCGTATCTGACCGAGGCCGGGATACGGGTGGACGAGGCGTCCCCGACCGCCGAGGAACTGGTCGCCGTCTGCGCGGGCGGCCACACCGTGGTGATCGTGGCCACGGGCGAGGGCGAGCCCACCCTCACCGACGGCCTGGCCCGCCTCGCCGGCTCGGGCCGCGTCCAGATGCCGGACCTGGAACTGCTCCCCGCCTCCTATGACCTTCCCGGCGCCCGTCTCCTCGACCTCGTCCAGGTCATGGACCGCATCCGCGCCGAGTGCCCGTGGTCCTCGCAGCAGACCCACCAGGGCCTGGCGAAGTACGGCATCGAGGAGGCGTACGAACTCGTCGAGGCGATCGAGGAGGGCGACCGCGACGAACTGCGCGAGGAACTGGGCGACGTCCTTCTCCAGGTCGTCTTCCACGCCCGTATCGCCGAGGAGGACCCCGACACCCCCTTCTCCATCGACGACGTGGCCGCCGGCATCATCACCAAGCTGATCCACCGTCACCCCCACGTCTTCGGCGACGAGACGGCGTCGACTCCCGAAGAGGTCAAGGCGCACTGGCTCCGCACGAAGGCGATAGAGAAACAGCGCACCTCCGTCACCGAGGGCATCCCCATGGGCCAGCCCGGCCTGGCCCTCGCGGCGAAGCTGGCATCGCGTGTGCGGACGGCGGGACTTGAGGTGCCTCTACCACTGCCGAAGGGCGACGACGGCATCGGCTACGAGCTGCTGGCGCTGGCCGTACGCGCGGAGGCGGACGGGGTCGATCCGGAGGCGGCGTTGCGGGCGGCGGGGCGGGCCTATCGGGATGCGATCAGGGAGCGGGAGGGCGCTGCCGATACCGGGGCCGGGACTGTGACCGAAGGCTGACCCTGCGGGGGGCTTACTCAGTACCTTGGGCGTGGAGCTGTTGAGGGGTGCGCGGGGGGCGAACGTGGCGACGACGCATGACGCGGAGCAGTTGGCGGGGGCAGCGGCCAAGGTGCTGACGCGCGGGGCCGGTTCGGCTGCCGAGTGGGGACCGGTTCGGCATGGCTTCGAGGGGTGGTTCTGGCGCCATGGGCCGCTCGGCGACTACTCCGGCCGGCTCGACACGCTCTACCGGGAGCAGCTGAGCGCTTCGGTCGTGCGGCAGTGGCGTTTCGCTCTGTTCGACGTGCTCATGAACGCGTCCAGTCCGGACACGGCGGCCGACGAACTGACCGCCCTCCTCAAGGAGTTGACCGCCACACCAGCGGCGGTCCCACCCGAGACACCCTCACCCCCACCTCCGTCCCAGGACCACCTCGACTTCCGGGGCGGCACCTTCAACGGCACGGTCGCCGCCGTCCAGCACAACTACCACTACGGCACTGTTCCCGCCCCGGCCGCCTGGCGCCTCGTAGGACAGGTCGGACCCGTGGAGTTCGGCGTACGTCCGACGCGGCATGTGCCCGGTCTGCCCGACGTCCCGCCGTACGTACGGCGGGACTGCGACGACGACCTCCGGACCCGTCTCGAACACAACGGCCTGGTGCTGATCCTCGGAGAGCCGTACGCCGGCAAGTCGTACACGGCGTGGCACGGAGTGCGGTCGCTGACGAAGCACCTGCTCTACGCGCCGGACTCGGGTGACGACCTGCGCGCCGTGCTGAGCGCGCTGGACGGGAAACCCGGTGACTACGTCATCTGGCTGGACGAGGTGACCGACCACCTGGGGAGCGGCGGTCTCGACCTGAAGCTCCTGGGACGGTTCACTGCCCTCGGCGCTGTCCTGGTCGGCACGATCAGCCCCAACGAGTACTACCGGCGCCGCTCCGGGACGGCCCCGGGCGAGCGGGTCGTCGCGGCGGCCCGCACGGTGGAGCTGGCGCGCGAGTGGAGCGACGCCGAACTGGAGCGACTGGCGGGGCTCGACGACCCGCGCGCGTACCCGGCGTACATGTGGAGCGGTCGGGAGGGCGCGGCCTCGTACTTCGCGATCGGGCATCTGCTGTTCGACGAGTGGCGGCGCGTGGGGACCCAAGTGCAGCACCCGCGTGGGCAGTTACTGGTCCGGGTCGCGGTCGATCTCGCCCGGTGCGGGGTCAGGGGAGCGGTGCCGCCGGAGTTGTTGAGAGCGGTCGAGGAGCAGTACGGGGCGGAGGAACGCGAGTCGTTCGAGGAGGCTCTCGCCTGGGCGACGACACCGCTGTTCGGGGTGTCGGGGCTCCTGGTGCAAGGGGATACGACGGGGACCTGGCGGGCGTACGGGGCCCTGGTCGCGGAGGCCCTGAGGGCGGGCGGCAATCTGGAACCGGTGCCGGACGGGGTGT
Source organism: Streptomyces sp. MBT65 (assembly GCF_016612545.1). Taxonomy (GTDB): domain Bacteria; phylum Actinomycetota; class Actinomycetes; order Streptomycetales; family Streptomycetaceae; genus Streptomyces. Next base: position 967 of record NZ_JAENRY010000472.1, on the reverse strand, counting down.
GGTGGACACTGCTGGACCGGTCCTGGCCGGGCCTCGCCGTCGACCGTGATGCCGTCCTCGACGCGGCCCGTACCGTGTTGGGCCCCCGGCTCAAGGGGGAGGACATGGCGCTGATGATCGCCTTCGCCGCCCGCGTCGGACCCGAGGAGCGCCGGGACCTGCTCCACCGGGCGGCAGCGGTGGGCGGCATCCAGGGGGATGTCGAACTGGCCACGTTCTTCCTGACGTTCGGGGGCGTCCCACTGGCCATGCCCTATCTGGAGCGGGCGGCCGAGGCCGGCAGTTCCTGGGCCGCGACCACCCTCGGAGGTGTCCTCCGCGACCGGGCCGAGACATGGCTGCGCAGAGCCGCCGAGGCCGGCGACCCCGCGGCCGCCCACCGACTCGGCGACATGCTGGTCGGCACCGGCCGCGAGGACGAGGCGATCCACTGGTACCGCAAGGCCGCCGCGGCGGGCCGACGCGAGGTCGCGCTGAGCCTCGGCGCGCTCCTCAGCCGATGGCGCGACCCGGAGGCGCGCGTCTGGCTGAGCTACGCCGCCGCATGGGGGGACGCGCGCGCCGCGGGCGAACTCGGCGTCCACCTCTCCTGGGAACCGGAGCCCGACGAGGCGAAGGTGGTCTCCCTCTACGAGCGGGCCGCACGCGCCGGAGACGCGAACGCGGCGCACAACCTCGGCCTGTGGATGGTCAGAAAGAGTCAGGGCGAGGGCCCGGTCCCCTTCGAGGAGGCGATGGCGCTGTACCGCCAAGCCCTCGACGGGGGCGTCACGGACGTGGAACTGTCCATAGCCCAGTTGCTGGAGCTGGAGGGCAAGCTCGCCGAAGCCCAGGACTGGTACCGCAGGGCCGCCGACGCCAACCCCACCGGCCTCCTCGCGGCCCTCCCCTTACCACCGCCCGAGGGCGACGTCCCCCAGGTCCCGGATACCGTCACCGAGTGACCAACCAGCCCAGCCCCCCGAAC
>NZ_JAENRY010000471.1 GCF_016612545.1 Streptomyces sp. MBT65 | reverse complement strand
CCGCAAGCCACCCCCCAAGACGGAGGAATCTGCCATGACCGCGGAACCCCGAGCCGTGCCGGAGACCTTCGCGTTCACCTGTGGTGACTGCGGCCACTGCTGGGAGGCCACCTTCCAGGTGATGTTCTTCACCGATCCGACCGACGCCACCGGACTGACCACGCAGGAGTACGTCGACGAGGAGGGGAAGGCCCTCAGGTCGCCCCTCGCCGACGCGATCTGCCCCAAGTGCGGCGGGCGCACGGTGCATGTGCTGGAGGCCGGGCTCGCGGCCCGGGCGCGCCGCGCGGAACACGAACCCCGGCCACCGCACAAGAACCACGAGCACCGTCTGCATCTGCCGCACCGGCACTCCGGCCCGCCCAAGGACGGGACCCGCTGACGTACCGGCCACCCGAGCGGAAGCGCACCCCACCCACCGTGACTCACCCGAACGGCCCCCTGCGCTGGAGGGTCGGGCGGCCCGATGGTGCGCTGAGGGGACCAGCCACTCCTCCTGGAGGCCCCGCCATGCACCGTCGCCCGTCCTCCCGCCCCGTCCGTGCCCTCGCCCCCGTCCTGGCGGCGAGCGCGCTGCTGACCTGCGCGGCCTGCTCCGGCAGTGGCGGTGACGGGGGCGGCGACAGCGCCTCGGAAGTCGCCGCCTCGCCGCTCGCAGCCGAGTCCACGCTCGCCTCGCCCCGTACGGAGAGGTCCGCCTCGCCCCGCGCCGAGAAGTCCGCCGCCGTCCTCACCCCGGCCGGAGCGAAGACCGCGCTGATCACCGAGGCGGAGCTCGAGGACAACTGGACGCAGGTCAAGGACGCCGCCGACTGGGGCGACAAGCTGACCGTCGGCAAGGTCGACGTCGCCGACTTCCTGACCGCCAGGACGAACGCCGCCGACTGCCAGAAACTGCTCGACGCGCTCTACAACGACGATCTCCTCGGCAAGCCCTCCGGCTCGTCCGCGCTGACCGGCTTCGAGGAGAGCAACTCCCGGCTGCTGTACCAGGTCGCCGCCTACGACCGGGCCCGGCTCGGCACCTCCCTGAACTGGCTGAAGACGCTGCCGGTGAAGTGCGACCAGTTCACCGCGACCGACTCCAAGGGCGGTCACCGGACGGTCCAGGTGATCGAGAACCCGGTGCCCTCCGTGGGTGACGCCCGCCAGGGTCTCCAGGTCACCGTCACGGGCACGAGCGGCAGCGAACCCACCACGCTCACCGTCGAGTTGGCCGTCGTCCGGGTCGGCACCGACGCGATCACCGTGACGTCCGGTGGTCTCGACGGCACGGAGGCGGACACGACCAGGACCGCCGTGCAGCAGGGCACCGCCCGTCTGAAGGACGTCCTGGCCGGGCGCACACCGGCGGCCCAACCCGGCGATGTGGACTGACAGTTGAGCCTCTCCGAAGATCAAGTGACCTGATCGTCGTGGAGACTTGGGCCGGGTGATCACCTCGCGGCACAATGGTGGGGACGGCAACCAAGGCGACAAGGAGCCACCACGTGAGTGACAGCGACACCCCGGCAGAGGGACCGACCCGGCTCAACACCGGTGTGGCGCACAACGCGCGCGTGTGGAACTACTGGATCGGCGGCAAGGACAACTACGAGATCGACCAGCGGGTCGGTGAGCACGTCGCCGGGATGTTCCCGGTGATCCGTGAAGTGGCGCGCGCCGACCGGGACTTCCTCGGCCGCGCGGTCCGCTTCCTCGCGGCCGAGCGCGGGGTGCGGCAGTTCCTCGACATCGGGACCGGGCTACCGACGGTCGACAACACCCACGAGATCGCGCAGCGCGTCGCACCGGACGCGCGCATCGTGTACGTCGACAACGACCCCCTCGTCCTGATCCACGCACGCACCCTGCTGACGAGCACCCCCGAGGGCGTCACCGACTACATCGACGCGGACGTGCACGACCCGGCGTCGATCGTCCGACGGGCCGCCGACACACTGGACTTCGACCGTCCGATCGCGGTGATGATGCTGGGCATCCTGAACTTCATCCTCGACACCGAGGCGGCCCGGGAGGTCGTGCGCAACGTCATGGCCGCGGTGCCCTCGGGGAGTTTCCTGGTCCTCACCCACCCCACCTTCGACGCCGACCTCGGCGGCGAGGGCAATGTCCCGGCGATGGCGTTCTGGAACGAGAACGCCACTCCCCCGATCACCGCCCGCAGCCGAGCCGACGTCGCCGCCTTCCTCGAGGGCCTCGACCTCGTCGAACCCGGCCTGGTGCCGTGCTCCCGGTGGCGCCCGGACTCCGACTCCCCGGCCGTGGTACCGCAGTTCGGAGCGGTGGCCGTGAAACCCTGACACGGAGACGCCGACCGTCGCGGCCCCAGCCGTTGTCCCCACAACGCCGTGGCCGCGACCTTCGAGGACGCGACCGTGGAGGACGTATGACCACCCTTGCCGACCCCCTGCCCGGCGGCCGCCCCGGCGAGGTCGAACGTGCCACCGCGCTGGCCGCGGAGCTGACGGGGCGGGGTGTGCACGGGATCGTCCTGGCCTACGTCGACACCGCGGGCGTCGGCCGGGTGAAGACGGTCCCGACCGCGAAGCTCGCCTCGGCGGCGGCCTGGGGTGTCGGCATGTCCCCGGTGTTCGACACCTTCCTGGCGAACGACTCCATCGTCACCACCGACGTCCTCGGTTCCCCGGACGGCGATCTGCGGCTCTACCCCGACCTCGACCACCTGGCCGTCCTGTCCGCACAGCCCGGCTGGGCCTGGGCCCCGGTCGACCGCGTCACCCAGGAGGGCGAGCGCCACCCCGGCTGCAGCCGCACCTTCCTGCGTCGCACGGTCGTCGACGCGCAGCGGCTGCACGGGATCGCCTTCCGGGCGGGCATCGAGATCGAGTGGACGCTCGGCCTGGCCACGGCCCCCGACGGCGCGTTCGTCCCCGCCACCTCGGGTCCGGCCTACAGTGCGATCCGACAGGTCGAACTGAGCGACTACGGAACCGAGTTGCTCTCCGCCCTGGCGACCCAGGGCGTGGAGGTGGACCAGTTCCATCCCGAGTACGCGGCCGGGCAGTTCGAGCTCTCGGTGGCCGCGCTCGACCCGGTCGCGGCGGCCGACCGCAGTGTCCTGGTACGACAGACCGTGCGCGCGGTGTCCCAACGGCACGGCCTGCGTGCCTCGTTCGCGCCGGCCGTCCTCCCCCGGGGCGTCGGCAACGGCGGGCACATCCATCTCTCCGCCTGGCGCGACGGTACGAACCTGCACACCGGGGGCGATCGCCGCTACGGCATGACGGCCGACGCCGAGTCGTTCGCGGCCGGTGTCCTCGCCCACCTCCCCGCGCTCACCGCCGTGACCGCGCCCAGCCCGGCCAGCTACTTCCGTCTCCAACCCTCCCAGTGGGCAGGGGTGTTCACCGCCTGGGGCCGCGAGACCCGCGAGGCCGCGGTACGCGTGGTCACCGGCACGGCGGGACAGCGCGCCCAGGCGGCGAACCTGGAGGTGAAGCCAGTCGACCTGGCCGCCAACCCGTATCTCGCCCTCGGCTGCCTGATCGCCGCCGGCCTCGACGGCCTGACCTCGTCCGCCGCCCTGCCCGAGGAGACCACCGGCGACCCCGCGCACCTCGGCACGACGGAGGCAACGGCCCGTGGTGTACGGCGACTTCCGACCTCCCTGGCCGAGTCGGTCGCGGAGTTCCGCAAGGACGAGCTGCTGCGGGCAGCGCTCGGCCCTGTCCTCGCCGACGCGGTGATCGCCGTACGACAAGGGGAGAGCGCGGCCGTGGCCGAACTCGACGACGAGCAGATCGCGGCGGCCTACCGCTGGAAGTACTGACGATGGGCACCGGACCGGTCCACGAGGCGCTCGCCGCACTGGAGTTGGTGGACCACCACTGCCACGGCGTCGTCACCGGCGACCTCGACCGGGCGGCCTTCGAGTCGCTGCTCACCGAGGGGGACGTCTGGCCCGGCAGCGGTATCTCACCGTTCGACAGCCCGGTCGGGATCGCCGTACGCCGTCACTGCGCACCCGTGTTGGACCTGGAGCGCCACGCGCCCGCCGCCGAATACCTCGCCCGGCGCGCCGAGTTGGGACCGCGCGAGGTGAACCGGCGCTTCCTGGCCGCCGCGGGCACCGGCGTCTTCTGCGTCGACACCGGATTCACGCCGCACGACATCACCTCGCCCGCCGGACTCGCCGAGGCGGCGGGCGCCGTGGCCCATGAGGTCGTACGACTCGAAACCGTCGCGGAGTCCGTGGCCGCGCGGGGTGTCGAGCCGGACGGGTACGCCGACGCTTTTCGGGCCGCCGCCCTTGACGCGGTGGGGCGGCCGGGGGTGGTGGCGGTGAAGTCGGTGGCCGCGTACCGCACGGGCTTCGATCTCGACCCGGCCAGGCCCTCGGCGGCGGAGGTGACCGGGGCGGCCCGCGCCTGGCTGGCCGAGGGCGGACGCCTCCACCACCCGGTCCTCGTACGGGAGTTGCTGTGGACCGCGGTCGACCTCGGCCTCCCCCTCCAACTGCACACGGGCTTCGGCGACAACGACATCCGCCTGCACCGCACGGACCCCGCCCTCCTCACGGACTGGCTGCATCTGACCGCCGGCACGATCCCGGTCCTGCTCCTGCACTGCTGGCCGTATCAGCGTCAGGCCGGCTACCTGGCGGCCGTCTTCGAACAGGTGTACCTCGATGTGGGGCTCACCCTGCATCATGTGGGTCCGGTCCGGGCGCGGGCGGTGCTGGCGGAAGCGCTGGAGATCACACCGTTCCGCAAACTGCTGTACAGCTCCGACGCCTATGGTCTGGCGGAGTTCTACGGCCTCGGGGCGCTGGCGTTCCGCCGCGGTCTGGGGGATCTGCTCCAGGACCGGGTGGACGCCGACGAACTGGGCCTGCCCGACGCGCTGCGCCTGGCACGCTGGGCGGGGGCCGACAATGCCCGCCGGGTCTACCGGCTATCCGACGGACACTGAAAGTATGATCAAGCAATGTCTGACATGACCGATACCACGCCCGGTTGGCTGTCCGCCGACGACCTCGAACAGGCACGCGCCCGCATGCCGATCCTCTACGTCGAGGCGGTCCCCGTCCGCGTCGACGACAGCGGCGAAGTGACCAGCATCGGCCTGCTGCTGCGCATCGGCCCCGACGGCACGGTGAACCGCACGCTCGTCTCCGGCCGTGTGCTGCACCACGAGCGGGTCCGTGACGCCCTGCTGCGCCACCTGGAGAAGGACCTCGGCCCGGTCGCGCTGCCCCGGATCCCGTCCTCGCTCCAGCCGTTCACCGTCGCCGAGTACTTCCCGACGCACGGGGTCACCCCGTACCACGACCCCCGGCAGCACGCGGTGTCCCTCGCCTACGTCGTCCCGGTGACCGGTGACTGCCGGCCCCGCCAGGACGCCCTCGACCTCGTCTGGTTCAGCCCGGAGGAGGCCGCCTCGGAGGCGCTGCGGAGCGAAATGCCGGGCGGGCACGGGGTGTTGCTCAAGCAGGCGCTGGCGCACGTGGGTTGCGTGTCCTGACCGGGACGGCCGCCGTGGCTCAGGCAGAGTCGCCCGGGCTGCGCTGGCTGGTGCCGGGCTCTCCGTTGTCGCGCCGCCACTCGACGATCAACTCGTCCTTGGTGCCGAAGCGGACCAGATGCCGGCCCACCACGTCTTCCAGTCGATCGAGGAACTCGGGCTCCGCCTCCACCGCGAGCAGCAACGCCCCCTCGGCGGCGGTCAGCGATCCTGTGCCGTCCTGGAAGACGAGACGCCCCTCCCCGGTCTCCTCGTCCCAACTGGTCTCGCTGCGGCGGCCCAGATGGGAGGCGAGTTGCTTGGCGTAGCGCTGCGGTCGGTCGGTGACGACGCGGGCTTCCGATCGGGACATGACGGCTCCAGGGTGACGGGAGTGCACAACGACTCGATGGTGCCGGAGAGTCGGACCGACCGCACGGACCCGACACCCGGCACGATCCGCAAGGTATGGATGCCTCTCCGGTCACCTTCGCCGTACGTCAGTTCCTGCCCTTGGTGACGACCCACTTGCCGCCCACCCAGTTCCCGACCGTCTCGTAACCGGAGCGGAAGGAACCGAGCCAGTTCAGCTTGAGGCCGGCCTCGGCGGTGGACTTGACGGGGGTGTAACTGCTCGCGTCGGTCGTGCTCTTGGCGTAGTACGGGAAGGGGTAGACCGGACGCGAGGCGGTGGTGTTGCCACCGCTGTCGACCGACTTCGTCGTCAGGCTCGCCGGGGCGCCGCCCTTGGTCACCCAGTCGGTGATCGCGGTCAGCGCGTCGAAGGTGTCCGGGCCCTGGCCGCCGCCGCAGTGCGCGACGCCGGGGAGCAGGAACAGCCGGGCGAAGCTCTCGGTGGCCGCCTCGCCACCCATGACCTTCTCAACTGCCTTGTAGTAGGCCATCGTTCCTACGGCCGGGATGTGCTGGTCTCCCAGCCCGTGCCAGAGGATGAGCTTGCCGTCGGCCTTCTTGAACGCGGTGAGGTCGGGGTCGGTGGCGTCGTACATGCCCTCGCCCAGCCGCATGACCTTCCGGTAGTAGGCGGCCGTGAACCTGATGTCCTTGTACGTCAGAGTCGGCTGCGGGCTGTCGAAGATCTGGTAGCGCAGGGTCTCGCGGACGAAGCTGATGTCACCGGAGTTGGCGGTGGCGGTGGCCGGGGTGATGATGCCGGCCCAGTTCAGCTCGGAGCCGCGCAACTGGTAGCCCGGGTAGAGCAGTTGGCCGTGTTCGTCGGTGGGTCCGGCGTAGACGCGGCGCAGGGTGGTGACCTGGTCGGCGGTCAGGCAGTACGCGTCGGACGTCGAGGTCCGGCCTGTCTTGCACTGGATGGTGCCGGGGTCCCAGGTGCAGGCGAGCGGGTCGGCGATGATGCCGTCGGTGGGGGCGCCGCAGCCCTTGAGCACGGCCTTGTGGAGGTCGGCGAGGTCGGCGTTGGTGATCGTCGCCGGGCCGCCATTGAGGTACACGGACTGGGCGGTCCAGGCGTGCGAGAAGGTGTTGAGTGCCGTGAAGTTGTTGGCCGGGGCGCCGGCGACGATGCCGTCGAAGTCGGTCGGGTAGCGCTGGGCCTCGGTGAGGGCCTGGTGGCCGCCCTGGGAGCAGCCGTCGAAGTAGGAGTGGGTGGCGGCCTGGCCGTAGTACTGCTTGATGATCTCCTTGGCCGTCTGGACCAGTTCGTGGTCGGACTTGTAGCCGAAGTCGGCGCGCAGGGTCGGGTCGGTGGAGAAGAGGCCGCCGCCCTGGTAGTGGCCCTCGTCGCTGGAGGCGACCGCGAAGGCGCCGGTGGTCAGCGGGACGCAGCCGGCCGAGGCGGGGGCGCTGGTCACGTTGGTGTTGCCGCACAGGCCGCCGCAGCCGAGCTGGAGGTAGTTGGCCTGCCAGCCGGTCTCGGGCAGCTTGATCTCGAAGTGCAGTTGCGGGGCGATGACGCCCTTGACGTCACAAGCGGCCCAGTTTCCAAGGGTGTTGGCGCTCGCCGCGAGTTCGGTGGCCGAGGAGATCTCGAAGGGCACACCGGGGACGGCGGCGGCCAGGTCGAGTTGGGCGATGCCGGAGCAGGACATGGCCGGTGCGATGCCCGAGGTCGTGGTGCTCGCCGAAACGGCTTTCGCCGAGGCCGAGTCGGCGGCCCGCGCACCACCGACGGCACTGTCGGCCAGCACCAGACTTGCCCCGATCACGAGCGCGACGGCCGCCGCGAGGGTGGCCAGGAAGGTGACCGAGTTCCACCGACACCTGCTGAACAGCTTGGGCATGCTGAGTACTCCGTTCGCTCGCCGGACCGGGGTCGTGCAGGCACGGCGAGGAACGTAGCTCTCAGGTAGTCCACGGGCAATAGCGTCGACTCTATTGTTGACGATTTCGTCGAAGACTTGGCCCGATACCGCTGACCAGGCCCGGAGCCGACGCCGGACACAACGTTAACTTTCTTTTTGCGCAACTCATTGATTGTACCGACCGTTAGGTCTAATTTATCGGCTCTCTGGACCTTCGCTCCGCTCACTTACGGAAGGCCGCCGATGTCCTCCCAGACCCAGCTCAGCCCCCCTCAAGAAGACGAGACACCCCCCTCCACCACACGCAATGTGCTGGTGATCGTCGCCCTCGTGTGGACCGTCCAACTGGTCGCGCTGGTCGCCGCGTTGTCCGGCATCGCGCAGGCAGATGTCGCGATCCACTTCCGGACCACGAACATCGCCTGGTTCACCCTGATGACCCTGCTGACCGGTACCTTCTTCCTCCCTTTCGCCGTCAAGGCCGCGGCGATCTTCGGCAAGAAGCGCGTCCTGCTCGCCGCCACCGGGCTCGGCTTCGTCGGCGACCTGGTCGCCGCCGTCGCCACCGACTACCGCACCCTGCTGATCGGGCGCGGTATCGCGGGCATCTACGCGGCAACCGCCCCACTCGCCTACGCGATCACCCGCGACGTGTTCCCCCGCCGTTGGGTGGGCCTCGCCAGCGGAATCCTCGCCGGCGGCATCGGCCTCGTCGCCTTCGGCGGGCCTTTCCTGTCCGGCTGGCTCCTGGACGACTACGGCTTCCGCGGCGTGCTGTGGTTCATGGCCATCAGCACCGCGCTGAGCTTCGTCCTGGTGGCCGCCTTCGTGCCGGAGAGCCCGATCCGCGCGGCGGCCGGCCGCATGGACTGGGCCGGCGGAATCCTCCTCGGCGGCGGCATCACCGCGCTCGTCTACGCCGTCGGTGAGGGGTCGCACTGGGGCTGGAGCAGCGGCAGATTCATCACCTGGGTCGTCGCGTCGGCTGTCGCGTTGATCGCCTTCGTGCTCGTCGAACGCCGGGTCGCCGAACCGCTGTTCCCGCCGTCCATGACCCGGCGTCGTCCGGTGTGGACCGTGCTTCTGGCCACATCCGTCGCGGCCGGCGCGCTCAGTGCCGTCGGCGTGGTGATCCAGCTGCTGATCCTGATGCCGAAGATCCCCACCATCTCCGACGGCCTGGGCTGGTCCGGGACCCACAACGCCATCGTCACCAGCCCGATCAGCGCCATGATCATCGTGGGGGCCGTCGGTACCGGCGCGCTCGCCCGCCGGATGGACTCGCGGATCCTGCTGGGCGTCGGTGCCCTGCTCGCGATCTTCGGTTACGGCCTCGGCACCCACCTGCACCACAGCGCCCCGCAGATCATCGGGATGGGCGTGTTCGCCGGGCTGGGCACGGGCATCGTCATGGCCAGTGTGCCCATCATGATCATCGAGGCGGTGACCCCCGAGGAGCAGGCGCTGGCCAACGGCGTCCAGACCCTCGGTATGGGTGTCGCTCAGATCATCGTCTCCCAGGTGGCCTTCGTCGTGATGGCGCAGCACGGGGCCGTCCTCAAGGGCACCCAGTTCTACCTCGATGCCGGCTTCACGAACGGACTCTGGCTGGTCGTCGCGTGCGTCACCGTGGGCGCGGCGCTCATTCTTCTGATCCCCAAGACCAAGCACCTCGACGAGGTGGTGGTCGGCCAGGCGGTCTGACGCCACGCGGACAGACCGAACAAACCGAAGGCCGTTCTCCCGTCACCGGGCGAACGGCCTTCGGCATCACACCGGTTCAGACGTCCCGGGCGTATTCCGCCGCCGCGTCCAGCAGCCAGTCCGTCAGATACCCGGCGAAGGACGAACGGACCAACACCCAGAATCCGGCGCCGACTTCGTCCCGGGCGACCAGCACGACCTGGGTGCGGGCCAGGGTGGTCTGGGCGCAGCGTCCGGCGCCGAAGGCGCGCGGATGCAGGTCCAACGGGCAACCGTGGGCGAGGAGATCACGCGCGCGGGCACCCGAGACGAGCAGGGTCGTCCGCTGGGCGGACACATCGGTGACGGCCACGTGCTCGTCGCCGCTCGCGGCCCGGATCCGGTCCTCCACATCCCGCTGCGTGTCCGGCGGCCCCACCACGAGCCACTCGTCGGGACCGAGCCACAGCACGGTCAACTCCCCTGCCCGCACCACCGTGTTGGGCTCCAGTGGCAGAGACAGACCGAGCGCGAGTCCTACGGCGTCCGCCGCCGCGCCCTTCGCGTCGAGCCGGACGTTCACCTGGGCCAGGAAGGGCAGTTCGGCCAGCCGGACCGCGCCGCCGGAGGAGCGGGTCGTGGCCGCGAGCCGGCCTGCGGCACCCGCGAGGGGGCTGCGGCGCGGGACGGAAAGGGCGGTGTCAGCCATCGCGGCGGGCTCCCTCGGGATCGTAGAGGACGGGGCTTGTGACGGTGACCGGGATCAACTCGTCGCCCACGGGGGCGTAGAGGCGTTCGCCGATGCGGTCGCGGCCGCCCTTGATGAGGGCGAGGGCGAAGGTGCGGCCGAGGGCGGCGCTGCGGTAGCTGGAGGTGACATGGCCGAGCATCGGGACGGGCGGGGCCGGGAGCACGCTGTCGGCGATCAGTTGGGTGCCCTCGGGGAGGAACGCGGTCGGGTCGTCGGGGAGCAGGCCGACGAGGTGCTTGCGGTCGGGGCGGACGGCGTCGGCGCGGGCGAACGAGCGCTTGCCGATGAAGTCGGGCTTCTTCTTCGAGACCGCCCAACTCATGCCGAGATCCTGGGGAGTCACCGTGCCGTCGGTGTCCTGGCCGATGATCGGGTAGCCCTTCTCGGCGCGCAGGACGTGCATGGTCTCGGTGCCGTACGGGGTGATGCCGAAGGGGGCACCGGCCTCGTACAGCGCTTCCCACAGGGCGAGGGCCTCCCACGGTGACACGTTGATCTCGTAGGCGAGTTCGCCGGAGAAGCTGATCCGGCACACCCTGGCCTCGATGCCGGCGACGGTGGTGTCGCGCCAGGCCATGAACGGGAAGTCGTCGTTGCCGACGGCCAGTTGGGGTGCGAGTGCGCCGAGCACCTCGCGGGAGCGGGGGCCGACCAGGGCGACGGTGGCCCACTGTTCGGTCACCGAGGCGCAGTGGACGCGGAGTTCGGGCCACTCGGTCTGGTGCCACTCCTCCATCCAGTCGAGTACGGCGGCGGCGTTGCCCGTGGTCGTGGTGACCAGGTAGCGGTCCGGGGCGAGGCGGATGGCGGTGCCGTCGTCGAAGACCATGCCGTCCGGGCGGCACATGACGCCGTAGCGGATCATGCCGACCTTCAGGTTGCTCATCATGTTGGTGTAGAGCCGGTCGAGGAAGACGGGCGCGTCCGGGCCCTGTACGTCGATCTTGCCGAGGGTGGAACCGTCCATGAACGCGACGCCCTCGCGGGCCGCCGCGCACTCGCGCAGGACCGCGGTCTCCATGTCCTCGCCGTCCCGCGGGTAGTACCAAGGGCGCTTCCACTGGCCGACGTTCTCGAACAGGGCGCCCTGCATGACGTGCCAGTCGTGCAGGGCGGTCGTGCGGATCGGGTCGTGCAGCGCGCCCCGGTCGCGGCCGGCGAGGGTGGCGAACGAGACGGGTGTGTAGGGCGGGCGGAATGTTGTGGTGCCGAGCTCCGAGATGTCGACGCCGAGGAGTTCGGCGACCACTCCGCTGGCCAGGACGCCGGAGGTCTTGCCCTGGTCGTTGGCGGTGCCTGCCGTCGTGTAGCGCTTGGTGTGTTCGACCGAGTTGAGGCCGGCGGAGGTGGCTCTGGTCAAGTCGCTTACGGTGACGTCTCGTTGGAGGTCCACGAAGCGGGGAGCCTCGGTGGCGGAGGGGACCAGGAAGACCCGCATGGCGGGGG
>NZ_JAENRY010000470.1 GCF_016612545.1 Streptomyces sp. MBT65 | reverse complement strand
CCCGTGAATCTGCCCCCGCCCATGCCCATGGCTCCGCCCGCGGGCCCGCCCGCGCCCCCTCCGGCGGCCCCCGTACGGCTGACCAAGGTGACGCTCACCAAGGCGGCCCCCTCGGTCTCCCTGACCAAGCAGGGCGGCACATCGGGCGCCATGCGCGTGAACCTCAACTGGGAGGTGCGCAAGCAGTTCTCGGGCTGGGGCAGCAAGCGCGGCCGGGCGGTCGCGATGCACGCGGACCTCGACCTCGACCTGTGCGCCCTGTACGAACTCGCCGACGGCCGCAAGGGCGTCGTCCAGGCCCTCGGCAACGCGTTCGGCTCCTTGCAGCGGCCCCCGTACATCCACCTCGACGGCGACGACCGCAGCGGCGCGTCGGCGAGCGGTGAGAACCTCACCATCAACCTGGACCACATCCGGGACTTCCGGCGCATCCTCGTCTTCGTGACCATCTACGAAGGCGCCCGTTCCTTCGCCGACCTGCACGCCACGGTCACCCTCCAGCCGCAGCACGGCGCCGCGATCGACTTCTCGCTCGACGAGTGCACGGTGCCCTCCACGGTGTGCGCGCTCGCCCTGATCACCAACACCGGAGGCGATCTCGTCGTCCAGCGCGAGGTCCAGTACCTCGTCCCCGACCGCGGGGTGAGCCCGCAGCGGACCGTCGACCGTGTCTACGGGTGGGGCATGAACTGGACCCCGGGCCGCAAGTGACCGCTCAGCTCTCGTCGCCGACGACGGCGTCGGGACGCGCGTAGGTACGGCCCTTCCAGGCCGCACCGCGCCCCCTGTAGTGCTGCACCGCGGAATCGACGGTCATCAGGAGGTACAGAAACGCGGTGATCGGCAACAGGGGAGCGAGCCACAGCGGCTGCCCGTAGTAACGCAGCATCGGGATGTACGTCCCCGTCATCACCAGCCACGCGAGACCGCCGAGGACCGCGGTCGCCGTGCTCCCGACGGCCAGGCCCGCGACCAGGGCCACGGGCGGAACGAGGTACACCAGCGCCAACCCGAGGACGGTGCCCAGCAGGAGCAGCGGGTTGTGCCGCAACTGGGCGTACGCGCTGCGCGAGACCATCCGCCACAGGTCGTACAGACGTGGATACGGGCGCACGCTGTCGACCCGCTCGGCGAGCCCCAGCCAGATGTGACCGCCGCCGCCCTTCACGGCACGGGCGAGCGCCACGTCGTCGATCACCGCGTGCCGGATGGCGTCCGGGATCCGCGTCCGTTCGGCGGTGTCGGCGCGCAGCAGCACACAGCCGCCCGCCGCGGCCGCGGTACGGGTCCCCTTCCGGCCGATCCGGCGGAACGGATACAGCTGGGCGAAGAAGTAGACGAACGCCGGCACCACGAGCCGCTCCCACAGGCTCTCCACGCGCAGCCGCGCCATCAGCGACACGGCGTCGAACCCGCCGCTGCGCGCCGCCGCCACCAACTCCCGCAGGCTGTCCGGGTGATGCGCGATGTCCGCGTCCGTCAGCAGCAGGTACTCGGGATCACGCGCGCGTGCCAGACCGACACCGTGCCGTACGGCCCACAGCTTGCCCGTCCAGCCCGCGGGCGGTTCACCGGGCGAGTCCACGGTCAGCGGCAGCCCGCCGTGCCGGGACGCCAGAGCGCGGGCCAGTTCCCCGGTGCCGTCCGAACTGCCGTCGTCGACAAGGAAGATCTCCGCCCGCCCGGGATAGTCCTGGGCGAGGAGCGAGGGCAGGCTCTCGGGCAGGACGGCGGCCTCGTCACGGGCGGGGACGACCACACCGACCGACGGCCAGTCCTCCGGGTCGGTGCGGGCCGGCAGTCTGATGTCCGTGCGCCAGAAGAAGCCCTGACAGAACAGCAGCCACAGCCAGGCGGCGAGTGATCCGGCGGCGATCCACACGATGGCGCTCACGGCCGCAGTCTGCCCCACGGGAGCGGCTCCACCGAGGCCATCGTCTATCGTGGCCGGGTGAAGATCGCGCTCATGGACTCCGGAATCGGTCTGTTGGCGGCCACCGCGGCGGTACGGCGGGTGCGCCCCGACGCGGATCTCGTGCTCTCCCTGGACCCCGAGGGCATGCCCTGGGGGCCACGGACACCGGAGGACGTCACCCGGCGCGCGCTGGACGTCGCCGCGGCGGCCGCCGCGCACCGGCCCGACGTCCTGATCATCGGCTGCAACACCGCGACCGTGCGCGCCCTGACGGCCCTGCGTGACCGCCTGGAGCCGGGTATCCCGGTCATCGGCACGGTCCCGGCGATCAAGCCGGCGGCGGCCGGTGGCACGCCCTTCGCGATCTGGGCGACGCCCGCCACCACCGGCAGCCCCTACCAGCGGGGTCTCATCAAGGACTTCGCCGACGGTGTGCCGGTCACCGAGGTCCCGTGCTGGGGACTGGCCGAAGCCGTGGAACACGGGGACGAGGCGGCCATCGACGCCGCCGTCGCCGCGGCCGCCGAGCTGACCCCCGACGATGTAACGACCGTCGTCCTGGGCTGCACCCATTACGAGCTGGTCGCCGAACGCATCCGCGCTGCCGTGCAGCGCCCCGACCGCCCGCCGCTCGTCCTGCACGGTTCCGCCGACGCGGTGGCCGCCCAGGCGCTGCGCCGGATCGGTGAGAAGCCCGCACCCGAGGCACCGGCCGACGGCACCCTGACAGTGCTCCTGAACGGCCGCGAGGGAGAGCTGCCCGCCGCCGCGTCGATCTACGCCGAGGGCCGGCTCCTGCGGGCCGTCACCCCCGCCCACTGACCACCGGCGACGAACCGGACGCCGCGCGTTCGCCGTATCGCCCCACAAAACGGTCACCCTGCGCAACGCCGTACCCGCAGAGCGAAACCTGAGTAGTCTCGTAGGCATGAGGGACCACCCCCGCGACGAAACCTTCCCGCAGACCGAGATCTGGACCGGACGCGCCACCAACCGGTTCCAGTGGCTGCTGGCGCTCGCCGGTGCCGCCTGCATGGCGCTCGGCATCGAGCTGGCCGTGGACTCCGCCTGGACGTCCGGCGTCGCCCCGCTCGCCATGTCCGTCGTCGGGTGCATCGCGGCCGGACTGCTCATGCTGTTCGGCACACTCGCCTTCGTGCACGTCGGCCTGAAGGTCGACACGGAGTCCCTCGAAGTGCGCTGCGGCCACATCGGTGTGCCGCGCCGCCGCATCCCCCTCGCGAGCGTCGCGGGCGCCGAGTTCGCCCCGCACGTCACCCCGCGCCAGTGGGGCGGCTGGGGCTACCGCTGGCGGCCCGAGAAGGGCACCGCCGTCGTCGTACGGCGCGGCGAGGGCATCGTGCTGCGGCTGTGGGACGGGCACACGTTCACGATCACCGTGGACAACGCGGAGGCGGCCGTCCGGATCATCACGGACCGGCTGGCGCCGCCCGCGCCCGGCGCGGTGCACTGACTCCTTCAGGGGGCCAGTCGGTCGCCACGCGCGTGTGCGTCCGGTACGGTGCGTGCGGCGTCCTCGGCGATCGGGTGGGCCGTGGCCAGCCCAGCCAAGAAACCGGCGCCGACCGACACCGAGGTGAAGCTCAGCGCGTTGCCGACCGAGGCGATGAGCGCGAGGCCCGTCAGCGCGGCGCCCGCGGTGAGCGCGATCGGCGTGGAGCGTGTGGTGCGCCACAGCGCGTGGAGGATCCAGCCGAAGGCAGCCGCCAGCAGGAGTACGCCGACGATGCCCTGCTCGGCGGCCAGTTGAAGCGGCGCGGAGTGCGGTTTGCCGTCCGGCAGCAGTGCCTCGGCCGCCGCGCTGCTCAGTTCGCCGAAGCGCCCGGGGCCCACGCCCAGGGCTGAGTCCTGATGCGCCATGTGCAGGGCGTCCTGCCACAACTGGATGCGGTGCGGGGTCAACTGGCCCTCCAGGGACGCGGTCAGCCCGTCCGGGAGCACGTTTCCGGCGACGGCCCAGGTCGCGCCCGTCACCAGCGCCGTGGCCAGGCCCAGGCCCGCGATGCCCCGACCGCGGTGGCGCATCCGGCCGGCGGCGAGCGAGCACAGCAGCACCGCCGCGGACAGGACGCATCCCGTGACCGAACCCAGGACAGCAGCGGTGACCGTGATCCCGGCCGCCAGCAGCCACAGCGCGAGCCGTAGCGCCGGTGCCGACGCGCTCCAAGCTGAGCAGCACGCGGAACCCACCGCCAGGGTCAGCAGGGCCGCGCTCGCACCCGCGTGGCCCAGCGGCACGGCGAACTGGGGGCCCGGGGCGAGATGCGGCTCGGCCAGCGCCAGCCCGAGCCCGGCCAGCGCGCCCGCACAGGGCGCGGCGACCGGCACGAGCGCCCCGGAGATCCGCCCCGACGCGTAACCGGCGGCGACCGCGAGAACCGCGAGCAGCACTCCCTCGGGTCGGCCGTCGTGCATGGCCGCGGTGATCAGCGACCACGCGGCACACGAGCCGAGCACCGCGATGCCCGCCGCGTCCGAAACGTTTCGTCTTTCACTGTCGGCGTCCGGACCGGTCGCCGACAGTGAAAGACGAAACGT
>NZ_JAENRY010000046.1 GCF_016612545.1 Streptomyces sp. MBT65 | reverse complement strand
GACCCCCACCGACCGCCCGCCCGACCGCCGGAGGCAAAGGCAGGAGCCCCGTCGCCTTGCGGCGCGGGGCTCCTTGGGTACTGCTATCTGTTCCGGATCAAAGCACCAGGCTCCGAGACCGAATAACTACGATCGGGTGACTCAGACGGGGGTGACGTTCTCCGCCTGCGGGCCCTTCGGACCCTGGGTCACGTCGAAGGAGACCTGCTGGTTCTCCTCCAGCGAGCGGAAGCCGCTCGCGTTGATCGCGGAGTAGTGAACGAAGACGTCGGGGCCGCCGCCTTCTTGGGCGATGAAGCCAAAGCCCTTTTCGGCGTTGAACCACTTCACGGTTCCGGTAGCCATAAGCCCTCCTTGGGCCCAAAGGGTTGCCCTGCTCCAGAACCCTGCAAGTGTGAAAACAAGTCCCGCACTACTGCATACGTCTGAAAACGACTAGAGCCTGCGGTTACATGCTCCGCAGGCTCTGTACTGCAAGGGAAACCAAACTGCAACTTGGCGGCGAGCCTAGCACGCGGGCAGCCGAAAGCAATAGAGGCCAAGATCACATCACCCGGACGTTTGAAGATCGCCAAAGGCTTGACTGTGGGGCCGAAGTATGGAGCGTACCGCATGAGGTCTAGCCTCACGTTGTGGACAATTCTCGCACCCGGCCGCGCGTCGGCCACATCCAGTTCCTGAACTGCCTGCCCCTGTACTGGGGGCTCGCGAGAACGGGCACGCTTCTCGACTTCGAGCTGACCAAGGACACCCCGGAGAAGCTCAGCGAGCAGTTGGTGCAGGGGGACCTCGACATCGGGCCGATCACGCTCGTCGAGTTCCTCCGCAACGCGGACGACCTGGTCGCCTTCCCCGACATCGCCGTCGGCTGCGACGGCCCGGTGATGTCCTGCGTGATCGTCTCGCAGGTCCCGCTGGACCAGCTCGACGGCCGTCGGGTCGCGCTCGGCTCGACCTCGCGGACCTCCGTCCGCCTCGCCCAGCTCCTCCTCGCCGAGCGCTACGGCGTCCAGCCCGACTACTACACCTGCCCGCCCGACCTGAGCCTGATGATGCAGGAGGCCGAGGCCGCCGTACTCATCGGAGACGCGGCCCTGCGCGCCAACCTGCTCGACGGGCCCCGCTTCGGGCTCCAGGTGCACGACCTCGGCGCGCTCTGGAAGGAGTGGACCGGGCTGCCGTTCGTCTTCGCCGTGTGGGCCGCCCGCCGCGACTACCTGGAGCGCGAACCCGTCATCACCCGCAAGGTCCACGAGGCCTTCCTCGAATCCCGCAACCTCTCCCTCGAAGAGGTCGGCAAGGTCGCCGAACAGGCCGCCCGCTGGGAGGAGTTCGACGAGGAGGTCCTGGAGCGGTACTTCACCACCCTCGACTTCCGCTTCGGTGCCCACCAGTTGGCCGCGGTCGCCGAGTTCGCCCGCCGGGTCGGCCCGACCACCGGTTTCCCGGCCGACGTGAACGTGGAACTGCTCCAGCCGTAATAGCCGTACAGACAGAAGGTGGCGCACTACCCTGCTGGAAGTCGTACGGGGGAGGGGTGGACGGCATGCAGCCGCTCGGAGACGACGAACCCACGGTCGTGGGGCCCTACCGGCTGCTCGGCCGGCTCGGCTCCGGCGGGATGGGCCGGGTCTACCTCGGGCGCAGCGCGGGCGGTCGTACGGTCGCGGTCAAGATCGTGCATCCGCACTTCGCGCTCGACGAGGAGTTCCGCGCCCGCTTCCGCCGCGAGGTCGACGCCGCGCGCCGGGTGGGCGGCGCCTGGACGGCCCCCGTCCTGGACGCGGACCCGGAGGCCGCCGTGCCGTGGGTGGCCACGGCGTACGCGGCCGGTCCGTCGCTCTCCGGCGCCGTCGCGGACGGCGGGCCACTGCCCACGGCCACCGTACGGGCGCTGGGCGCGGGGCTGGCCGAAGCGCTGACGGCCGTCCACGAACTGGGCCTGGTGCACCGGGACGTGAAGCCGTCCAATGTGCTCCTCACCCTCGACGGGCCGCTCCTCATCGACTTCGGGATCGCCCGCGCCACGGACGGCACCGCCTCCCTCACCTCCACCGGCGTCTCCGTCGGCTCGCCCGGCTACATGGCCCCCGAGCAGATCCTCGGGAAGGGCGCGACCGGGGCGTCGGACGTCTTCTCCCTGGGTGCCGTGCTGGCCTACGCGGCCACCGGTGAGTCGCCCTTCCCCGGTGACTCCTCGGCCGCCCTCCTCTACAAGGTCGTCCACGAAGAGCCCCAACTGGGTGAGATGGACGGTGAGTTGCGGGAGCTGGCCCTCGCCTGTCTCGTCAAGGACCCTGCTGCCAGGCCGACTCCGGGCGAGGTGGCGCGGCGGCTCGCTCCGGACGGGGCCGTGCGGCTGGTGGCGGGCGGGTGGCTGCCGGGGGCGTTGGTGGAGCAGGTCAGCCGAAGTGCCGTACAGCTGTTGAATCTTGAGGCCGCGGGGGTGGCCGAGGGGGTGCCTTCCGGGCCGGTGGGGTTCAGTAGTCCCTCGCTCGGCAGTGCGGGTTCCGGAGCCTTCGGGCCGCCGCCGGTGATGCCGTTGGGCGCGCCCACTGCGCCGCCTTTCGTAGTGCCCGAACCCCGTGACGCGCTTCCGCACGACACGCTGCCCCCGGATGCGGGACGCCGTTCCGGGAAGGTCTCCCTCTCCCTCGGGGCCACGGCGGCTCCGGGGGCCGACAGGCGTGGCCGCAAGGTCAGTTGCGCGCTCGTGGTGGTCGTCGCCGGGTTCGCCGCGGTGGTGCTGGGGCCGCTCGCGCTGTACTCCTGGCTGCCGGGTGACAGCGGCAAGGACACCTCCGCGGGCTCGGCCACCGAGCCGACCAAGAGCAAGGCCCCGAGCGGCGCGTCGAGCGCCACCCCGAGCAGTACGTCGACCAGCGCAGCGACCGACGTGCCGAGCCCCGCGCCCACCGCGGCCGAAGGCACTCCGCTCTCGTCCGTCCCCGCCGTCTACCTCGGCACCTGGGAGGGCGAGGGCACCGCACTCGGCGGCACGCTCCCGGACGGGACCTTCCGGATCACGGTCGCCAAGGCCGGCGTAGGCCAGCAGGTGGGCATCCTCCGGCAGACCGACCAGCTCGGCGGGGTCTGCGAGGACGTACTGACCCTGAAGCGGGTCACGAAGACCCAGCTCGTCGCGTCGGCAGCGGGCGCGAAGACCAACCGCGACGTGTGCAACCAGGCGGCCCACACCGTCACCCTCACCCCCGTCGGCGACGACCTCAAGTACGTGTCGGACAGCTCGGCCGAGGGCTCGCCGACCGCGCGCATGTCGAAGGTCGGGTAGGGACCGGGGGCCGTCGAGTGGACTACGACCATCTCCTGATCGCCCTCGCGGGGGTGTGGGGCGCCGGTGCGGGGGCCGTGGTGGCGCGGGTCGGGCGGCGCGGTGTCGGTACCGCGCTGCTCGTGGTGCTGGTGTGCGTCGCGCTCGCCGTCGCCACCGGGATCCGGCCCGAGGTGGGGGTGTGGCTGCTGCTCGCGCCCGCAGCCGTCCTGTCCGCACGGTCCGTCGCCGACCTGGCGCTCCCCGCCGCGGGTGTCGCCCTCGTCCTCCTCGGCGCCGTGACCCTCCTGCCCGAGCACGCCGGGCACTGGCGGACCGCGCTGCTCGGGGCCCTGGCGCTGGGCGCCGGGTACTTCGCGCTGTCGCGCCTGGACCCGGGCGGTGGCGGGCTGGGCATCGGGGAGGTGAAGGTCGGGGTCGCGGTGGGGGTCGTCCTCGGGTGGTACGGGTGGCCGACGGTGATGCTGGGGGCGTTCGCGGGGTTCGCGCTCAGGGGGTTGTACGGGGGTGTCCTGGCCCGGAAGGGGAGGACGGCGGCCCCATTTGGCCCGTTTCTGCTCGCCGGTGCCTTCCTCGGGCTGCTGGTCGGGGCGTACACGGCCTGAGGCCGGGACCCGCGTGGCCTGAGGTCGGGGCGGGAAATCCGCTGGCGTAGGCTGGCGAAGTCCGTCCGCAACACCTGCGTGTCCGCGACCCTTGACGAAAGGGACCTCCCGGTGACCGAGAAGGCCGAGCTTCAGTCCGTCCTCGACCGTGCCGCCGAGGGCGGGCGCATCACCCCCGAAGAGGCGCTCGACCTCTACCGCGACGCCCCGCTGCACGCGCTCGGCGCCGCCGCCGACGCCGTACGCAAGCGGCGGTACGCGGGTACGGAGCACATCGCGACGTACATCATCGAGCGGAACATCAACTACACGAACGTGTGCGTCACGGCGTGCAAGTTCTGCGCGTTCTACGCGGCCCCCAAGGACACCGCCAAGGGCTGGACGCGGGACCTCGACGACATCCTTCGCCGGTGCGCGGAGACCGTCGAACTCGGCGGTACGCAGATCATGTTCCAGGGTGGACACCACCCGGACTTCGGCGTCGAGTACTACGAGAAGCACTTCGCCGCGATCAAGGCCGCGTACCCCCAGCTGGTCATCCACTCCCTCGGCGCGTCCGAGGTCGAGCACATGGCCCGGATCTCGAAGGTCTCCGTCGAGGAGGCCATCTCGCGCATCCACGCGGCCGGTCTCGACTCCTTCGCCGGCGCGGGTGCGGAGCTGCTCCCGGCCCGCCCGCGCAAGGCGATCGCGCCCCTCAAGGAGTCCGGCGAGCGCTGGCTGGAGATCATGGAGGCGGCGCACAACCTGGGCGTCGAGTCCACGTCGACCATGCTCATGGGCACCGGCGAGACCAACGCCGAGCGCATCGAGCACCTGCGGATGATCCGTGACGTCCAGGACCGCACGGGCGGCTTCCGGGCCTTCATCCCGTACACCTACCAGCCCGAGAACAACCACCTGAAGGGCCGCACGCAGGCCACGCTCTTCGAGTACCTGCGCATGATCGCCATCGCGCGTCTCTTCATGGACAACATCGCCCACATCCAGGGCAGTTGGCTCACCACCGGCAAGGAGGTCGGCCAACTCTCCCTGCACTACGGCGCGGACGACCTCGGCTCGATCATGCTGGAGGAGAACGTCGTCTCCAGCGCCGGCGCGAAGCACCGCTCCAACCGCCTGGAGATCATCGACCTGATCCGCAAGGCGGGCCGCGTCCCCGCCCAACGGACCACCACGTACGAGCACATCGTCGTCCACGACGACCCGGCGAACGACCCCGTCGACGAGCGGGTCATGTCCCACATCTCGTCCACGGCGATCGAAGGCGGCACGGCCCACCCGGAGTTGAAGCTCCTGTCCGCCAACTGACCTGCCCGTGCTGACGATTCACACGGCGGACGAGGGCGGGGCGGTCGCCGTCGAGGGTTCCCGGATCGCGGGCACCGGGACGCTGCCGGAACTCCAGCAGCGCTTTCCCGGTGCACGGGTGCGGAGTTGGCCGGGCGTCCTGGGCCCGGCCCGCGTCCACGAGGGCCCCCTCCCGGCCGCCCCGAGCCCACGCGAACGCATTCACGCCGTACTGAAGACGGGCGCGACGGCCGTCCTGGCGGAACACGTGGATTCACTCGAACTCCGGGTGGCGGCGGAACGGAACGGGGTCGAGATCCTCACCCGCCCGCGCCCTATGACTCTTGTAGACCTTGGCCGTGCCGACCTAGCCGTATTCGATGGGGCCGGCACCTGCATCGCGACGGTATGCGCAGGCCGCCTAGTCCACAGACGCCGCTAGGGGCAGTTCCCTTAGGGGCGCGGGGCTGTGACATTGTGCGGCTCCGCCGCGTGGGCGCACCTAGCGACAACGAACGGTCACCCGGCAAACGCTTCCCCAAACGCCCCCGAACTCTGCGTCACCCCACTGCAATCGGTCGCCGCATCGTCATCGGACGACCCGCTCTCACACTGCTGATCCCGAAACGTCGACCACATGGATACCCACGCGACCTCCTTCGACTCGGCGAACTTCCGCACCTGCGCCGCGTCCGACAGCGAAAACGTCTCCCCCGACACATCGTTGACCCCGATCATCGAGGTCAACGCCATCCCCTGCCACGCCCCCGCATCGGACAACCCGAACACCTTCTTCAACTGGGTGTGCGTGGCCGTGGCCGACGTGATCGCATAGTCGCCCATGTCCCCCGTGTACGACTCGCCGTAGTTCATCGTCATGATGTTGACCGTGGAGACGGCGACCGCGTTGTCGTTCGCGGACTCCAGCAGGGCCAGGCTGTCGGAGTCGAGACCGGACGGCATCACCGGCAGGGTGAAGGACACCTGGAGGTCGGTGCGTTCCTTCTGGAGCACGGCTATCGCCTTGGACCGCAGGGCGACCGACGCCGAGTCGGTGAGCGCGTCGCCCTCGATGTCGAAGTCGGCCTGGGTCGAACCGGCCGCGTCCAGCGCCTCGCCGTACGCCTTCGCGAGCGCGGTCACACTCGTGCAGGTCTCGGCCAGCTCCTTGCCGGAGGCTCCGCCGAAGGAGACCCGGACGGTCGCGCCGGACGTCTTGAGCGCCGCGATCCGGGACTTCACGGCCGCGTTGTCGATCGCGGTCGTGCCGTTCCACTCCGGCGTGCACGTGCTGCCCTTGGCGATGGCGAAAGCGAGGTTGTACGTCGACGGCGACCCCGTGCCGTCCGTGTCGGCGGCGGTCGTGACGCTCACGTACGGCGCGTAGGACGTCGTCGAGGACGACGAGGCCGAGGGCGTCGGGGAGGCGCTTTCGGCGGGGCTCGTACTCGCCTCCTGGGTCGCTGACGGTGCCGCGTCCGACGAGTCTTCGGAGCTCGAGGAGCATCCGGTGACCGTGAGGGCAAACAAGCAGGTGAGCCCGGCCGCCGGTTTCAGGAAACTCCTCATTGAGCATGCACCCTTTCCGTGTGGGGACGGTGATTTCTGTCTCAGGATGGAAACAGAGCCGGTTTCCGGAGCCTAAATGAAGCACATGGGGCTGTGTCTCACGAAGACAGAGAAAACATAGGAAACCCACGGGTATCGAGACGCGAAACGGTCAACTCGGGCGACGAAGCGGAATATTGATGACACTACCGACACCGGCCGCTCATATGGCATTTCCTGGGTTCTCTAAGGGAAGGCACAGGTCCCGGCATTTTTCTGGGCGGGCTCACAAGAGAATCAGAGTTTTGGTCACATAAAGGCGGCCTAATGTCTGGGGAATGCAATCCGAGTCCGCCATCGATAACCAAGCCTCTGCGCGCGGTCGCCGCCGCAAACGCGGCAACGAGTCCGCTGAAGGCCCTGTGTTCGTTGACAACTCCGGCCGCCGGTCCAAGGTGCTGCGCCGGATCGGCCTCCTCATGGGCACCGTCTGCCTCGGGTACGCGTTCGTACTCGGCATGGCGTTCATGGGCTGGGGCCTCTCGATCAACCCCTCCTCGCTGCTGCCGTTCGGCGGCGGCCAGGCCGGTTCGGCTCCCGGCGGTGGCTACGGCCCCGACGGCGGCAGAGGCGGCGTAGCGCCCTCCGGTGTTCCGACCGGCGCCCCGACCGACATCCCCTCGGGTGCCCCCACGGGTGCGGCCCCGTCCTCCTCAGCCACCGCACACTGACCGGAGCGCCACCGCAGCCATGACTACGACGACTCCTTCGCGTGGGCGCCGGCGCGCCCCCACTCGGATGGAGCGCGCGGCCGGAAAGGCCGCCGCGCTCCAGCGCCCCCGAGTGATTCTCGCCCTGCTGCTTCTCCTCGGCCTCACCTGCGTGATGCTGCTCGACGGCTACCTGCGCGCGGAAGTCGGCGGCGACCAGCGCGTCCGGGACGGCGCGAGCGCCGGCAAGGTCCCCGACAAGGTGCTCAACGGCGGCCCGATCCTGACCTTCCGGAACGGCAAGCCGGTCACCCAGACCATCCCGAAGAAGACCATCGTCCTCACCTTCGACGACGGCCCGAACCCCACCTACACGCCCACGGTCCTGAAGATCCTCAAGAAGTACGACGTGCCGGGCACGTTCTTCCTGGTGGGCTCGATGGTCTCGCGCTACCCGAGCATCGTGAAGCAGATGGTCTCGGAGGGGAACGAGGTGGGCATCCACACGTTCACCCACGTCGACCTCTCCTACCAGAGCGACGCCCGTATCAAGCGGGAGATGGAACAGACGCAGCTCGCGCTCGCGGGCGCGGCCGGGATCACCACCACGCTGTTCCGCGCGCCGTACTCCTCGGAGACGGACGCCATCGACAACTACAGCTACCCCGTCTACAAGAAGCTCGGCGCGTCCGGCTACACCAGCGTCTTCGTCGACACCGACAGCGACGACTGGAAGCAGCCCGGGGTCGCGAAGATCATCAAGTGGGCGACGCCGTCCGGGACTTCGGGGTCCTCGGTGCTCTTCCACGACGCCGGCGGGGTGCGCTCGCAGACCATGAAGGCGCTGCCCCAGTACATCGAGAAGATGAAGGCGAAGGGCTACACGTTCACCACCGTGAGCGGCGCCATCGCCAAGAACACCGCCGCCCAGCGGGCGAGCGGGACCGGTACGGGAGCGGGCGCCGGAGCGGCCGCCGGGACGAGCACCGGCACGGTCGAGGCGGGCGCCCAGCCCTCCGCGGCACCGTCCGCTGCGCCCTCCGGCGCACCCGGCACCACCGGCGCAGCGAACGGCAGCGGCACCGGCACGACCCCGGTCGACTCGGCCGTCGGCGGCGCGGGCGCGGCAGGCGGGGGCACCGGCAACGGCACCAACCGCAACGGCACCCGCCAGACCTCGATCCTCCAGGGCGCCCACCGCGAGGCCACCGGCATGACCCTCTACGAGGGCAAGGCGCTCATCTACGCCGTCACGGTCGCCGAGTGGGTGGTGCCGGGACTTGCGGCAGGCTTGACCGTCGTCGGCGTCGCCGTGATGAGCCGCTTCGGGATGATGCTGATCCTCGCCCGGCGGCACTACAGACAGCGCAACAAACGCCGGTTCAGTTGGGGTCCGACCGTCACCCGCCCGGTGACGGTGATCGTCCCGGCGTACAACGAGAAGGAGTGCATCGCCAACACCCTTGAGTCGCTGGCGAAGAGCACCCATCCGATCGAGGTCATCGTCGTCGACGACGGCTCCTCGGACGGCACCTCGGAGATCGCCCGCGAGGCGGCCCGCTCCTTCGGCATGACGAACGTCCGGGTCATCCGCCAGGAGAACGCGGGCAAGCCGGCCGCCCTCAACAACGGTGTGCGCAGCGCGAGTTACGACATCGTCGTGATGATGGACGGCGACACCGTCTTCGAACCCGACACCGTACGGCAGTTGGTGCAGCCCTTCGCCGATCCCGAGGTCGGCGCGGTCGCGGGCAACGCCAAGGTCGGCAACCGCAACACGGTCATCGGCGCCTGGCAGCACATCGAGTACGTGATGGGCTTCAACCTCGACCGCCGCATGTACGACCTGCTGCGCTGCATGCCCACCATCCCGGGCGCGATCGGCGCGTTCCGCCGCGAGGCGGTGCTCCAGGTCGGCGGCATGAGCGAGGACACGCTCGCCGAGGACACGGACATCACCATCGCCATGCACCGCGAGGGCTGGCGGGTCGTCTACCAGGAGCACGCCAGGGCCTGGACGGAGGCCCCGGCCTCCCTCAAGCAGCTCTGGTCGCAGCGCTACCGCTGGTCGTACGGCACCATGCAGGCCCTGTGGAAGCACCGCAAGTCCCTTACGGACAAGGGTCCTTCGGGCCGCTTCGGCCGGGTCGGCATGCCCCTGGTGGTGATCTTCCAGATCATCACGCCGGTCTTCGCCCCACTGATCGACGTCTTCACCGTCTACTCGATGATCTTCGTCGACTTCTGGGCGTCCCTCGCGATGTGGTTCGCGGTCCTCGGCATCCAACTCCTGTGCGCGGCCTACGCGTTCAGGCTGGACAAGGAGAAGTACCGCTATCTGCTGATGATGCCGCTCCAGCAACTGGCCTACCGCCAGATGATGTACCTCGTCCTCATCCACTCCTCCATCACCGCCCTGACCGGCGGCCGGCTGCGCTGGCAGAAACTCAAGCGCACCGGCGAGGTCGGCACACCGGCGGGGGCGAGCTGATGAGCTGGGAGCAGCAACCGGGATACGGGGGTGGGTACGGCCAGCCCCAGCAACAACCTCAGTACCCCCAACAGCCGTACGGCTACGACGGGTACGGCCAGCCCCAGCCGTACGGGCAGCCTCAGCAGCCGTCCCCGTACCCGTACCAACAGCAGCAACAGCCTCCGCAGTACGTCGACTACGGGCCGCCGGTGTACGCGACGGCGCCTCTTCCCGTCGTAGAACCGGAGTTGGAGCCGGAACCCGAGACGGAACCCGAGACGGAGCCGGTGGTCGAGTCCGAGGCGGTGGTCGAGGAGGTGGTCGAGGAGGCCGCGCCCGCGGTCAAACCGGCGGGGCGTGACCGGTACTTCGACACCCTGCGGGCCGTCGCGCTGATCCGGGTCGTGACGTACCACACCTTCGGGTGGGCCTGGTGCGGGATGGTGTTCCCCTCGATGGGGATCATGTTCGGGCTGGCCGGGACGCTGATGGCGAAGTCGCTGGAGCGGCCCGCGTTCAAGGTGGTCAAGAGCCGGATGCGGAGGCTGCTGCCGCCGTTCTGGTTCTGGGGCTTCTTCGTGCTCGTCGCGATGATGATCCACGACTGGATGCCGGGCTGGCAGATCATCTTCTGGGTGGTGCCGGTCGGGGATCCGCCGGGCAACGCCTGGGGGCTTCAGGCCTGGGAGATCCTCTGGTACCTGCGGACGTATCTGTGGTTCGTGCTGCTCTCACCGGCGCTGCTGTGGATCTTCCGCAAGGCGCCGATCCCGGTGCTGCTGCTGACGCTGGTGCCGATCGTGGTCCTGAA
Organism: Streptomyces sp. MBT65; assembly: GCF_016612545.1. Taxonomy (GTDB): domain Bacteria; phylum Actinomycetota; class Actinomycetes; order Streptomycetales; family Streptomycetaceae; genus Streptomyces. The sequence goes on along the minus strand of NZ_JAENRY010000046.1, from coordinate 27,018 downwards.
GTACGTGTGGGCGGGGCCGGACAACCGCTTCGGCAACGCCCTGTGGGACCTGTCGACGTACCTCTTCTGCTGGATCCTCGGCTTCGCGCACCGCGACGGGGTGCTCCAGAAGCTGAAGCCGTTCCTGGTGGTGACGCTGTCGGTCGCCGCGATCGTCTTCGGCGGCTGGTACGCCTTCACGCACCAGGCCGAGGCCGGCACCTACGACCTGGACGAGAACCCGCTCGCCCAGACCTACTGGTCCGCCGGTTACGTCATGCTGCTGATGTGGGCCAAGGCCTACTTCGCCATCGACTTCGCCTGGCTGACCCGCTTCAAACGGCTCGACCGGATCGTCACGATCTTCAACTCGCGTGCTGTGACGATCTATCTGTGGCACGAGATCGCGCTGGTGCTCGCGGTGCCGCTGACCGACCAGTTCTGGAAGGTGCCCGCCTTCGAGAAGTGGCTGCCGCTGGGGAGCCAGTGGTTCATGTTCGGCATCGGCTGGATTCTGATCGCCCTCTTCATCGTGCTGTGCGGCTGGGTGGAGGACGTGGCGGCGAAGAAGAAACCGAGGCTGCTGCCGTCGTGAAGTCTCCGGGCTTCCTTTTCACAGCGGGTTCTACGGGCCGGGCGCCTTCGGGGTGCCCGGCCCGTACTGCCACAATGGGCCCGTGACCCGCGCATCCCTGGACAAGCAGCCGCACGAAGTCGCCTCGATGTTCGACGACGTGGCGGAACGGTACGACCTCACCAACGACGTGCTGTCGCTCGGCCAGGACCGCCGATGGCGCAAGGAGGTCACGAAGGCGGTCGACGCCCGCCCCGCGCAGAAGATCCTGGACCTGGCAGCCGGTACGGCCACGTCCTCGCTCCCCTTCGCCCGGAGCGGCGCCTATGTCGTCCCCTGCGACTTCTCCCTCGGCATGCTCCAGGTCGGCAAGAAGCGCCACCCCTGGCTGCCGCTCACGGCCGGCGACGCCACGAAGCTGCCGTTCAAGGACGACACGTTCGACGCCGTGACCATCTCCTTCGGGCTGCGGAACGTGCAGGACACGGACGCCGCGCTGCGCGAGCTGTACCGGGTGACCAAGCCCGGCGGCCGGGTGGTGATCTGCGAGTTCTCGCACCCGACCTGGGCACCCTTCCGCACGGTCTACACCGAGTACCTGATGCGCGCGCTGCCGCCGGTCGCCCGGTCCGTGTCCTCGAACCCGGACGCGTACGTCTATCTCGCCGAGTCCATCCGCGCCTGGCCCGACCAGCCCGCGCTGGCCGAGCGGCTGACCGGGGCCGGCTGGTCGAAGGTCGCCTATCGCAACCTGAGCGGCGGGATCGTGGCCCTGCACCGGGGCTTCAAGGGAACCGGGGAACTCTGAGGGCTCGGCGGCTCCGCTAGCCGAGCACCGACGCGAAGAACGCGTCGCCCGGCGGCTCGTCCAGCTCGCGCTGCATCCCCCCGCTCGGCGGCCGGGGTACGCGCGGCTCGCGCATACCGCCCCCACCGTCCCCCTCACCGAAGTCGAACCACACGTAGACGACGGAGTCCCGCGGCACCTCGGCATCGGGCTGCGGGTACTGCCGTACGACGTAGTCGACGACGGCGAGATGGAAGTCGGGCCGGTCCGGCGAGTTGATGAACAGCCCGCGCGACTGGGCCGTCTCGCGCGCGTCCACGGCCATCAGGCCGACGAGCCGTGGCACGCGCACTTCGGGTGTTTTGGGTGTTAAGCGCACAGATGTCACCCCCAGCGGTACCGGCAGGGTAACCCCGGTCCGGTCCCGACCGGAAGCGTCAAGTGTCGTTCTGTAGCTGTTAGTTACTCTCAGTTACAGTACGAGCCGGTAGCAGTGCCCCTCCTCCGCGCGCGAGGGCGTGGTGAAGACCTCCTCGAGCTTCATGCCCAGCCGCCGGGTCACCGCGATGGACCGGGTGTTGCCGGCCAGGACCATCGCCACCACGCTCGGCACCCCGGCCGCCCGCACCCGCTCCAGGGTCGCTTCCGCCGCCGCGGTGGCATACCCCTGGCCCCAGAACTCCCGTCCCAGCCGCCAGCCGATCTCGATCTCACCCTTCGGTCCCCAGTCCTGCGGCCACGGCTGGGCGCCGGTGAAGCCGATGACCCGGTCGGTGTCGTCGAGCATCGTCCACAGGCAGAAACCGCGCTCCGCGTCGTGCCGGCGCTGGCGGGCGGTGAGTTCCTCGTAGACGGACAGTTCCGCGGACCGGCCGCCGTGGAACTCCATGACATCGGGGTGGTCGAAGGCCCGGTGCCAGGCGACGGCGTCCTCGTCGGTGGGGACACGCAGCCGTACTGCGGGGAGAGCTCGGTTCACGGGGCAGCCCTTCAGCCTGGTGATCAGCGACGCTGAATAGACTGCCCATGTCCAGTGCCGGTCGGCACGCAGATCGCGAACTTCGGGAGATCCCGCCGTGACCGAGCCCCTCTCCGAAAACACCGCCGATGTGATCGTCGTCGGCGCGGGGCCAGCCGGCTCCGCCACCGCCTACCACCTCGCCAAGTCCGGACTCGACGTACTCCTGCTGGAGAAGACCCAGTTTCCGCGCGAGAAGGTGTGCGGCGACGGCCTCACCCCGCGCGCCACCAAGCAGCTCGTGGCCATGGGCATCGACATCTCCGAGGAGGCCGGCTGGCTGCGCAACAAGGGCCTGCGCATCATCGGCGGCGGCGTCCGTCTCCAGCTCGACTGGCCGGATCTCGCCTCCTTCCCGGACTACGGCCTCGTCCGCAAGCGCGACGACTTCGACGAACAGCTCGCCCGCAACGCCCAGAAGGCGGGCGCCCGCCTCTACGAGCGCTGCAACGTCGGCGCCCCGATCATCGACGAGCGCACCGGCCGGATCACCGGCGTCAACGCCAAGCTCGGCGACGAGAAACGCGAAGTCACCTTCCATGCGCCCCTGGTGGTCGCCGCCGACGGCAACTCCACCCGGCTCTCCCTCGCGATGGGCCTGCACCGCCGCGAGGACCGCCCGATGGGTGTCGCGGTGCGCACGTACTTCACCTCGCCCCGCCACGAGGACGACTACCTGGAGTCCTGGCTGGAACTGTGGGACCGGCGCGGCGCCGAGGACCGCCTGCTGCCCGGCTACGGCTGGATCTTCGGCATGGGCGACGGCACCTCGAACGTCGGCCTCGGTGTCCTCAACACCTCCGACTCCTTCAAGGAGTTGGACTGGCGCGAGGTGCTGAAGGCCTGGTGCGCGTCCATGCCCGAGGACTGGGGCTACACCCCGGAGAACATGACGGGCCCGATCCGCGGCGCCGCCCTCCCGATGGCCTTCAACCGCCAACCCCACTACACGAAGGGGTTGTTGCTGGTCGGCGACGCCGGCGGTCTGGTGAACCCCTTCAACGGCGAGGGCATCGCCTACGCCATGGAGTCCGGCCAGCTCGCCGCCGACGTCATCGTCCAGGCCCACGCCCGCCCGACCCCCGCGAGCCGCGAACTGGCCCTCCAGCGCTACCCGCAGGTCCTCAAGGACACCTACGGCGGCTACTACACGCTGGGCCGCGCCTTCGTGAAGCTCATCGGCAACCCGAAGGTCATGAAGATCGCGGCCCAGCGCGGCCTGACGCACCCCCTGCTGATGAAGTTCACCCTGAAGATGCTGGCCAACCTCACCGACCCGACGGGCGGCGACGCGATGGACCGCATCATCAACGGGCTGAGCAAGGTGGCGCCGAAGGCGTAGCCGTAGGGCCCCCTTGGGGCTTGGGCGCGATCAGCCGCTGAGCGCGGCCGTCTTGGCGGCCCGGCGGGCGAACACCTCGTCCCGCCGGTCCGCCACCTGCCGCAGCGCCTCCTTGCGGTCCCGCTTGGAGAGGCGGTCCAGATAGACCTGGCCGTTGACGTGGTCGGTCTCGTGCGCGAGGCAGCGCGCGAAGTAGCCCGTGCCTTCGATCACAAGCGCGTCGCCGTCCTTGTCGAGCCCGCGCACCACGGCCCGGTCGGGACGCGGTACGTCCATCACGGCGCCCGGCACCGACAGGCACCCCTCGCCCTCGTCGAGCAGCCGGCGCCCGGCCGGGTCGAGCGGGTCGAGGACCGGGTTGACGATGTGTCCGACATGTCGGACACCGTCGTCGTCGGGGCAGTCGTACACGAACAGGCGCAGATCCACGCCCACTTGGTTGGCCGCCAGGCCCGCTCCGTCGGCGACGTACATGGTGAGGAACATGTCGTCGATGAGCGCGGCGAGATCGGGCCCGAACTCGGTGACGTCCCGGCTCGGCCGGTGCAGGACCTCTTCACCGACCTCGGTGACGCGCCGCACGCGGCCGCGTCCGGCCTCGGGTGCGGGGCGGGGGTAGGAGTCGACGGGGCTGCCCTGGACGAAGACACGTGGCATGACTTGCTCTCCTCGGGTTTGGCGTCCGGCTGTGTGGTCAGCCGAACTGAAGAACCTTGAGAGAAGAGCCTTTCAGGGAAGCCGCGAACTCCGGTAGGAAAGCGGCGAACTCCGGTGACGAAGCCGCGAACTCCGGTGCCAGGGACGCCCGGAGAGCCGTGCCAGGGACGCCCGGAGAGCGTGGAGCCTGCTCGGGGTACGCCGAGGGGACCGCTGCCCCCGAGGCAACGGTCCCATGCTCACGGCGTCGTGCGCGGGCTCAGAGCACCCGCACCGCACCGGTCGGCATGTCGTAGGAGAGCGGGCGCTCCACGATGCCGGTGGAGGGATTCTGCGCGCCGACGAACATGCCGTCGCCCACGTACACCGCCACGTGGTAGGCGCTGCCCGCGCTGCCCCAGTACAGGATGTCGCCGGCCTGAAGGTTGCTCAGGGACACCTGAGTACCGGCGGTCGACTGGTCCTGGGAGACGCGCGGCAGGCTGATGCCGACCTGCTTGAACGCGGCCCCGACGAGCCCGGAGCAGTCGTAGGCGCTGGGGCCGGTGGCGCCCAGGACATAGGACTTGCCGATCTGGGCCTTCACGAAGGCCACGACGGCCGCGGCCGAACCGGTCGCCGTCGACGAGGACGTGCTCGTGGAGGCGCTCGTGGTCGCAGCAGAGGCCAGGGTGGTCCTCTCGGCGCTGCGCGACGCGGCGCGGGCCGCAGCGTCCTTACGAGCGGTCTCCTGGGCCTTCTTCTTGGCCTCCGCCTTCTTCTTGGCGTCCGCGAGGTCCGCCTTGGCCTGCTTCGCGGCGTTTGCGGCCGCCGTGTCGCGCTCGGCCTGCAGCTGGTAGTTCGCCGCGGCCTGCTGCGTGGCCTCGGCGGACTGGGCGACCTGTGCGGACAGGTCGGCGGTCAGGGTGGGCAGTTGCAGGGTCTGCGTCGTCTCGGCAGCGTTGGCCGAGGCTGCACCAGCCGCCGCCATGCTGAGAACGCCACCGGCAACTCCGGCACGCACGGCGATGTTCGTCGTCGCGCTGCGGCGGGGTTTCCGGTGGCTGCGTATGTGAGCGGTGTGGGACATGAGACCAACCGGTATCAGGGACTCCTCCATACCTTCAAGAAACGTGTGCTGCGCCACAATTGTTCAACGGGGACCACGAACTTCGGGTGTGCCGTTCCTTATTGACGCCGTAACGGACATTGCGGACCTGCCCGATCAGGCCCGTGATCACGGGCTTTCGTCGTTACGCCCGAATTGCCGGACGACTACCACTGGTTGGGACAGGTGGCCAAGCCCGGTTCTCATGCGCCTCTCATGAGTGTGGCGCAGGTCACGGAACGGTTACCGGAATGCGAGCGTCTCGCGTGGGTACCGCCGACGGGTGACTTCGTGAACGTGTGCACGCGTCCACATCGCGCCGCGCGCCTCCCCCTGATGTGTGAATGGGCCTCCACTATCAAGCCGCCCCGTCCAACTCCAATTTGCATGCAAGGGAAGCCTCTTGATATTGAGACGCCCTTCCCGGCCTGCGATGACGAGCGGAAATGTCACCTCCGGTGATCATGCGGACGCTTCGCGTGCGAAGATCGCCGCCCGCTCGGCTTGATGATCCACCGTCAGGTGGTGGAGATCACAAAGCTTGTGTAATACCCCGTGTCGCAGATCACAGAGCGCCGGGCATAAGATGCGAGGCAGTTGGGCTTGTGACCTGCTTCACATGTTCGCGATCTTCGTTGGGACGAACGGGGTTTGAGCGGCGCGTGAGGCGGAAGCGGACCCGATGCCATCGCCAGCAGTCAGTGCCGACTGAGAGGAGCGAGGAGCGGTGAACGCGTATGCGCCCATCCTCGTACTGGGAGCCCTCGGGGCAGGCTTTGCGATCTTCTCCGTGGTCATGGCCACGCTGATCGGTCCGAAGCGGTACAACCGGGCCAAGCTCGAAGCGTACGAGTGCGGCATCGAGCCGACCCCCACGCCGGCCGGCGGCGGGCGCTTCCCCATCAAGTACTACCTGACGGCGATGCTCTTCATCGTCTTCGACATCGAGATCGTCTTCCTCTACCCCTGGGCCGTCACCTTCGACGCCCTGGGTGTTTTCGGGCTCGTGGAGATGTTGCTCTTCGTGCTCACCGTCTTCGTCGCGTACGCGTACGTATGGCGGCGCGGCGGCCTGGAATGGGACTGAGGGGCCTTAGACCATGGGACTCGAAGAAAAGCTGCCGAGCGGATTCCTGCTGACCACCGTCGAGCAGGCCGCGGGCTGGGTGCGCAAGGCATCCGTCTTCCCGGCCACGTTCGGCCTCGCCTGCTGCGCCATCGAGATGATGACGACGGGCGCCGGACGCTACGACCTGGCCCGCTTCGGCATGGAGGTCTTCCGCGGATCTCCCCGCCAGGCGGACCTGATGATCGTCGCGGGCCGGGTCAGCCAGAAGATGGCGCCGGTGCTGCGCCAGGTCTACGACCAGATGCCGAACCCCAAGTGGGTCATCTCCATGGGCGTCTGCGCCTCGTCGGGCGGCATGTTCAACAACTACGCGATCGTGCAGGGCGTCGACCACATCGTCCCGGTCGACATCTACCTCCCGGGCTGCCCGCCACGGCCCGAGATGCTGATGGACGCGATCCTCAAGCTCCACCAGAAGATCCAGTCCTCCAAGCTCGGCGTGAACGCCGAGGAGGCGGCCCGTGAGGCGGAGGAGGCGGCGCTCAAGGCACTGCCCACCATCGAGATGAAGGGCCTGCTGCGGTGAGCGACGCGAACGGCACCAACCCCGAGAAGGACCTCGCCGGGTCCAACCTCCCCGGCCAACGCGGGGACGGCGGTGAGGAGATCCGCGTCCAGCGCGGCATGTTCGGCGCCAACAACGGTGGTGACACGTCCGGTTACGGCGGCCTGGTCCGCTCGGTCCGCCTGCCGGGAGCCGCGAGCCGGCCCTACGGCGGCTGGTTCGACGAGGTCGCCGACGAGTTGGAGGGCGCCCTGGAGGAACAGGGCCTGCTGCCCGACAACGCGATCGAGAAGACGGTCGTCGACCGGGACGAACTCACCTTCCACATCGAACGCGAGCACCTGGTCCGCGTCGCCCAGACCCTGCGCGACGACCCGGCCCTGCGCTTCGAACTCTGCACCGGCGTCAGCGCGGTCCACTACCTGCACGACAAGGGCCGCGAGCTGCACGCCGTCTACCACCTGCGCTCGATCACCCACAACCGGCTGATCCGCCTCGAAGTCAGCGCCCCGGACAGCGATCCGCACATCCCGTCACTGGTCGCGGTCTATCCGACCAACGACTGGCACGAGCGCGAGACCTACGACTTCTTCGGCATCGTCTTCGACGGTCACCCGGCGCTGACGCGGATCATGATGCCGGACGACTGGCCGGGCCACCCGCAGCGCAAGGATTACCCCCTCGGCGGCATCGCCGTCGAGTACAAGGGCGCCCAGATCCCGGCTCCGGACCAGCGGAGGTCGTACTCGTGAGCACGCAGTCAGCATCCGCTTCGGCCGCCTCGGCGCGCGAGACCACCGAGGGGACCGTATATACGGTCACCGGTGGCGACTGGGACGAGGTCGTCCAGTCCGCGGCCCGGGCCGACGACGAGCGCATCGTCGTCAACATGGGGCCCCAGCACCCCTCCACACACGGTGTGCTCCGTCTGATCCTGGAGATCGACGGCGAGACGGTCACCGAGGCCCGCTGCGGCATCGGCTACCTCCACACCGGTATCGAGAAGAACCTCGAGTACCGGACGTGGACACAGGGCACCACGTTCGTGACGCGCATGGACTATCTGACGTCCTTCTTCAACGAGACCGCCTACTGTCTCGCCGTCGAGAAACTCCTCGGCGTCGAGGACCAGATCACCGAGCGGGCGAAGATCATCCGGGTGCTCCTGATGGAGCTGAACCGGCTCTCCTCCCACCTGGTGTGCATCGCCACCGGCGGCATGGAACTCGGCGCCACCACGATCATGATCTACGGATTCCGCGATCGTGAAATGATTCTCGACATCTACGAGCTCGTCACGGGCCTGCGGATGAACCACGCGTACATCCGCCCCGGCGGACTCGCCCAGGACCTGCCGCCCGGCGCGGTGGACCAGATCCGCGAGTTCGTGAAGAAGATGAAGAAGAACCTCCCGGAGTACGACAAGCTCGCCACCGGGAACCCCATCTTCAAGGCCCGTATGCAGGACGTCGGTTACCTCGACCTGGCCGGTTGCATGGCCCTCGGCGCCACCGGCCCGATCCTGCGCTCCACCGGTCTCCCGCACGACCTGCGCAAGGCGCAGCCCTACTGCGACTACGAGACCTACGACTTCGACATCCCGACCGCCGACACCTGCGACTCCTACGGCCGCTTCCTCATCCGGCTCGAGGAGATGCGCCAGTCGCTGCGGATCGTCGAGCAGTGCCTGGACCGGCTGCAGCCCGGCCCGGTCATGGTCGCCGACAAGAAGATCGCCTGGCCCGCCCAACTCGCGCTCGGGCCGGACGGGTTGGGCAACTCGCTCGACCACATCAAGCAGATCATGGGCACCTCCATGGAGGCCCTGATCCACCACTTCAAGCTGGTGACCGAAGGCTTCCGCGTGCCGCCGGGACAGGCGTACGCGGCGGTCGAGTCGCCCAAGGGTGAACTCGGGGTGCACGCCGTGTCCGACGGAGGCACCCGCCCCTACCGGGTCCACTTCAGGGACCCGTCCTTCACCAACCTTCAGGCCATGGCGGCGATGTGCGAGGGCGGCCAGGTCGCCGACGTCATCGTCGCCGTCGCGTCCATCGATCCCGTGATGGGAGGCGTCGACCGGTGACCACCAGTTCTTCGGAGCAGGGCGTCAGTCTGGGCATGCCCCAACTGCCCGCGCCCGCCTACCCGGACGACGTCCGGGCCCGGCTGGAGGCCGACGGGCGGGAGATCATCGCCCGCTACCCGGACTCCCGCTCGGCCCTCCTGCCGCTGCTGCACCTCGTGCAGGCGGAGGAAGGCCATGTCACGCGCACCGGGCAGCAGTTCTGCGCGGATCTGCTGGAGCTGACGACGGCGGAGGTCGCCGCCGTGGCGACCTTCTACTCGATGTACCGGCGTCGGCCCAGCGGCGACTACCAGGTCGGCGTCTGCACCAACACGTTGTGCGCGGTGATGGGCGGCGACGCCATCTTCGAGTCCCTCCAGGAGCACCTGGGCGTCGGCAACGGTGAGACCACCGGCGACGGCAAGGTCACCCTGGAGCACATCGAGTGCAACGCGGCCTGCGACTTCGCGCCGGTGGTGATGGTGAACTGGGAGTTCTTCGACAACCAGACCCCCGCCAGCGCCCGTCGCCTCGTCGACGACCTGCGCTCGGGCGCACCCGTGGAGCCCACGCGCGGGGCGCCGATGTGCACCTTCAAGGAGACCGCGCGGATCCTCGCCGGCTTCCCCGACGAGCGGCCCGGGGCCGTCGGGGCGAGCGGCGGTGCGGGACCCGCGTCGCTGGTGGGCCTCCGCCTGGCCAGGGGAGAGACCGCACCCGCGCGCGTGGTCCATCCGCGGGGCTCCGGTGCTCCGCAGGACGAGCCGCCGACCGAGCACCTCAGTTCGCACGATGCGCCGCAGGACACGTCGGCCTCCGACCCCGCCCACCCGGCGGGGCCTGTCGCCGAGGAGGGGGAGTGATGACCTTGGCACCCGAACTGAAAGACCACAGCCCCGAGAAGCTGCTCGCACCCGTGCTGTCGGCCTTCTGGGACGAGGACGAGTCCTGGACTCTGGACACGTACCGAAGGCACGAGGGATACGAGGGGCTCCGCAAGGCGCTCGCCATGTCGCCGGACGACCTCATCGCGTATGTGAAGGACTCCGGTCTGCGCGGTCGCGGTGGCGCCGGCTTCCCCACCGGAATGAAATGGCAATTCATTCCTCAAGGGGATGGAAAACCGCACTATCTAGTTGTCAACGCCGACGAGTCGGAGCCCGGGACCTGTAAGGACATCCCGCTCCTCTTCGCGAACCCGCACAGCCTCATCGAGGGCATTGTCATCGCGTGCTATGCCATCAGGTCTTCGCATGCCTTCATCTATCTGCGTGGTGAAGTCGTCCCCGTATTGCGGCGGTTGCACGAGGCCGTGCGCGAGGCCTACGCGGAGGGCTTCCTCGGCGAGAACATCCTGGGCAGCGGACTCGACCTCCAGCTCACCGTGCACGCGGGTGCGGGCGCGTACATCTGCGGTGAGGAGACCGCACTGCTCGACTCGCTCGAAGGCCGCCGTGGTCAACCGCGGCTCCGTCCCCCTTTCCCTGCGGTCGCGGGCCTCTATGCGTGCCCGACTGTGGTGAATAACGTCGAGTCGATCGCGTCAGTTCCCGCCATTCTGCAAAAAGGCAAGGAATGGTTCAGGTCGATGGGCAGCGAGAAGTCTCCGGGCTTCACGCTCTACTCGCTCAGCGGCCATGTCACCAGTCCCGGTCAGTACGAGGCGCCGCTCGGCATCACACTGCGCCAACTGCTCGACATGAGCGGCGGCATGCGGGCCGGGCATCGCCTCAAGTTCTGGACGCCGGGCGGGTCTTCCACGCCGATGTTCACCGACGAGCACCTCGACGTCCCTCTTGATTACGAAGGAGTGGGTGCCGCGGGTTCCATGCTCGGCACCAAGGCTCTGCAATGTTTCGACGAGACGACCTGCGTCGTGCGTGCCGTCACCCGCTGGACCGAGTTCTACGCCCACGAGTCCTGCGGCAAGTGCACACCGTGCCGTGAAGGGACGTACTGGCTCGTGCAGTTGCTGCGCGACATCGAGGCCGGCAAGGGCGCCATGGCCGACCTCGACAAGCTGAACGACATCGCCGACAACATCAACGGCAAGTCCTTCTGCGCCCTCGGCGACGGCGCCGCCTCGCCGATCTTCTCCTCGCTCAAGTACTTCCGCGAGGAGTACGAGCAGCACATCACGGGCCGGGGCTGCCCCTTCGACCCGGCCAAGTCCACGGCCTGGGCCGACCGCACGGAGGTGAACGCATGACGGTGACCACGAGCGCTCCCTCCGGTGGGGGAGAGGCGGCGGTCCCGCCGGAAGATCTCGTCTCGCTGACCATCGACGGCGCCGAGATCAGCGTGCCCAAGGGCACCCTGGTCATCCGCGCCGCCGAGCAACTCGGCATCGAGATCCCCCGGTTCTGCGACCATCCTCTCCTCGACCCGGTCGGCGCCTGCCGTCAGTGCATCGTCGAGGTCGAGGGCCAGCGCAAACCGATGGCGTCCTGCACGATCACGTGCACGGACGGCATGGTCGTCAAGACCCAGCTCAGCTCGCCCGTGGCCGAGAAGGCCCAGCACGGTGTGATGGAACTGCTCCTCATCAACCACCCGCTGGACTGCCCGGTCTGCGACAAGGGCGGCGAATGCCCCCTGCAGAACCAGGCCATGTCGCACGGCAACGCCGAGTCCCGCTTCGAGGGCAGGAAGCGGACCTACGAGAAGCCGCTCCCGATCTCCACCCAGGTGCTGCTCGACCGCGAACGGTGCGTGCTGTGCGCCCGCTGCACCCGCTTCTCCAACCAGATCGCGGGCGACCCGATGATCGAGCTGCTGGAGCGGGGCGCGCTGCAACAGGTCGGCACCGGTGAGGGCGACCCCTTCGAGTCGTACTTCTCCGGGAACACCATCCAGATCTGCCCGGTGGGCGCGCTCACCTCGGCGGCGTACCGATTCCGCTCCCGCCCCTTCGACCTGGTCTCCACGCCCTCCGTGTGCGAGCACTGCTCCGGGGGCTGCGCGACCCGCACCGACCACCGGCGCGGCAAGGTCATGCGGCGCCTGGCCGCCGTCGACCCCGAGGTCAACGAGGAGTGGATCTGCGACAAGGGGCGCTTCGGCTTCCGGTACGCGCAGCAGCGCGACCGGCTGCAGACGCCCCTGGTGCGCAACGCGGACGGCGTCCTGGAGCCCGCGTCCTGGCCGGAGGCCCTGGAGGCCGCCGCGCAGGGCCTGTCGGCCGCGCGGGGCCGCACCGGTGTCCTCACCGGCGGCCGGCTCACCATCGAGGACGCCTACGCGTACAGCAAGTTCGCGCGCGTGGCGCTCGACACGAACGACATCGACTTCCGCGCGCGCGTGCACAGCAGCGAGGAGGCCGACTTCCTGGCCGCCCGGGTCGCCGGACGCGGCCGGGACCTCGACGGCGGCGGTGTCACGTACACCTCCCTGGAGAAGGCCCCCGTCGTTCTGCTGGTCGGGTTCGAGTCCGAGGAGGAGGCGCCCGGCGTCTTCCTTCGGCTGCGGAAGGCCTCGCGCACGCACGGGCAGCGGGTGTTCTCGCTCGCCACCCACGCCACGCGCGGCCTGGAGAAGGCGGGCGGCACCCTGCTGCCGGCCGCTCCCGGCACCGAGACCGAGTGGCTGGACGCGCTCGCCAGCGGGTTCGGCCTGGAGGACGACGGTGCCCGCGCCTCCGAGGCGCTGCGCACCGAGGGCGCGGTGATCGTCGTAGGCGAGCGGCTGGCCGCCGTCGCCGGGGGGCTCACCGCCGCCGTACGGGCCGCGTTCGCGACCGGTGCCCGGCTGGTGTGGATTCCGCGCCGGGCCGGGGAACGGGGCGCGATCGAGGCGGGTGCGCTGCCGTCGCTGCTGCCGGGCGGACGTCCGGCCACCGACCCGCGCGCGCGTGAGGAGGTTGCCGTCGCCTGGGGCGTCGCCGAACTCCCGCACCGCTACGGGCGCGACGCCGGCCAGATCGTCGAGGCCGCCGCCGGTGGTGAACTCCGGGCGCTGCTCGTCGCCGGTGTGGAGGCGGGCGATCTGCCCGACCCGGCACGCACGCGTGCGGCACTTCACGAAGTGGGCTTCCTGGTGTCGCTCGAACTGCGGCCCAGCGAGGTCACCGAACACGCCGACGTCGTCCTTCCGGTCGCGGCGGTCGCCGAGAAGGCGGGCGCCTTCCTCAACTGGGAGGGCCGGGTCCGCTTCTTCGACGCCGCGCTCAAGCCCGACCAGATGACCCGCACCCTCGCGCCCACCGACGCGCGCGTGCTGCACATGCTGGCCGACGCCATGGACGTCCACCTGGGACTGCCCGATCTGCGCACCACGCGCGCGGAGTTGGACCGGCTGGGTGCCTGGGACGGGCCGCGGGCCTCCGATCCGCTGGAGACCGCGGGCGTGCTGCCCCGGCCGGCCGCCGGGGAGGCCGTGCTCGCCGGGCACCGGCTGCTGCTCGACCAGGGCGCGCTCCAGGAGGGCGACGACGCACTCGCCGGTACCCGGCACGCCGCCCACGCGCGCGTGTCGGCCGCCACGGCCGCAGAGGCGGGCGTCAAGAACGGCGACGCCCTGGCCGTGACCGGCACGTCCGGCACCGTCGAACTCCCGCTGCGGATCACGGAGATGCCCGACCGGGTGGTCTGGCTCCCGCTGAACTCCACCGGCGGGGGCGTCGCCTCCGACACCGGGGCGCTGCCCGGCGCACTCGTCCGCATCGGCCCGGCCACGCTCGCGGGCGAGGCCCCCAAGGAGGTGGAGGCATGAGCCCGTACCCGTACCTCGCTGCCGAAGACCTCTCCATGTTCGGCCGCGACCCCTGGTGGCTGGTCGTCGTCAAGGCGGTGTTCTGCTTCGCCTTCCTGATGATCACCGTGCTGTTCTCGATCGTCTGGGAGCGCAAGGTCGTCGCCTGGATGCAGTTGCGCATCGGCCCCAACCGGCACGGCCCCTGGGGCATGCTCCAGTCGCTCGCCGACGGCGTGAAGCTGATGCTCAAGGAAGACCTGATCGTCAAGCGCGCGGACAAGGTGGTCTACATCCTCGCGCCGATCATCGCGGCCATCCCGGCCTTCATGGCGATCGCGGTGATCCCCTTCGGGCCCGCCGACAACGAGGTGTCGATCTTCGGCCACCGCACCACGATGCAGCTCACCGACCTGCCGATCGCGATGCTCTACATCCTCGCGGTCGCCTCGGTCGGCATCTACGGCATCGTCCTGGCGGGCTGGAGCTCCGGCTCCACCTATCCGCTCCTCGGCGGCCTGCGCTCCTGCGCGCAGATGATCTCCTACGAGATCGCGATGGGCGCAGCGTTCGCCTCGGTGTTCCTCTACTCCGGGTCGATGTCGACGTCGACGATCGTTGAACAACAGCACGACCGCTGGTACATCATCCTGCTGCCGGTCTCCTTCATCATCTACATCATCACGATGGTCGGCGAGACCAACCGTGCCCCCTTCGACATGCCCGAGTCCGAGGGCGACCTGGTCGGCGGCTTCAACACCGAGTACTCGTCCATCAAGTTCGCGCTCTTCATGCTCGCCGAGTACGTGAACATGGTGACGGTCTCCGCGGTGTCGACCACGCTCTTCCTGGGCGGCTGGCGGGCCCCGTGGCCGATCAGCTCCTTCTGGGAGGGCGCGAACCACGGCTGGTGGCCGATGCTCTGGTTCGTCGTCAAGGTCCAGTTGCTGCTCTTCTTCTTCATCTGGCTGCGCGGCACGCTCCCGCGCGTGCGCTACGACCAGTTGATGAAGCTCGGCTGGAAGGTCCTCATCCCGGTCTCCGTGGTCTGGCTGATGCTCGTCGCGACCGTGCGGACCCTCAAGAACGAGAACTACGACTTCGCCGACATCGCCCTCTACATCGGCGGCGGTGTGCTCGTCCTGCTGTTGCTGTCCTTCATCGCGGACATGTTCCGCCAGAAGGCGAACGAGGACGCGCGACCGGTCGAGGAACCCGCCGGGTTCGACGCGATGGCGGGCGGATTCCCCGTACCGCCGCTGCCGGGACAGGAGTTGCCGCCGGTGCCGCGGCGCCCCTCGCGCCGCGAGCGGGAGTTGATTGTCAGTGGTGGGTCGGACACTGGCAGTGACGGATCTCTGGATGGAAAGGAGGCGTCCGATGGCTGAGGAGCCAAAGGAGACCGGGCAGACGAAGCCTGGCTTCCAGAACCCCGTGGCCGGCTTCGGCGTGACCTTCAAGGCCATGTTCAAGAAGCGGCTGACCGAGCAGTACCCGGAGCAGCAGAAGACCACAGCCCCCCGGTTCCACGGACGGCACCAGCTCAACCGCCATCCGGACGGCCTGGAGAAGTGCGTCGGCTGCGAGCTGTGCGCCTGGGCCTGCCCCGCCGACGCCATCTATGTGGAGGGCGCCGACAACACCGACGAGGAGCGCTACTCGCCGGGCGAGCGGTACGGCCGCGTCTACCAGATCAACTACGCCCGCTGCATCCTGTGCGGCCTGTGCATCGAGGCGTGCCCCACGCGCGCGTTGACGATGACCAACGAGTTCGAGCTGGCCGACAGCAGCCGCGCCAACCTGATCTACACCAAGGAACAGCTGCTGGCCGGCCTCGACGACACCATGGTCGACAGCCCGCACGCCATCTACCCGGGGATGACCGAACAGGACTATTACCGGGGCCTGGTGACGGAGGCCGCGCCCGGCACGGTGCCCCAAGTCGCCGTCTCCAAGGGCGAGAAGCCCAAGAGCGATAAGCCCAAGAGCGATAAGCCCGAGGAAGAGGGGGTGGAGGCATGAGCGCGCAGTTCGCCGCCGCCTACTCCACCTCCACCGGCGAGGCCTTCCAGTTCTGGATCCTCGGCACGGTCGCGGTGATCGGCGCCCTGTCCACCGTCCTCATGAAGAGGGCCGTGCACAGCGCCCTCTCCCTCGCCGGGACCATGATCATCCTGGCGGTGTTCTACCTCGCCAACGGCGCCTACTTCCTGGGCGTCGTACAGATCGTCGTCTACACCGGCGCGATCATGATGCTGTTCCTCTTCGTGGTGATGCTGGTCGGCGTCACGGCCGCCGACTCCCTGACGGAGACCATCAAGGGCCAGCGCTGGCTGGCCCTTCTCTGTGGGCTCGGCTTCGGCATCCTGCTCTTCGCGGGCATCGGCAACGCCTCGATCAACCAGTTCGACGGCCTGGGCACGGCGAACGCGAACGGCAACGTGGAGGGCCTGGCCGCCCTCATCTTCACGAAGTACGTGTTCGCCTTCGAGATCACCGGCGCCCTGCTGATCACGGCCGCCGTCGGCGCCATGGTGCTCACCCACCGCGAGCGCGCCGAGCGGCCCAAGACCCAGCGAGAGCTGTCCGAACAGCGCGTCCGCGAGGGCAAGCACGTCCCGCCGCTCCCGGCCCCCGGCGTCTACGCCCGGCACAACGCGGTGGACGTCCAGGGCCTGCTGCCCGACGGCACCCCCTCCGAGCTCACGGTCAGCAAGACGCTCCGTGACCGCGGCCAGATCCGTGACGTGTCCAGCGAGGCGCTGGGCGATCTGCGGGCCCTGGAGCAGCGCGCCGAGGAGCGCCTGGAGCGGACCCCGATCGAGCCCGCGAACCTCAAGCGGACCGAGGAGGCGTCGAAGTGAACCCCGTCAACTACCTCTATCTCTCCGCCCTGTTGTTCACGATCGGCGCCACCGGCGTGTTGATCAGGCGGAACGCGATCGTCGTGTTCATGTGCGTCGAGCTGATGCTCAACGCCTGCAACCTCGCGTTCGTCACCTTCTCCCGGATGCACGGCAATCTCGACGGTCAGGTCATCGCCTTCTTCACGATGGTCGTCGCCGCCGCGGAGGTCGTGGTCGGGCTCGCGATCATCGTGTCGCTGTTCCGTTCCCGCCACTCGGCCTCGGTCGACGACGCCAGCCTGATGAAGCTCTGAGGGGTCGCTGAATCGTGGAGAACCTGATTGCGCTGCTGGTAGCGGCGCCTCTGCTCGGAGCGGTCGTCCTGCTGTGCGGCGGCCGGCGGCTCGATGCCGTCGGCCACTGGATCGGCACGCTCCTGTCGTCCGCCTCCTTCGTGATCGGTGTCGTCCTCTTCACCGACCTGCTGGGGAAGAACGCCGAGCACCGGACGCTCATGCAGCACCTGTGGACCTGGGTCCCCGTCGAGGGCTTCCAGGCGGACGTCACCTTCCGCCTCGACCAGCTGTCGATGACCTTCGTCCTGCTGATCACCGGTGTCGGCTCGCTCATCCACCTGTACTCGGTCGGGTACATGGAGCACGACGAGCGCCGCCGCCGCTTCTTCGGCTATCTGAACCTGTTCCTCGCGGCGATGCTGATCCTCGTCCTCGCCGACAACTACCTGCTTCTGTACGTCGGTTGGGAGGGCGTCGGTCTCGCCTCCTACCTGCTGATCGGCTTCTGGCAGCACAAGCCCAGCGCGGCCACCGCCGCGAAGAAGGCCTTCCTGGTCAACCGGGTCGGCGACATGGGCCTGTCGATCGCCATCATGCTGATGTTCACCACGTTCGGGACCTTCGCCTTCGGGCCGGTCCTCAGCCACGTCGGTGACGCCTCCGAGGGCAAGCTCACCGGCATCGCCCTGATGCTGCTGCTCGCCGCCTGCGGCAAGTCCGCCCAGGTACCGCTCCAGTCCTGGCTCGGCGACGCGATGGAGGGCCCGACCCCGGTCTCGGCCCTCATCCACGCGGCGACCATGGTGACCGCGGGCGTGTACCTGATCGTCCGCTCCGGAGCGATCTTCAACGCGGCGCCCGACGCACAACTCGTCGTCACCGTGGTCGGCGCCGTCACGCTCCTGTTCGGTGCGATCGTCGGTTGCGCGAAGGACGACATCAAGAAGGCCCTCGCCGGCTCGACGATGTCGCAGATCGGCTACATGGTGCTCGCCGCGGGCCTCGGCCCCATCGGCTACGTCTTCGCGATCATGCACCTGGTGACGCACGGCTTCTTCAAGGCCGGGCTCTTCCTCGGCGCCGGTTCGGTCATGCACGGCATGAACGACGAGGTCGACATGAGGAAGTACGGCGGCCTCAGGAAGTACATGCCGGTCACCTTCATCACCTTCGGCCTCGGCTACCTCGCCATCATCGGCTTCCCGGGCCTGTCCGGCTTCTTCTCCAAGGACAAGATCATCGAGGCGGCCTTCGCCAAGGGCGGCACCGAGGGCTGGATCCTCGGCGGCGCGGCCCTGCTGGGCGCGGCCATCACGGCGTACTACATGACGCGCGTGATGCTGATGACCTTCTTCGGCGAGAAGCGCTGGCAGCCCGACGAGAACGGCAACGAACCGCACCCGCACGAGTCCCCGAAGACGATGACGATCCCGATGATCGTGCTGGCCTTCGGATCGGTCTTCGCCGGCGGCATCTTCGGCATCGGCGACCGCTTCCTGCACTGGCTGGAGCCCATCACCGGCCACGAGGAGGGCAACTCCCCGGTCAGCGCCCTGACGGTCACCCTGGCCACCATGGTCGTCCTCGTCATCGGCGTCGGGATCGCCTACGCGCAGTACGGGCGCCGTACCGTCCCGGCCGTCGCCCCGCGCGGCTCGCTGCTCACCCGGGCCGCCCGCCGCGACCTCCTCCAGGACGACTTCAACCACGTCGTCCTGGTGCGCGGCGGCGAGCACCTCACCCGCTCCTTGGTCTACGTCGACCACACCCTGGTCGACGGCGTCGTCAACGGCACGGCGGCCTCCATGGGCGGCCTCTCCGGAAGGCTGCGCAAGCTGCAGAACGGCTACGCGCGGTCGTACGCGGTCTCGATGTTCGGCGGTGCGGCCATCCTCGTCGCCGCGACCCTGCTGATGAGGGCGGTCTGATACCGATGTCCTTTCCCCTCCTGACAGCGACGGCGGCGCTCCCGGCCCTCGGGGCGGTGGCC
Organism: Streptomyces sp. MBT65; assembly: GCF_016612545.1. GTDB lineage: Bacteria > Actinomycetota > Actinomycetes > Streptomycetales > Streptomycetaceae > Streptomyces. Next base: position 8,051 of record NZ_JAENRY010000046.1, on the reverse strand, counting down.
ACGGCCGCCGTCCCGGCCGCCCGGCGCACCGCCGCGAAATGGCTGGCGCTGCTCGTCTCGCTGGCCACGCTCGCGCTGGGCATCACCATCCTGGTGCGCTTCGACCCGGGCGGCGACCGCTACCAACTCACCGAGTCCCACGCCTGGATCGCCGACTTCGGGGTCCGCTACGAGCTGGGTGTGGACGGCATCGCGGTCGCGCTCATCGGGCTCACCGCGCTGCTGATCCCGTTCGTCATCCTGGCCGGCTGGCACGACGCCGACCCCCTGGAGACCGGCAGCAAGCGCTGGCGGCCCACCCAGGGCTTCTTCGCCCTCATCCTTGCGGTGGAGGCGATGGTGATCATCTCCTTCGAGGCCACCGACGTCTTCCTCTTCTACATCTTCTTCGAAGCCATGCTGATCCCGATGTACTTCCTCATCGGCGGCTTCGGCGACCGGGCCCACGAGCACGGCGACGAGGCGGCGGCCACCCAACGGTCGTACGCGGCGGTCAAGTTCCTGCTCTACAACCTGGTCGGCGGGCTCATCATGCTGGCGGCCGTGATCGGCCTCTACGTAGTGGCCGGGAACTTCTCGCTCGCGGAGATCGCGCAGGCGCGGGCCAACGGCACACTGCACATGGCGACCAACACCGAACGCTGGCTGTTCCTGGGCTTCTTCTTCGCCTTCGCGGTGAAGGCGCCCCTGTGGCCGCTGCACACCTGGCTGCCGAACGCGATGGGCGAGGCCACCGCGCCGGTCGCCGTACTGATCACGGCAGTTGTCGACAAGGTCGGCACCTTCGCGATGCTCCGCTTCTGCCTCCAGCTGTTCCCGAACGCGAGCAAGTGGGCGACGCCCGTCATCCTCGTCCTCGCCGTGATCAGCATCATCTACGGCGCGCTGCTCGCCGTCGGGCAGCGGGACATCAAGCGGCTGGTGGCATACGCGTCGATCTCGCACTTCGGGTTCATCGTCCTGGGCATCTTCGCGATGACCAGCCAGGGCCAGTCCGGCGCGACGCTCTACATGGTCAACCACGGTATTTCCACGGCCGCGTTGATGCTGGTCGCCGGCTTCCTGATCTCGCGGCGCGGCTCGCGTCTGATCGCCGACTACGGAGGGGTGCAGAAAGTCGCCCCGGTGCTCGCCGGCACCTTCCTGATCGGCGGTCTGGCCACGCTCTCGCTGCCGGGACTCGCGCCGTTCGTGAGCGAGTTCCTGGTCCTGGTGGGCACGTTCTCGCGCTACCCGGCCATCGGGATCATCGCCACCTTCGGCATCGTCCTGGCCGCGCTGTACACCCTCGTCCTCTACCAGCGGACGATGACCGGCCCGGTGAAGCCCGAGGTCGCCTCGATGCCGGACCTGCGACCGCGTGAACTCCTGGTCGTCGCCCCGCTGATCGTGCTGCTGGTCTTCCTGGGCGTCTACCCGAAGCCGATCACGGACATCGTGAACCCGGCGGTCAAGCAGACCATGTCCGACGTACACAAGAAGGATCCCAAGCCCTCGGTGGAGGCGGCCAAGTGAGCGCAACAGCCGTCCACAGCCTGTGGACAACGGCGGCGACCGCGGACTCGATCTCGAAGATCCCCACGCCGAAGATCGAGTACGGGCAATTGTCGCCCACCTTGATCATCCTCGGCGCGGCGCTCATCGGGGTGCTGGTCGAAGCGTTCGTCCCGCGCAAGTCCCGTTACTACGCCCAGGTGTTCGTGTCCGTCGTGGCGCTCTGTGCCGCCTTCGCGGCGGTCCTGGCGCTCGCGGCGGACGGGTACGGCACCACCAAGGCGCACATCGCGGCCATGGGCGCGATCGCCGTCGACGGACCGTCCCTGTTCCTCCAGGGCGTGATCCTGCTCTCCGGACTGGTCGGCCTGTTCACCTTCGCCGAGCGGCGCCTCGACCCCGAGGCGCACGGCAACCGGGTCGACTCCTTCGCCGCGCAGGGCGCGTCCGTGCCCGGCAGCGACAGCGAGAAGGCCGCGGTCAAGGCCGGGTTCACCACCACGGAGGTGTTCCCGCTCCTGCTCTTCGCGGTCGCCGGCATGCTCGTCTTCCCGTCCGCCAACGACCTGTTGACCCTGTTCGTGGCCCTGGAAGTCTTCTCGCTCCCGCTCTACCTCCTGTGCGCCCTGGCCCGCCGCAAGCGGCTCCTCTCGCAGGAGGCGGCGGTCAAGTACTTCCTCCTGGGCGCCTTCGCCTCCGCGTTCACCCTGTTCGGCATCGCGCTGCTCTACGGCTACGCGGGCTCGATGTCGTACTCCACGATCGCGCAGGTCGTCGACGGCTCCATCACGAACGTCAACCCGGCCCTCGCGGACACCATGGGCAACGACGCGCTGCTGCTCATCGGCGGCGCGATGATCGTCATGGGGCTGCTGTTCAAGGTGGGCGCGGTGCCGTTCCACATGTGGACGCCCGACGTCTACCAGGGTGCGCCGACCCCGGTCACCGGCTTCATGGCCGCCGCGACCAAGGTGGCCGCCTTCGGAGCGCTGCTCCGGCTGCTCTACGTCGTGCTGCCGGGCCTGCGCTGGGACTGGCGGCCCGTCATGTGGGGCGTCGCGATCATCACGATGCTGGGCGGCGCGATCGTCGCGATCACCCAGACCGACATCAAGCGGCTGCTGGCGTACTCGTCGATCGCGCACGCGGGATTCATCCTCGCGGGTGTCATCGCGACCACCCGGGACGGCGTCTCGTCCGTGCTCTTCTACCTGGGCGCGTACTCGTTCGTGACGATCGGCGCCTTCGCGGTCGTCACGCTCGTACGGGACGCGGGCGGCGAGGCGACGCACCTGTCGAAGTGGGCGGGGCTCGGGCGCAGGTCGCCCCTGGTCGCGGCCGTCTTCGCGGTGTTCCTGCTGTCCTTCGCGGGCATTCCGCTGACGGCCGGTTTCGCCGGGAAGTTCGCCGTGTTCAAGGCGGCGGCGGCCGGTGGCGCGGCCCCGCTGGTCGTGGTCGGTGTGCTCTCCTCCGCCATCGCGGCGTTCTTCTACATCCGCGTGATCGTGCTCATGTTCTTCAGCGAGCCGAGGCCCGACGGTCCCACCGTCGCGGTCCCGTCCCCGCTGACCATGGCGACGATCGGGGTGGCCGTGGCGGCCACGCTCGTCCTCGGCGTGGCCCCGCAGTACTTCCTGCATCTGGCCAACCAGGCCGGCGTGTTCGTGCGCTGAGCGCAGGCCGAAGGCCCCGGTTCCCTTCGAGGGAGCCGGGGCCTTCGCATGTGTGCGGTCAGACCGTGGGGCAGACGACCTCGGGATTCCATGCGGCGAACAGGCCCGCCGAGTTGGGCTTGTAGAGCCAGGCGTGCAGGGTGAAGTAGCCGGGGAGCTGGTTCTTCTGGAAGGTCTGCCCGAACAGCGTCGGCGCGGCCTGACCCGCGTCCTTCACGACCCACTCCACCGCGACCAGCTTGCGCGGGCCGCCGCTGGACGTGCCCGTGTACTCGTTCGTGAACCCGTCCGCGTACACCAGGGCCGCCGGCTTCTGCGGATCGACCGAGTCGATGTTCGCCGGGTTGACGTAGTGGTAGCCCATGCCGCCCTCGGCCTGGTCGGCGACACAGGTGTCGGTGCGTGCGTAGCCGCCGCCCGGGGCGAACGCCTCGTACCCGTACTTCGAGGTGGCCTGGTACGTCTTGCTGAGCGTGGTCCAGACGGACGGGTCGGGGTCGTCGGACGCGGCGTGGGCCGGGGCGGCGGTCAGCGCGAAGGCGGCGGCGGTTGCCACCGCGAGGGCGGTCCGAGAGGACATGGTGGGGCTCCTTGGACTTTCGGGAGGCGTCCACACGTGCGGCGCCGTCCGTTCGAGGGCATGGCGGGCCTCCGCGGTCCCGCCCGAGCAGCATGTTCCGGCCGTATCGGTCGTGCCATGCGACGGGAGCCATTCGAATGACCGCACCCGGTCACCGTCACCAGCCTGTGGATAACTCCGACGCTGTCAGCGCGGACGCCTATCGTGGACGCAGTGGTCGAGGGACGACGTACGGGGGACGAGCGATGCACGGGATGGGCGGGACGGTTGTGACGACCGAAGTACGGACGCCGGCGGCACAGAGCGAGAGCGAGGCGCTGGCCACGCTCCACCGGGTCTTCGGCTACGACAGCTTCCGCGGCGAGCAGGAAGAGGTCATCGAGCATGTGGTGGCGGGCGGCGACGCCGTCGTCCTCATGCCGACCGGCGGCGGCAAGTCCCTGTGCTACCAGATTCCCTCCCTGGTCAGACCCGGTACGGGAGTCGTCGTCTCCCCGCTGATCGCGCTCATGCAGGACCAGGTGGACGCGCTGCGGGCGCTCGGGGTGCGCGCCGGGTTCATGAACTCGACGCAGGACTTCGACGAGCGGCGCGTGGTCGAGGCGGAGTTCCTCGCCGGCGAGCTGGACCTGATCTATCTCGCGCCGGAGCGGCTGCGGCTCGACGCCACGCTGAACCTGCTCTCGCGCGGCAAGATCTCGGTGTTCGCGATCGACGAGGCGCACTGCGTGTCCTCGTGGGGCCACGACTTCCGCCCCGACTACCTGTCCCTCTCCGTGCTCGGCGAGCGCTGGCCCGACGTCCCGCGGATCGCGCTCACGGCGACGGCCACGGACGCGACGCACAAGGAGATCACCCAGCGGCTGACCATGCCGAGCGCCCGGCATTTCGTGGCGAGCTTCGACCGGCCCAACATCCAGTACCGGATCGTGCCGAAGGCCGACCCCAAGAAGCAGTTGCTGAGCTTCCTGCGCGAGGAGCACGCGGGCGACGCGGGCATCGTGTACTGCCTGTCACGCAAGTCCGTCGACACGACCGCCGAGTTCCTGTCGCGCAACGGCATCGAGGCGGTGCCGTACCACGCGGGCCTGGACTCGGGCACGCGCGCGGCGCACCAGTCACGGTTCCTGCGCGAGGACGGACTGGTCGTCGTCGCGACCATCGCCTTCGGCATGGGCATCGACAAGCCGGACGTACGGTTCGTCGCCCACCTCGACCTGCCGAAGTCGGTGGAGGGCTACTACCAGGAGACGGGGCGTGCGGGGCGTGACGGAGCGCCCTCCACGGCGTGGATGGCGTACGGCCTGAACGACGTCATACAGCAGCGCAAGATGATCCAGTCCAGCGAGGGTGACGAGGCGTTCCGCCGCCGGGCCGCCGCCCACCTGGAGGCGATGCTCGCGCTGTGCGAGACGGCGCAGTGCAGGCGTGGCCAACTGCTCGCCTACTTCGGCCAGGACCCGCAGGCGGCGGGCTGCGGCAACTGCGACACGTGCCTCACCCCGCCGGAGACCTGGGACGGCACGGTCGCCGCGCAGAAGGTGCTGTCGACGGTGGTGCGGTTGCAGCGGGAGCGGGGGCAGAAGTTCGGCGCGGTGCAGATCGTCGACATCCTCATGGGGCGCCGCACCGCCAAGGTGATCCAGTTCGACCATGACCAGTTGTCCGTGTTCGGCATCGGTGAGGATCTCGCCGAGGGTGAATGGCGGGGTGTCGTACGGCAGTTGCTGGCGCAGGGGCTGCTCGCGGTCGAGGGGGAGTACGGCACGCTGGTGCTCACCGAGGCGAGCGGCACGGTCTTGCGGCGCGAGCGGGAGGTGCCGTTGCGCAAGGAGCCGAAGAAGCCGGCGGCCTCGCGGTCGGGGTCGTCGTCCTCGGGCCGGGGTGAGCGCAAGGCGAAGGCCGCGGCGGTGGAGTTGCCCGCGTCCTTGCAGCCCGCCTTCGAGGCCCTGCGCGCCTGGCGTGCGGAGCAGGCCCGTGAGCAGGGGGTTCCGGCGTACGTCATCTTCCACGACGCCACGCTCCGGGAGATCGCGACGGTGTGGCCCACGTCGGTGGGGCAGCTGGGCGAGATCAGCGGGGTCGGCGAGAAGAAGCTGGCGACGTACGGGGAGGGTGTGATCGGGGTACTGGCGGGGCTGGGCGCGGCACCGATGCCTCCGGCTGGGGCAGGGGGTTCCGCACAGGTGCCGGCAACCGCGTCGGGTCGGGCGGCGAAGGACGTTGATCCCGGGGCGGACTACTGGCCGGAGATGGACGAGGAGCCGGAGCCGGAGGATTGGATGTAGGGGTGGTCGGGACCGGGGTGTAGGGGCACGGGGAGGGACCGGGACCGGGTGTAGGTGGCTCGGTACGGCGCTTGGCCCAGGGCGGTAAGTCGGGGCCCGGGGCGGTAAGGCCGGGGCCGAGGGTGGGGAGCCGGTACGGCCCTGGGCCAGGGACCGTGCATCCCGGGACCTTTGGCTCAGGTGTCTCAGCCGGGGCCTTCAGACCGGGGCTGTAAGCCCGGGAGCTTCGGTTCGGGGTGTTTGCCCTGGCCTTCGCCCAGGGGCGTCAGCTCCGTGACTCTTGCCTCAAGGCCTCTCAGTCCGGGGAGTCAGTTTGGGTTCGTCAGCCCAGGGCCGTGACCTCAAGGCCTTCAGACCGGGGCTGTGGGCCCGGGAGTTCAGGCCGGGGTGTCTGCCGCGGCCTTCGCCCAGGGGCGTCAGCTCCGTGACCCGTGCCCCCAGGCCTCTCAGTCCGGGGAGTCAGTCCAGGCTCCTCAGCCCAGGGCCGTGAGCTCAAGGCCCTCAGCCCGGGGGCTTCAGTCCGGGGTGTCTACCGTGGCCTTCGCCCAGGGCCGTCAGCTCCGGGACCCTTGCCCCAGGGTCCCTCAGCCCGGGGAGCCAGCCCAGGCTCCTCAGCCCGAGGCCGCGAACCCGATCCCCCTCAGTCCAAGCCCGTCGGCCCAGCCTCCTCAGCCCAAGGTGGTGAGTCCAGCCTCCTCAGTTCAAGGCCGCGAGCCCAGGGCCGTGAGCCCAAGCCTCTCAGCCCAAGTTCCTAAGCCAAGGCCGCGAGCCCAAGCCCCTCAGCCCAAGGCCGTGAGCCCCGGTGCGAACACGATCAGCAAGGGCAGCAGGGGGACCAGGGTCGCCACCGTTGTTGTCAGGGCTCGGCGTCGGCGGCCCAGTCGTGGGCGGGGGTCCAGGAGGCGGTCCACTCGTTCGCCGAGGAGGCGGTGGCTGGAGGCGCAGGAGAGGACGCCTCGGTGGTTGTTCAGTTCGATGAGGGCCAGGGCCGTGGTGAGGTGGCCGCACTGCCGGGAGGCGGTGTCGTCCGCGGCCAGCTCGACCAGGCGGTGGGTCTGGTCGCAGAAGTGGGCGAATACGGGGACGCGGGGGAAACCCGAGGCCAGCGCGGTCGACAGGTGCAGCAGCCAGTCGTGGTGGGCGCGGGCGTGACCGCGCTCATGGGTGAGGACCGCGTCGAGCTGGTGGCCGGTGAGGCGGTGCAGGGCGCCTGTGGTGACGACGAGTTGGGGCGGGTGGCCGGGCATCCACCAGGCGTCCGGGTACTCGTCCTCCAGGACCAGGAGGGGGCCGCGCGCCGGGGGCAGGCCGGCCGGCAGGTCGGGGGCGCGCTCGCGCAGATGCGCGCGGGCCTGGCCGCGACGGCGGCGGGCCTCGGCGAGTTCGCGCGCGAGCATCGTCGTCGTCCAGGCGGCCCCGCACGCCAGTGACAGCGTGAGGGCGACCGCCCAGACGGGGGCGGCGGAGAGGTCGTAGGCCGCGGTGACGGCGGGTGGAGCGGGGGCGAAGACATGATCGCGGACGGTGTGAAAGACGGCGGCGGCGCCGAGGACCAGAGCGGCCAGGCAGCAGAGCAGGACCGTGGCGACCAGGCACTGCCACACCCACAGGCCGACCACGGGTTCCCGTTCGGGCCACACGGCCCGGGTCAGCGCGCGCGGAGCCGGAACGGCGGCCGAGAGGGCGACGACGCTCAGCAGGAGCAGGCAGACGGTCATGCCACGGGCTCCGGATCCTGGTCGGCGGGAGGAACAACGGCGGGTGCTGGTGCGGGTGCTGCTTTGCCCGAGGGCGGGGAGGGCGGGGATGCGGCTTGTGTGCCGTCCGCCGTCAGTATGACCGCACGGGCGGCCGACGTCAGGTGTACGGCGAGCACCGGATCCACCTCACCGGCCGCGCTGCTCGCCTCACTTCCGTATCACGACCCACCTCGTCGGCCGCGCCCCATCTCATTCCCGCCCCACGACCCACCTCGTCGGCCACGCGCCGTCCTACTCCCGGCCCACGATCCGTCCG
>NZ_JAENRY010000469.1 GCF_016612545.1 Streptomyces sp. MBT65 | reverse complement strand
CGACCGCACCGGACCCCGCCGACGGCCCCGCACCACGCCCCCTGGAGACTCCGCAGCCCGCATGCGCCGCCAACCAAAAACGCCTCCAGTGGACCCGTGCCCCGCCCCGCCGAAGAAGCCCACGCCCACCCCGTCCCGACCAGGCAGTCGCCATGACGGCGGGACACCACCACCGACTTCCAGGGCAGCCCCGGCACGACAGCCACCGCACCGGACCCCGCCGACCGCCCCGCACTACAAACCCGTAGAAGTCCCGCAGATCAAGCGCGCCCCCGGCCGACCGAGGCCGCCGTCCACACGAACCGCACACCGGAGAAGCCCCCCCCCGCCGACCACACCACTCCCCATCGACCACCCGGCACCGCACACCCACAAGAATCCCGCACATCAAGAAGGAGACGGCGATGTACTTTCTTGAACCCGAGCGCGCGGTACTGAACCAGTTCCTGCCCGGGCTCGACGACCGGCTCGCCGCGCTGCCGCAACGGGAACGGGAACGTCCGGGCGGCCCCGCGCTGCCCCTGTTCAAGGAAGCCGGCGGCCCCGCGCTGCTGGTGCCGGCGGCGCACCGCGGACTCGGCATCGGTGCCGAGGACGCCGTGTCCTTGCAGCGGGCGGTCGGGGCGCGCAGCCCGTCGCTGGCGGTGGCCACCACCATGCACCACCTGTCGGTGGCCGGGCTCGTCCAGGCGTACGAGGTCGCGCAGGGCATGGAGTGGATGCTGCTGGAGGCCGTGGCCGACCAACGGCTGCTGGTCGCGTCCGGCTTCGCCGAGGGCCGGCCGGGACAGTCGATCCTCGACTCCTCCATCAAGGCGTACCAGGACGGCGACGACGTCGTGCTCAACGGCGCCAAGAAGCCGTGCAGTCTGTCGGCGTCGATGGACCTGCTGAGCGTGTCGGTGACCCTCGACGGCGATAAGGGCCCGGAACTCGCCGTGGCCGTGGTCCCCGCCGCGACACCCGGCATCTCCGTGCACCCGTTCTGGGGCAGCTTCGTCCTCGCCGGCGCTGAGAGCGACGAGGTCCGGCTGCGGGACGTACGGGTCCCACCGGATCTCGTGATCCGCACCGGGCTCGGCGAGGACCGCACGCTGGACCCCGTCCAGACCGTCGGCTTCGTGTGGTTCGAGCTGCTGATGGCCGCGTCGTATCTCGGAATGGCCGGCGCGCTCGCCGAGCGCGTGCTCCTGGCGAAACGGGCGAGCGCGGCCGAACGGGCCTCGATCCTGGTCGAGTTGGAGTCCGCCATGAGCGGCATCCGCGGTGCCGCCGCCGAGGTGGACTCGGGCCGGCCGCTCGGTCAGGACGATCTTCTCCGCGCGCTGGTCTGCCGTTTCTCGACGCAGGACACCATCGACCGGGTGGTACCGCGCTGTCTGGAGGCGCTGGGCGGCATGGAGTACGTCTCCACCGACGACACCGCGTATCTCGCGGCGTGCTCGGCGGCCCTGAAGTTCCATCCGCCGTCGCGCGGATGGGCGGCCGAGGGCATCTGCGCCGCCTTCGCGGGAGGCCCGCTGGTGCTGGGCTGACCACGACATCCGACGTATCGACACACACCGAGGGAGAACCCGCATGACCTGCCACGTACACATCGAGGCGATCGTCCCCAACGGCGACGCCACCCACGTCTTCGACCGGGTCCAGGACTACGAGCGGTACACCGAGTACACGGACACGGTGCGGTCCGTCACCGTGACGCCCGACGGGGCCGGCGCCGTGGAGTCCGCGTGGGAGGTGCACTTCCGCAGCGGTCTGCTGCGGTGGACCGAGCGGGACGTCATGGATCCCGTCGCCCGGCGGATCACCTTCGACCAACTCACCGGCGACTTCGCCAGTTTCGTCGGCCAATGGGACATCACCCAGGTCGGCGAGGACGCGAGCGTGCTGTTCACCTGCGAGTTCGACCTGGGCATCCCCAGCCTGGAGCCGATCATCAACCCGGTCGCGATGCGAGCCCTGGACGAGAGCATGGGCCTGATCCTGCGCGGCCTCCTGGGCGAGGACATCCGCCTCACCGGCAGCCGCCGCGACACGGCCACCGCCGCTCGCTGACCACCCGGACACCCAACTCCCTCGCCGCCGAACAGACTTCAACACCTTCTTCCGTACGACCCCCGTGCCGCCGACAACCTCGAGGAGCGCCCCGTGGACAAACGCCGGACCGTCGTGCTCGACCCCTACGGCAAGGCCGTCCCCGCGGAGGCCGCCCGGCTGCGCGCGCTCGGCGCCGTCGTGCCGGTGGAACTGCCCGGCGGCGTCCCCGCCTGGGCCGTCACCCGGTACGAGCTGCTGAAGTCACTGATGCTCGACCCCCGCGTGAGCAGGGACGCCCGCCGGCACTGGTCCCTGTACGACAAGGTCGCGGGCCAACCGGAGTGGGCGTGGCTCTACAGCTGGACCAGCATCGTCAACATGCTCAGCTCCTACGGCGAGGACCACACCCGGCTGCGCAAGCTCGTCGCCCCGAGCTTCACCCGGCATCGCACGGAGGCCATGCTCCCCCGGGTGCGGGAGATCACCGCGGGTCTGCTCGACGCGATGGCGGAGACACCGGCGGGCCAAGTCGTCGATCTGCGGGCGGAGTTCGCGCATCCGTTGCCCATGCGGATGATCTGCGATCTGTTCGGCGTGCCCGAGCGGATGCGGGCCGCGGTCGCGCGGCTCATCGAGGGGATCATGGACACCACCGGGACCCCGGAGCAGGCCGCGGACGTCCTCGAACAGATCGTGACCGTGCTGCCGGCGCTGATAGCGGAGAAGAGCGAGCACCCCGGCGACGACCTGACCACCGAGCTGATCACGGTCCGCGACGAGGGCGACCAGCTCTCCGAGGAGGAGCTGATCCACACCCTGCTCCTCGTCATCGGCGCCGGTTTCGAGACGACCGTCAACCTGATCGGCAACGCCGTCCACGCCCTGCTCCGCCACCCCGACCAGCTCAAGCGGGTGCTCGCCGGGCACCTGACCTGGGACCAGGTCGTCCAGGAGACGCTGCGCTGGGCGCCGTCCATCGCGAACGTGCCGTTGCGCTACGCGGTCACCGACATCACGACACCGGACGGTACGACGATCCGCGCCGGGGAGGCCATCCTCACGACCATCGCCGCGGCGGGACACGACCCGGAGCGCTTCGGCCCCGACGCCCACCTCTTCGACGTGGCGCGGAACGCGGACGGGCATCTCGCCCTGGGCATCGGAGTGCACCGCTGTGTGGGCGCCCCGCTGGCCCGTATGGAGACACTGACCGCCCTCCCCGCACTCTTCGAACGCTTCCCGGACATCGCCCTGGCGGTGCCGGAGGGCGACCTGGAACAGGTCCCGTCCTTCATCGCCCAGGGCTGGCGCGAACTGCCGGTCCGGCTCACCCCGGCCACCCTCGAGAACCCCACCTCGCAAGCAGCCTCCCCGATGTGAAAATGGCGGGAGCGCAAGCGACGAGGGAGACGCCATGAACGCCGTGGGACAGCCGCCGGCACAGCCGTTCGGGTCGTACCAGAACGAGATCTACCTGAACGGGCTCGGCGGCATCGTGCCCTCCTACCCCATGGCCTTCGCGGAGTTGGAGGACCGGGCGCGCGCCGCGCTGCCGCCCTCCGTGTGGTCCTACGTCGCGGGCGGCGCCGGCGACGAACGCACCCAGCGGGCCAACGTGACCGCCTTCGACCACTGGGGACTGGTCCCCCGTATGTTCGTCGGCGCGGCCGAACGCGACCTGTCCGTGGACCTGTTCGGGATGCGGCTGCCCTCCCCCGTGTTCATGGCACCGATCGGCGTCATCGGCCTGTGCGCCCAGGACGGCCACGGCGACCTGGCGACCGCACGGGCCGCCGCGCGCACCGGCGTACCGATGGTCGCCTCGACGCTCACGGTCGACCCGCTGGAGGAGGTCGCCGCCGAGTCCGGGGACACCCCGGGCCTCTTCCAGCTCTACACGCCCACCGACCGGGACCTCGCCGCGAGCCTCGTGCACCGCGCGGAACAGGCCGGGTACCAGGGCATCGTGGTCACCCTCGACACCTGGGTCACCGGCTGGCGCCCGCGCGACCTCTCCACCGCCAACTTCCCCCAGCTGCGCGGCCATTGCCTCGCCAACTACACGAGCGACCCGGTCTTCCGCGCCCGCCTCGCCCGCACCCCGGAGGAGGACCCGCAGTCCGCGGTCCTGCTCTGGACCCAGCTCTTCGGCAACCCGCTCACCTGGAACGACCTCCCCTGGCTGCGCTCCCTCACCGACCTCCCCCTGATCGTGAAGGGCGTCTGCCACCCCGAGGACGTACGCCGGGCCAGGGACGGAGGCGTGGACGGCGTCTACTGCTCCAACCACGGCGGCCGCCAGGCCAACGGCGGCCTCCCCGCCCTCGACGCGCTCCCCGCCGTGGTCGAGGCGGCGGACGGCCTCCCGGTCCTCTTCGACTCCGGCATCCGCAGCGGCGCGGACATCGTCAAGGCGATAGCCCTGGGCGCGACAGCCGTGGGCATCGGCCGCCCGTACGCCTACGGCCTGGCCCTCGGCGGCACGGACGGCATCGTCCACGTCCTGCGCTCGCTCCTCGCGGAGACCGACCTGATCATGGCCGTCGACGGCTACCCGACCCTCGCCGACCTCACGAAGGACGCACTCCAGCGCGTCGTATGACAGCCGCGTCCGGACGGACGGCGGTCGGCGGCTCCCGCACGACCTCCTCGCGTACGGCGCCACGGGCCAACCGCCCGGCCCCCACCGCCGGCACCCGCAGGATCCGCCGCGTCCGTGTGCGGTGGGTGAGCCGACCGGGAGGAGCCCCGCAGGTCCGTCCGGCGCCCGCAAAGAGGGAGACAGAGGGCCGGCGCTCGGTCAGCCGGTCCGGCGGATGAGGGCCAGATACATCGCGTCCGTGCCGTGCAGATGCGGCCACAGCTGTAGGTCGGGCCCCGGGCCGAGTGCCGGTACGTCCGGCAGGAGCGGGCGGGCGTCGATGAGTTCGGTGGCCGGGTACTGCTTGAGGATGTCGTCGACGACGGCCCGGGTCTCGGCGAGGTGCGGTGAGCAGGTGGCGTAGCCGACGACCCCGCCGACGCGCACGGATTCGAGGGCGGTGCGCAGCAGGTCGCGCTGGAGCGGCGCGAAGCCTTCGAGGTCCTCCGGGCGGCGGCGCCAGCGGGCCTCGGGCCGGCGGCGCAGCGCGCCGAGTCCGGTGCAGGGCACGTCCATCAGGACCCGGTCGAAGCTGCCGGGACGCCACGGCGGCCGGGTCCCGTCGGCGGCGATGACCTGGTAGGGGCCGGGGTTCCCGGCGAGCGCCTTCGCCACCAGGCCCGCGCGGTGCGGCAGCTTCTCGGAGGCGAGGAGCGTCGCCCCGCGCTCGGCGGCCACCGCGGCG
>NZ_JAENRY010000468.1 GCF_016612545.1 Streptomyces sp. MBT65 | reverse complement strand
GAGCTGGTGAAGGCGGCGGGGGCGGGCAACGGGCGGTGGGTGGCGATGAGTTGGGCCAGTTGGGGGCCGAGCGGGAGTGTGGGGTCCAGGCGGGGTGCCGTACGGACGAAGGCGTGGACCGGGGCGTCGGGGGCGAGGCCCGCGAGGGGCGCCGCGCCGAGGAGGACCGGGGTGCCGAGAGCGGCGGCGTAGTAGGTGACCGAGCCGTGGTCGCCGATGACCGCGTCGGCGGCGAGCAGCGCCTGGCGCCAGCCGTGCAGCGGGTCGACGAGGGTGAGGCCGGCGCGGCGGGCGCGGTCGAGCCAGGCGCGGATCTGGCCGGGGCCGTGGCCGTGCCAGATGTTGGGGTGCAGGACGGCGGCCAAGCGGTACTCGTCGACGGGAAGTTCGGAGGTCAGCCGGGGGAGCAGGGAGGGCAGGAGGTCGTCGCCGAAGAGGGACTCCGGGTTCCAGGTCGAGTTGAGCACGACCAGGCGCTGGGCCCGTGCGACGCCGAGCGCCCGCCGGTAGCGCTCCCGGTAGGGGCGGGCCGCGAGCATGCGGTCCCAGCAGGGATCACCGGCCAGTACGCCGGTGGACGCGGCCTCGGGGCAGACGGCACGCAGCCGCTCCAACTGCTCGGGGTGCGAGAGCACCAGCGCGTCGGCGACGGGCCGTCCGCTTTCGTCGAGCAACCACTCCGGCGACAACCCGAAAACCGGAGCCGCGGGCTCCGCCGCCTCGCTGCCGGGTGTTGGGTGTTGGGTGTTGGGTGTCCCTAGCCTCTTAGTGTATCCGACACCATGGGACAACACAGCCAATACACCGGAAAATGCCCGGAGTTGACCGCCGAAGCTCGCCGACACCGCCAAATCGACCGGTGTTCGCACGGCCTGCTCCCAGGGCAGCACCGGCACCCCCGTTTCCGCCAGCAACTCGGCGATCCCCGCCCGGAACGCCGACGACTCCGTGCACGTCACCAGCAACTGCACCCGGAAATCGTCGTGGAAGAGCGGCAGCACATCGAGGAGCCGGGTCGCGGAGGTCACGTTGTGCACGACGAACAGCACCTTGCGGCTGTGCCCCCGCGTCGCCCACCGGCCGGCGTCCTCGCCGACCGGCACCCGTATCCACTCCTCGGCCCCCGCCACGCCCTCGACCACCTTTCGCACGTGTGATCGGGCAACGATAGTCAGCCCCGGGCCCGCGTGCACCGGCCGCCCCTGAAATCGGCCGGGGCACGCGGAGGCCCTACTGGCGGCGCAGGACTGCAAGGGCCTTGGCGGCGCCCGCGCACGCGGGTTCACGAAGGCCGCTGTCACCGGGCCACTGACCGTCCTACCCCGGTTGGCGGCGAATCACGTGCCTGCCGGGAGTCGGAGTTGCCGTGCGGTGAAGTCGAAACCCCCGGGTGCCGGAGCCCGCTGGGCGTCCGGCACCCGGGGGTGCTCACGGGGCGGTGACGGTCAGGCCGTCACCGTCTCCGGGTGGGCCGCCTCCCGGGGCGACCGCGTGCCGAGCAGCTCCGTCGGGACCTTGTTGGTTTCGCGGGCCGTGGCCGCGGCGATGACCGGCGGGACACACAGCGCCGCCGTGAACAGGGCCACCGAGGACCAGTCCGTGCCGTCCGGACCCGCGATCTGCGCGGCGAAGGTGACCGCGAACCCGGCCACGGCGAAGCCGATCTGGGTGCCGATGGCCATGCCGGACAGCCGCACCCGGGTCGAGAACATCTCGCCGTAGAAGGAGGGCCACACGCCGTTCGCGGCGCTGTAGACGACGCCGAAGGTGACGATGCCGAGGATCAGGACGAGGGCGTAGGAGCCCGTCGAGATCGCCCACAGGTAGAGGAACATCGTGAGCGCGCTGCCGACCGCGCCGATCAGGTACACCGGGCGGCGGCCGATGCGGTCGGACAGGGTCGCCCACAGGGGGATCGCGGCGAGCGCGACGAGGTTGGCGAGCGCGCCCACCCACAGCATCGACGTGCGGGACATGCCGACGGAGTCGCTGGTCGCGTAGGCCAGCGCCCACACGGTGAAGATCGTGGAGACGGAGGCGATGAGCGCGCCCGCGATCACCCGCAGGACGTCCGCCCAGTGCTCGCGCAGCAGCACCAGCAGCGGCAGTTTCACGACCCCCTCGGTCGCCGCCTGCTCGGCGAAGGCCGGGGTCTCCTGGAGCTTGCGGCGCATGAAGTAACCGGCGACCGCGACCAGCACGCTGGCCCAGAACGGGACCCGCCAGCCCCAGGACAGCAGCTGCTTGTCGGGGAGTTGGGCGATGCCGAGGAAGACGAGGGTGGCGAGGAGCTGGCCGCCCTGGGTGCCGCCGAGGGTGAAGCTGGTGAAGAAGCCGCGCCGGTCCGACGGCGCGTGCTCCAGCGTCATCGAACTGGCGCTGGCCTGCTCGCCCGCCGCCGAGATGCCCTGGAGGACCCGGCACAGCACGAGGAGGACCGGGGCGAGCGAGCCGACCTGGGCGCGGGTGGGCAGGCAGCCGATGAGGAACGTCGACAGGCCCATCAGCAGCAGCGTGAAGATCATGACCTTCTTGCGGCCGACCCGGTCCCCGAAGTGTCCGAGGAACAGCGCGCCCACCGGACGGGCCGCGTAGGCGACCCCGAAGGTCGCGAGCGAGAGCAGGGTCGCCGTCGCGGGGTCCGAGTCGTCGAAGAAGACCTTGGGGAAGATCAGCGCGGCGGCGCTGCCGTAGATGAAGAAGTCGTAGTACTCCAGGGCGCTGCCGATCCAGGCGGCGGCTGCCGCCTTCTTCGGCTGCCCGACGGCTTTGGCGGGGACGGACACGGCTTGCTCCTTCGCGGAGACTCCACCGTAGGCGGAGCGAGCGGAGAGGGGAGGAGGGGGAGGCGTGGGGGCGTTGCCGGATCGCGGCTAATTAACCCACTGGGTAGTTAGTCCCGGTGGGTAGGGATGTTGCGCTCACGTTTCCCGGGTGTCAAGAGGTGCCGTCGCGTGATCCCGGTGCGATCTCGATACGAGCTCGACGCGACCTCAGTCCGTCGTGCGCTCCGCCGTCAGATAGGCGATCACCATGTCGCCCAGCATCGTCCGGTAGTGCTCGCGCTGCTCCGGTGCCACCAGGTCGCGGCCGAACAGGGCGCCGAAGGTGTGCCGGTTGGCGACCCGGAAGAAGCAGTACGAGCTGATCATCGCGTGCAGGTCGACGGCGTCCACGTCGGCCGTGAACAGGCCGGACTTCCGCCCCGACGCCAGGATGCGGCCGGTCACGTCGAGGGCGGGCGAGCCGATCTTCCCGAGTTTCTCGGAGGCGGCGATGTGCTCGGCCCCGTGGATGTTCTCGATGGACACCAGGCGGATGAAGTCCGGGTGCTGCTCGTGGTGGTCGAAGGTCAGCTCCGCGAGCCGGCGGATGGCCGCGACCGGGTCCAGGTGCTCGACGTCCAGGCTCTGTTCGGCCTCGCGGATCACGCCGTAGGCCCGCTCCAGGACGGCTGTGAAGAGCTGCTCCTTGCCGCCGAAGTAGTAGTAGATCATCCGCTTGGTGGTGCGGGTGCGGGCGGCGATCTCGTCGACGCGGGCGCCGTCGTAGCCGGCCCGCGCGAACTCCTGGGTGGCCACGTCGAGGATCTCGGCCTTGGTGCGGGCGGCGTCACGGATCCGCCCGTTCGGTCGTGCCGGTTCTTCGACGCTGGTCATCGGGTTCCTTCGGGCGAGGGGCCAGTGCCGGTGATTCTAGAAGCCGGGGCCCGGCGGGGAGACGCCGAGTTCCCGTCCGGGGCTTCCCCCGGTCCGGCGATCCTGGTATAGCTAACGTACTAGTTCGTACATTAGTGAGCCGCTCAGGGAGGGCCATCGTGGCCGATGTCTTCAAGGACTCGTACCTCGTCGGACTGATCGGTTCCGGCATCGGCCCCTCCCTCAGCCCGGCCCTGCACGAACGCGAGGCCGACCGGCAAGGGCTGCGCTACGTCTACCGGCTCATCGACATCGACGTGCTCGGCGTCGGCCCGGAGGCGGTGGGCGACCTGGTGCGGGCCGCCCGCGACCTGGGCTTCGACGGGCTCAACATCACCCACCCGTGCAAGCAGCTCGTCATCGAACACCTCGACGGGCTCACCCCGCAGGCCGAGGCGCTCGGCGCGGTCAACACCGTCGTCTTCGAGGCGGACGGCCGCGCGATCGGTCACAACACGGACGTCACCGGCTTCGCCGCCTCCTTCGCGCGCGGTCTGCCCGACGCGCCCATGGAACGGGTCGTGCAGCTCGGCGCGGGCGGTGCGGGCGCGGCCGTCCGCCTCGAAGACG
>NZ_JAENRY010000467.1 GCF_016612545.1 Streptomyces sp. MBT65 | reverse complement strand
AAGATCACCGCTCGGCTCCGCGACGAGGCCGGAGTCGCGGAGCCGAGCGGTGATCTTGCTGACGGCCTGCGGGGTGAGCCCGGTGCGCTCGGCGAGTTCGAGGCGGCTGATCCCGTCCGTGCCGGCGGTCCGCAGCAGGTCGAGGACCAGCGCGGTGTTGTGACTGCGGACGGCGAGCAGATTCGCACCCACCGCACTCGCCGAACCGACCCCTGTCCTTGTCCCTGTCGCTGTCCCGCCCCACTCACTGTTCACACCCCCATTCTCCCCACCACTTGCACTTTGGCAACAGCGTTGCCAAAGTGGAGGGCATGACTGGACGCACGACTCGCACACCCCTCCGCGTCGGCCTCGTCGGCTACGGCCTCGCGGGCTCCGTCTTCCACGCCCCGCTGATCGCCGCCACCGAGGGCCTCGCCCTGGACACGGTCGCCACCTCGAACCCGGAGCGGCAGGAACAGGCCCGCGCGGAGTTCCCGGACGTCCGTACGGCCGCGTCTCCCGACGAACTCCTGGCCCGCGCCGACGACTTGGACCTGATCGTCATCGCGTCCCCGAACAAGACGCACGTCCCGCTCGCGACCAGCGCGCTGAAGGCCGGCCTCCCGGTCGTCGTGGACAAGCCGATCGCCGGCACGGCGGCCGAGGCCCGCGAACTCGCCGCGCTCGCCGAGGAACACTCCCTCCTGCTCTCCGTCTTCCAGAACCGCCGCTGGGACAACGACTTCCTGACCCTGCGCAAGCTGCTGGCCGAGGGCGAGCTGGGCGACGTATGGCGCTTCGAGTCCCGGTTCGAGCGCTGGCGCCCGCAGCCCAAGGGCGGCTGGCGCGAGTCCGGCGACCCGGCGGAGATCGGCGGTCTGCTCTACGACCTCGGCAGCCATGTCGTGGACCAGGCGCTGACCCTCTTCGGCCCCGCGGCCTCCGTGTACGCCGAGTCGGACATCCGTCGCCCGGGCGCGGAGACGGACGACGACACGTTCTTCGCGATCACCCACACGAACGGCGTCCGCTCACACCTGTACGTCTCCGCGACCACCGCTCAACTGGGCCCGCGTTTCCGGGTGTTGGGCTCCAAGGCGGGCTATGTGAAGTACGGCCTCGACCCCCAGGAGGCGGACCTGCGGGACGGAAAGCGCCCCGGCACGGAGAAGGTCTGGGGCCAGGAACCCGAGTCGCTCTACGGCCGGGTCGGCGCCGGAGATTCCCCGCTGACCGGCGGTGGCCGCCCCGAGCCGACGCTCCCCGGCGACTACCCCGCGTACTACGCGGCCGTCGCCGCCGCCCTCCGTGACGGCGCCCCCAACCCGGTGACCGCCCTGGAGGCGGCCGCCGCCCTCGACGTACTGGAAGCCGCGCGCCGCAGCGCCCGCGACGGAGTGACGGTGACCCTGTGACCCAGAACAAGCCCGCGATCACCCGGCGGATCGCCCCGGAGATCACCCCGACGGTGGAGGAACTCGAGGCGCAGGAACGCCGGTTGGTGTTCCGGCGCTTCACCTACGAGGACGCCTGGACGCTGGGTTCCCTGCTCGTGGAACTGGCCCGCGAGAGCCAGGCGCCGGTCGCCATCGACATCCGGCGCGGCGGTCAGCAGCTCTTCCACGCGGCACTGCCGGGCTCGTCCCCGGACAACGACGCGTGGATCGACCGCAAGCGCAAGGTGGTCGAGCGCTTCGGTGCCGCCTCCTACCTGGTCGGCACCCGCTTCCGCGCCAAGGGCAGCACCTTCGAGGACTCCTCCCGGCTCGACCCGGACGAGTACGCGGCCCACGGCGGCTCGTTCCCGATCAGGGTCGAGGGCGTGGGCGTGATCGGCACGGTGACGGTGAGCGGGCTGCCGCAGTTGCAGGACCACCGGTTCGTGGTGGCGGCGTTGGAGCAGTTCCTGGGCGACGGACGGGATTAAGCCGGGACCGGCTCCGGTTGGCACTGTCCGTACGCCCGACAGCGGAGGGAACAGCACCGATGAGCGCTACGCCGAAGAAGCTGAGGGAAACGGTCGGACGGTACGGCATCTGGAGCGTGGGCCTGCGCACCGAGGATCCGGCCCGGCGCGGTGAACTCGCCGACGCGGCGGCCGAGTTGGAGCAACTCGGTTACGGCGCTGTCTGGTTGGGCGGCAGCAGCGCCGCCCGGCACGCCGTACCGCTCGTCGAGGCGACCTCGACGCTCGCCGTCGGCACCAGCATCCAGAGCATCTGGCAGTACGACGCGGCCGAAAGCGCCGCGAGCTTCGCGGAGTTGGAGGCGGCCCACCCCGGCCGTTTCCTGCTCGGCCTCGGGGTGAGCCACGCCAAGCTGGCGGACCAGTACCGCCGCCCGTACTCGGCACTCGTGAGCTACCTGGACGCCCTGGACACGGCCGGGGTACCCGCGGAGGGTCGCCTTCTCGCCGCGCTGGGCCCGAGGACGATCGAGCTGGCCCGGGACCGGTCGGCGGGCTCGATCCCGTACCTGGTGACACCCGAGCACACGGCGCGCTCCCGCGAGATCCTGGGCGAAACCCCTCTGTTGGCCCCGGAGTTGAAGGTGGTCCTGGAGACGGACCCGACCCGTGCCCGCACCCTGGCCCGCGAGGCCCTCGCCCCCTACCTCGGCCTCCCGAACTACACCGACAACTTCCTCCGCAACGGCTTCACCGAGCCCGACCTCGCGGACGGCGGCAGCGACCGGCTGGTCGACGCGGTGTTCGCGTGGGGCGAGGAGTCGTCGATCAGGGCCAGGATCGACGACTTCCTCGCGGCGGGCGCGGACCATGTGGCCCTACAGGTGGTGGCCGGCAACTCCCACGAGGAGCTGCCTCGAGAGGCATGGCGCAGGCTCGCCTCTCTCCTGGCGTGAGCGAAGGCCGCCTTCAGGGACGCGGAGCCGTATCGATACGCGGCTCCGCCACATGGGCGCGACCAGCCACACCCCCCACCCCTCAGGCGTCCTTGAACTCCTGCCGCTGCCTGCCCAACCCCGCGATCTCGAGCTCGACCACATCCCCGGCCCGCAGGAACGGCTTCGGCTCGGGCTGTCCCAGCGCGACCCCCGCCGGCGTACCGGTGTTGATGACGTCGCCGGGGTACAGGGTCATGAACTGGCTTACGTAGCGCACCACTTCGGCGACCGGGAAGATCTGCTCGGCGGTCGTGCCGTCCTGCTTCAACTCCCCGTTGACCCACAGCTTCAGCGAGAGCGCCTGCGGGTCGGACACCTCGTCCGCCGTCACCAGCCACGGCCCCAGCGGGTTGAACGTCTCGCAGTTCTTCCCCTTGTCCCAGGTCCCGCCCCGCTCGATCTGGAACTCCCGCTCGGACACGTCGTGCGCGACCGCGTAGCCCGCGACATGCGCGAGCGCCTCCTCGTGCGAGGACAGATAACGGGCCGTACGTCCGATGACTACCGCCAGTTCGACCTCCCAGTCCGTCTTCACGGACGTGCGGGGCACGAGCACGGTGTCGTACGGCCCGACGACCGTGTCCGCCGCCTTGAAGAAGATGACGGGTTCCGCGGGCGGCTCGGCGCCGGTCTCGCGGGCGTGGTCGTGGTAGTTCAGCCCGATGCACACGACCTTGCCGATCCGGGCCAGCGGCGGGCCGACCCGCAGCCCGTCGGCGTCCAGCGCGGGCAGTTCACCGGCATCGGCGGCGGCGCGGATCCGGCCGAGCGCGGCGGTGTCGGCGAGCAGCGGCCCGTCGATGTCCGGGACGATGCCGGACAGGTCCCGCAGGGTTCCCTCGGCGTCGAGCAGCGCGGGCCGCTCCGCCCCTGCCGTACCGACTCGCAGCAGCTTCATGTTCACCATCTCCATCGATCGTGCGGGCCGTCGACCGATGGGTGCAGCCATCGGATGACTGGCCGATCCTCCAAGCTCACGGTCCAGTCCGCAATACCCGGTTCACGGACTGGACCGTCACCACGCCCCTCAGCTGTACAACAGGGCCCGTTCGACCGCGCTCCAGGCCGCGCTGGTCGTCACGTACAGCGCGACGGCGAGCGGTACGACGGCCACGGTGACGAGGGTGAAGTAGGACATGAGCGGCAGCACCCGGCCGACGGCGCTGTCGGCGGCCGCCGTCCGCCGGGCCCGGACGTAGGTGAAGGTCGCGACCGCGGCGACGACGGCGAACAGTCCGACGTAGACGAGCCCGGCCGGCCCGAACAGCCCGTCCCCTGCGAGCGCGTCGGCCCACCGTCCGCCGAGCGGCGCGGCGAACAGCCGGTGGGAGAGCAACTCGTCGCCCCCGCCGGAGAACAGCCGGTAGAGGAGGAAGAACGCCGGGAGTTGCAGCAGGCTAGACAGCAGTCCGGACAGCGGGGACACCTTCGCCTCGGCGTGCAACTCCACTACGGCGGCGCTGAGTTTCTCGGGCTGCTTCGCGTACCGCTTCCGCAACTCGGCGATACGCGGCTGAAGTTGGGCCCGCGCCCGCTGTCCGCGCGCGGCGGCCCGGGAGAGCGGATGGACGAGGAGTCGTACGAGAACCGTGAACAGGACGATCGCGACGGCGACCGCGGCCGGGCCGAACAACGGGTGGAGCAGGTCGGCGAGTTGGCCGACGGCGTGGGTGAGTACGGACATGGGTGAGCCCTCCGTGGGTCTCGTCGTGCCGGAGTGGGGCATGGCGATGTGACGACCCGCGCGGGAATGCTTTACGCGGTGGTCGTCCGGAGGGCGTGTCCGGGGGCTCGGGGGCGTGGCCGGCCCGAGGCGTCGGGGTCGCGCTGGGGCAGGAACGCCGTACGGCGGGCCCGGTCGCGGATGGCCGTACGGACCCGGGCGGGCGGCACGGCGGGCACGCGGCGCGCGGTGAGGAGGGCGCGGACGGCGAGGGCGGTGGCGGTCGCGGCGAGCGCGACGGTGACGGCGGCGGGAAGGCCGCCGGCGTCCACCAGCGTCAGCGGGAACAGCAGGAGGAGGAACAGGAGGGTGGCGCGACCGCGGTTCATCGGCTGCCCCTCCCCTCCCCGACCAGCGCTCTCGTCCTGTCAGTTATACCGGACCGGTCACACCGGGTCGGTCTCGATCGGCTGGAGCAGTCGGCGCGGCTGGAGGAGGGCGCGGCTGACCGGATCCGCGGGGTCTGGGTTGAGTCCGGGGCCGGGCACCATGAGGACGTCCCCGGCCGGGACGACGAACCCGCAGGCGGGGCACTCGCCGTAGGAGCCGAGTTCGGTGTCGCAGGCCGTGTGCCGGAAGTAGCGGAGCTGGGGCTCGCCGAACTGCTCGCGGCCCCACCGACCGAGTGAGCGCAGCACCGGCCACAGCGCGATCGCGCGGTCGGTCGGGACGTACTCGTCGCGCGGCGGGGACTCCTGGTACCGGCGCTTCTCCAGGATGCCGGCGGTGGTGAGGGCCTGGAGGCGGGCGGCGAGGACCGCGCGCGGGATGCCGAGGTGGACGAGGAAGTCGTTGTAGCGCCGGACGCCGTAGAGGGCGTCGCGGACGACGAGCAGTGTCCAGCGCTCCCCGACCACCTCCAGTGCCCGGGCGATCGAGCACTCCTGTGTCGCGTAGTCCTTGCCCAGTGCCATGCCGCCCACCTTAGCGATTTCCCGACGCGTGGGTTCAATGAACGAACCTATGGTGTTACGGTACTCCACATGACTAGGTTCAGTGAACGAACTCTCAGCCGGACGGCCGAAGCTCCGCCGGTCTCCGAGCCGAGCGTGCCGCACCCCCGCGCCACCCTCGCCCTGACCAGCGCGGCCACCGCCGTGGCGCTGATGACGTACACCGCGCCGATGGTCACGCTCCCGGACATCGCCGCCGCCCTGCACACCCCGCTCTCCGCCCAGGCCTGGCTGCTGAACGGCACCCCGCTGGGCCTGGCCGCGCTGCTCCTGGTCGCCGGCAGCCTCGCCGACGACTACGGCCGCCGCCGGATCTTCCTGGCCGGCACCTTCGCGCTGGGCATCACCACCGCACTCTCCGCGCTGACCTCCTCGACCCTGCTGTTCACGCTGACCCGGATCGCGCAGGGCGCGTCCAGCGCGGCGCTGCTCGCCAGCAGCCTGGGCCTGATCGTGCACGCCTTCCCGACCCCGCGCGGCCGACTGCACGCGACCGGCGTGTGGGGCGCCTTCGTCAGCGGCGGCATAGCCGTCGGCCCGCTGGTGACGGGCGCGCTACCGGACTGGCGCGTGGCCTACGGCGTCCTCGGCGCCGCCGCGCTCGTCGTCGCGGCCCTCGGCATCCGTACGTTGTCCGAGTCCCGCGCGCCGCGCGGCGGACGCCCCGATGTCGCCGGAGCGGTCACCTTCGGGCTGGCGCTGGTCTCCCTCGTCGCCGCGCTGACCCTGGGCCGCGACGGCTGGCTGCGGGCGCCGGTGGCCCTGCTCGCGCTGGCGGCCGTGGTGCTGGTCGGCGTCTTCGCGCTGGTGGAGCGCCGGGGCGCGACCCCGATGATCGACCTGGGCCTGCTGCGCCACCGCCTCTTCCTGGCCTCCTCGGCGGGCGGCCTGTTCACGGGCTTCGCGGTGATCGGCCTGTTCAGCTTCCTGCCGGCGCTGCTCCAGCAGACACTCGGCCTCTCCGCGATGGACACGGCCTGGCTGTTCCTGCTCTGGTCGGGCCTGTCCTTCACGGTCGCCCTCCAGGCCCGCCGCCTCGCCGGCCGCGTCTCCTCCCGGCACCAACTCACCCTGGGTTTCCTGCTGCACGCGGCCGGCGTCCTGACGATGCTGGGCGCGCTGGACTCCGGTTCCTGGGTACGGCTGCTGCCGGGACTGGTGATCGCCGGGGTGGGCAGCGGTCTGCTGAACGCCGCGCTGCCGCTGCTGTCCGTGGAGTCGGTACCGGCGGCCCGGGCCGCGATGGGGTCCGGGGCGCAGCAGACGTTCCGGTACATCGGCTCGTGCGCGGGGGTCGCGCTGACGATCGCGATCGCCACGTCGGCCGGGGGCGGTCTTGCCCGGGGCGCGGACATCGCGATGGTCGTGTCGGCGGGGCTCGCGGTGGTGGCGGCGGTGAGTGTGGGGGTGTTGCGGGAGCGGGCGTGAGGCCTCAACACGGCTGTGCGTTCAGCGGGGTTGGGCCCTCACCGGGGATGCGTGGAGGTGAGCGTGCCCCACACCGCCATGCGGTACCTGGACGTGAACTCCGGCGTGCAGGTGGTGAGGGTGATGTAGAAGCCGGGTCGGCTGTAGCCGTAGGACGGCTTGACGATCGAGCGCGGGATCGGCCGGATGACGCCCGAGTCGGCGGCGGAGGTCTGCGGCAGGATCTTGTCGACCGTGTAGGTGAAGGTGGCCGCGCTCGTCTCGACCTGGACGGTGTCCTTGAGGCGCAGGCGCGGGAGGTACCGGAACGGCTCGCCGTGGGTGTTGCGATGCCCCGCGAGCGCGAAGTTCCCTTCCTGGCCCGGCTGTTGGGTGCCGGGGTAGTGGCCGACGTACCCCTTGTTGAGCACGTTCTGCTTGCTGACGCCCTCCGCGATGGGGACGCGGAGGTGGAGGCGGGGGATGGTGAGGATGGCGTACGCCTGGGAGGCGTGGGGGGTGGTGGATCCGCCGGCGCCGGTGTCGGTGGTGGTGCTCCGGCGGGGTGAACCGCCGCCCGCCGTACCGGTGTCGACTGATCCTTTGTCGGCCGACGAGGTGCCGCCGCCCACCGCGCCGGGCGTCGCCCATTGCCGCTCCAGGGCCTGTACTTGATGCTCGGCGCCCTGACGGGCCTCCCGGTTGGTCCACCACAGTTCGTGGACGACGAGGAGGAGCAGGACGACCCCGGCGGTGACGAGGAACTCCCCACCGGTCCACAGGACGCGTCGGCCCAGCGCACGGCGTCGACGGCCGCGGTGCTGCACGACGGGAACCCGCATGGGCCGCACGATAAGGGCCGGTTCGCGAACTCACCAGACTCATGACTCCTGTTGGCGGCGGAGGCGGCGGTGAGGCGGTGGTGAAGGCCGCCGTTCGATCCTTCGTACACGGGTTTTAGAAAGGGGTGACACAACTCTCGACAACCCCATACGCCGCACCCGATGCTTCCTGGTGGCACGAGCCGGGGGGATGGCCGACGCCGGTGGGACGACCGGCGGTTGAGCGAATCGGGAGTAGAGATGATCCGACGCAGAACCCTGCTGGCCGCAGCGGGCGGTGGGCTCCTCGGCACCGCCCTGGCGGCCGGCACCGCGCGCGCCGACGCGACGGTCGCGGTCAACCCGGCGACGAAGTACGGCACGTGGGAGGGCTGGGGCACCTCGCTCGCCTGGTGGGCGAATGTCTTCGGCGCCCGGGACGACTTCGCCGACATCTTCTTCACCACCAAGTCGACGACGTACAACGGCACTTCACTGCCGGGCCTGGGCCTGAACATCGCCCGCTACAACCTCGGCGCGTGCAGTTGGAACACGGTGAGCGGCGAGTCGATGGTCGCCTCGGCCAACATCCCCGCGTTCAAGCAGATCGAGGGCTACTGGCAGGACTGGAACAACGAGGACCCCACGTCCTCGGCCTGGAAGTGGACGGCGGACGCGACCCAGCGGGCGATGCTGGTGAAGGCGACGGCACGCGGGGCGACCACCGAGCTCTTCGCCAACTCCCCCATGTGGTGGATGTGTCTGAACCACAACCCGTCGGGCGCCTCCGGCGGCGGCAACAACCTCCAGTCCTGGAACTACCGCCAGCACGCCTCCCACCTGGCGGCCGTGGCCCTCTACGCGAAGAACAACTGGGGAGTGAACTTCGCGACGGTCGAGGCCTTCAACGAGCCCTCGTCGAGCTGGTGGACGGCGACCGGCACGCAGGAGGGCTGCCACATGGACTCGACGGTCCAGGCGGCCGTACTCCCCTACGTCCGCAGCGAGTTGGACGCCCGAGGCCTGACGAGCACGAAGATCTCGGCGTCCGACGAGACGAGCTACGACCTGGCGCGGACGACCTGGAGCGCCTTCTCATCCACGACGAAGGGCTACGTCAACCGCGTCAACGTCCACGGCTACCAGGGCTCGGGCGGCCGTAGAGACCTCCTGTACACGGACGTGGTGACGACGTCCGGCAAGGCCCTGTGGAACTCCGAGACGGGCGACAGCGACTCCACCGGCCTGACGATGGCGAGCAACCTGCTCTACGACTTCCGCTGGCTGCACCCCACGGCGTGGACGTACTGGCAGGTCATGGACCCGTCGTCCGGCTGGGCCATGATCGCGTACGACCAGAGCACGCTCACGGCCGGCGCGGTGCAGACGAAGTACTACGTGATGGCCCAGTTCAGCCGTCACATCCGCCCCGGCATGACGATCCTGGACACGGGCGTGAGCTACGCGGCGGCGGGCTACGACGCGACGGCGAAGCGCCTGGTGATAGTGGCGGCGAACACGGGCTCGTCCTCGACGACCCTGACCTTCGACCTCTCCAAGTTCACGACGGTGGCGGGTGGTTCGAGCGGCCTGGTCCCGCGCTGGAACACGGTGACGGGCGGCGGAGGCGACCTCTACACCTCCCACTCGGACACCTACCTGAGCGGCAAGACGGTGAGCGCGACGTTCGCGGCCGGGGCGGTGCAGACCTTGCAGATCGACGGGGTGGTGATCTGACCGCTCAACTCGGAGGCGGCGGTGGGCGGTTGGGCCCGCTTGCGCAACTCGGAGGCGGTGGTGGGCAGTTCGGCCTGCTCGCGCTGGCGCTCGGCGGTTTCGGAATCGGTCTGACCGAGTTCGTGATCGCCGGGCTGCTGCCACAGGTGAGCCGCGGCCTGGACGTGTCCACGGCCGCGGCGGGCTGGCTGATCTCCGGCTACGCGCTGACGGTCGCGGTAGGCGCGATAGCGATGACGGCGGCAACAGCACGGCTGTCCCAAAAACCAATCCTGGTAGGCCTGTTGGCCCTGTTCGTGGCGGGCAACCTGCTGTGCGCGATCGCGCCGAACTACCCGACGATGCTCCTGGGCCGCGTGGTGGCGGCCCTCTGCCACGGCTCCTTCTTCGGCATCGGCTCCCTCGTGGCGCGCCGCCTGGTCCCTCCCGAACGGGCCTCCCGCGCGGTCGCGATGATGTTCGCCGGCCTGACGGTGGCGAACGTGCTGGGCGTCCCCTTCGGCGCCCTCGTCGGCGAACGGTGGGGCTGGCGGGCGACGTTCTGGGCGATCACGGCGATCGGTTCGGTAGCGCTGGCGGCGATCGCCGTACTGGTACCGGGCTGGGCGGGACGGGTGCGTGGGGGTGCGGGTCTGCGGACCCAACTCCGCTCCTTCCGCTCGACCCAGGTGTGGCTGACCCTGACCGCCACGGCCCTCGGCTACGGCGGCATGTTCGGTGCGTTCAGCTACCTCGCGTACACGTTCACCGAGGTCACGGGCTTCTCGACGGCGGATGTCGCCTGGCTCCTGGTCGTCTACGGCACGGGCCTGGTCGTAGGCAACATCGCGGGCGGCCGGGGCGCGGACCACAACCGGGACGTGACGCTGATCGTGTCCCTGGCTGGTCTGACGCTCACGCTCGTCGCCTTCGGCCTGCTGCTCGCCAGCAGGCCGAAGGCGACGAGCGT
>NZ_JAENRY010000466.1 GCF_016612545.1 Streptomyces sp. MBT65 | reverse complement strand
GGGTCGACGGGCCTGATCGCCGCCGATGCCAGGATCCCCGAACTGGCGGCGATCAGGCCCGTCGACCCCTCGTTGCCCAGCAACTCCTCGCAGGCGGCGACCACTTCGGCCGTACCGGCGATGGCGCGGAGGTCGAAGAAGCCGGGGTTCTCGCGGACCGAGGCGACGGGGGTGAGCCCCGGGGCGATGTGCGGGAGGAGCCGGGAGGCGTAGGTGATGACGTCCGTCGGCACGCGGAAACCGGCCGTCAACTCCTCGATCACGCCCTCCGATTTGCCGAGGTGGGCCAGTGCCTCGTCCCAACTCCGCGTCGCCCAGGGCGTGGTGCCCTGCGCCAGATCGCCGAGGACGGTCGCCGAACCGGTGGTGCAGCGGCGGCCCACGGCCCGGTACTGCATCGGGGAGAGGTCCTGCGCCTCGTCGAGCACGACATGCCCGAGCGAGTGCGTCCGCTGCACGAGGTCGGTCGCCTCGTCGATCAACACGGCTTCCGCGGCCGACCACTTGGCGGCCTTCACGCTCCGCACGGCCTTCGCCCAGAGGATCGTCTTCTGCTCGTCCTCGTCGAGGATCCCGTCCGCGTGCTCGGCGAGGAAGTCCGCGTCGGTGAGCAGCCGCAGCACGAGCTTCGCGGGCTCGACCGGCGGCCAGACCGCCTTGACGGCCGCCTTCACCGCCGCGTTGCGCGCCACGGCGTCCTGCACCCGGTCGTCCGGCGCCTCCCCGGACCGCTCCATCTGCACCAGCACGACATGCGCGATGCGCTGCGGAAGCGCCTCGCGGGCGGCGCCGTAGCGGATGTCGCGGTCGAGCAACTCCCGCACGATGGCTTCGAGTTCGTACGCCGGGACCCGCCAGCGGCGTGAGCCGCGCACCACCATCACCGGTTCGGTGGGCACGGTGACGTGCGAGTAGACGGCCTTCCTCAGCACCTCGGCCATGC
This sequence comes from Streptomyces sp. MBT65, assembly GCF_016612545.1. Lineage (GTDB taxonomy): Bacteria > Actinomycetota > Actinomycetes > Streptomycetales > Streptomycetaceae > Streptomyces. The sequence goes on along the minus strand of NZ_JAENRY010000466.1, from coordinate 4,588 downwards.
GGGCGTCGCCCTTGATGACGGCGGCCGGTGCCTCGTCCGTGCCCTGCACCTCGACATGCGCGACCAGGTCGTCCACGGTGCCCTGGCGGACCGTCAACTCGCCCAGTGCGGGCAGGACTTGCTCGATGTAGTGCAGGAAGGACTTGTTCGGCCCGATGACGAGGGTGCCAGTGCGGGCCAGCCGCTCGCGGTGGGCGTAGAGGAGATAGGCGACCCGGTGCAGACCGACGGCCGTCTTCCCGGTGCCGGGACCGCCCTGCACACAGACCGTCCCGCCGAGACCGGACCGTACGATCTCGTCCTGCTCGGGCTGGATGGTCGCGACGATGTCGCGCATCGGGCCGACGCGGGGCCGCTCGATCTCCTGCTGGAGCAGCTTGCTGGTGGCGGCGGCCTCGGCCGGGTCCATGAGGTGCTCGTCCTCGTACGCCGTGAGGTCGCCGCCCGTGTACCCGAAGCGGCGGCGCAGCGAGACGTCCAGCGGGTCCTTCTTGGACGCCCGGTAGAACGGCTGTGAGACCGGCGCGCGCCAGTCGATGACCATCGGGTCGCCGTCGCCGTCGTGCACATGCCGGCGCCCGATGTAGAACTGCTCGCCCTCCGCGCCCTCGGCCTGCTCGGCGCCCGGCGCGTGCAGGTAGTTGAGGCGGCCGAAGAAGAGCGGGGTGTCGCTGAGGTCGGCGAGCGCCTTGATCCGGTCGTCGATCTGGCGGGCCAGCACCGCGGCGTTGACCCAGTTCGCGGTGACGTCCTTGATGTCGAGCGACTCGACGTCCTCGCGCATGGCGCGGAGCGCGGAACGGGAGGAGGCGAGGTGGGAGCGTTCGCGGGAGAGAGGGTCGTCGGTGGGCGTGGACAAGGGGGTGCCTCCGGAGGACCTGCTGTGGCTGCTGGGTGGGTGGTGCCGACCGGTTTCCGTCCGGGCGGCGGCACTCCCTGCGGGGAGGCGGGCAAGAGCGGAGATTCTAGGTCAGGGGAAGCGGCGGGGGCGAATGGTTTTACGGCCGCGTTGACGCCCGAGTCGACGCCCGCGTTGCGCCCGCGTGTGCGTCCCCTAGGGGACGACCCCTCCACCCAGGAGGGGAAGGGGTCCGCCCGGAGGCGTACACGAGCGGCCCGGAGGTTGGGTCTCAGGACCGATGCCGACCTTATGTCCCAAGACGCACCATGGATTCATGAGCGCAGCAACCATTCACCCCGCCCCCGTCCGCCCGTCCGGCGCCACACCGGTCAACGGCGGCACCCGCCCCCATCGCCTGGGCAATGCCCTCCGCGCCATAAAAGTCTTCGCGGGCGCCGCGTTCAGCGTGGCCGTCCTCGGAGAGTACGGCGAGGAAGCGGGCATACGCCGTAAGTGACCACCGGGGTCACCCACGGCCGGTGCTCAGTTCTCCGCGAGGATCTCGTCCGCGTCCATGATCCGGTAGGCGTACCCCTGTTCCGCCAGGAAGCGCTGGCGGTGGGCCGCGAAGTCCTGGTCGATCGTGTCCCGGGCGACGACGGAGTAGAAGTGGGCCTGGTGTCCGTCGGCCTTCGGCCGCAGCACCCGCCCGAGCCGCTGGGCCTCCTCCTGGCGCGAGCCGAACGTGCCGGACACCTGGATGGCGACGGTCGCCTCCGGCAGGTCGATGGAGAAGTTGGCGACCTTTGACACGACGAGGACGCTGATCTCGCCCTCGCGGAAGGCGCCGAAGAGCTTCTCCCGCTGGGCGTTGGAGGTCTCGCCCTTGATCACCGGGGCGTTCAAGTGCTCGCCCAGTTCGTCGAGTTGGTCGATGTACTGCCCGATGACGAGAATCTGCTGACCGGCGAAGCGCCGCACGATCGCCTCCGTGACCTTCCGCTTCGTGGCGGTGGTCGCACAGAAGCGGTACTTCTCCTCGGCCTCGGCGGTGGCGTACGCGAGCCGCTCGGACTCGGTGAGATTGACGCGGACCTCGACACAGTCGGCGGGCGCGATGTACCCCTGCGCCTCGATCTCCTTCCAGGGCGCGTCGAACCGCTTCGGCCCGATGAGGGAGAACACGTCCGACTCCCGCCCGTCCTCGCGCACGAGCGTCGCCGTCAGCCCCAGCCGCCGTCGCGCCTGGAGGTCCGCGGTGAACTTGAAGACGGGCGCGGGCAGCAGATGCACCTCGTCGTAGAGGATGAGCCCCCAGTCGCGGGAGTCGAAGAGTTCCAGGTGGGGGTAGATCCCCTTCCGCCTGGTCGTCAGCACCTGGTACGTGGCGATGGTGACGGGCCGGATCTCCTTGCGCGTCCCGCTGTACTCGCCGATCTCCTCCTCCGTCAGCGAGGTCCGCTTGATCAGCTCGTGCTTCCACTGCCGGGCGGAGACGGTGTTGGTGACGAGGATCAGCGTGGTCGACTTGGCCTGCGCCATGGCCCCCGCGCCGACCAGGGTCTTCCCGGCACCGCAGGGCAGCACGACGACACCGCTGCCCCCGTGCCAGAAGTTCTCCACGGCCTGCTTCTGGTACGGCCGCAGCGCCCACCCGTTCTCGTCCAGCTCGATCGGGTGCGCCTCGCCGTCGACGTACCCGGCGAGGTCCTCGGCCGGCCAGCCCAGCTTCAGCAGCACCTGCTTGATCTGGCCGCGCTCGGAGGGGTGCACGGCCACGGTGTCGGGGTCGAGCCGGTTGCCGACGAGCGGGGCGACCCGCTTCGACCGCAGGATCTCTTCGAGGACGGGCCGGTCGGTGGTGGTGAGCACGAGCCCGTGCGCGGGGTGCTTGGAGAGCGTCAGCCGGCCGTACCGGTCCATGGTCTCGGCGATGTCCACGAGCAGCGCGTGCGGCACGGGATACCGGCTGTACTCCACCAGCGCGTCCACGACCTGCTCGGCGTCGTGCCCGGCGGCCCGCGCGTTCCACAGCCCCAGCGGCGTCACCCGATACGTGTGGATGTGCTCGGGCGCCCGCTCCAGCTCGGCGAACGGCGCGATGGCGCGCCGGCACTCGTCGGCTCGCTCGTGATCGACCTCGAGGAGCAGGGTCTTGTCGGACTGGACGATGAGGGGGCCATTCACGTACGTACACATCCCTTCCGCACGGCCAAACGTCCAGTGTGCACTACCGGCCGATGATCACGGCGGGCTCTGCGAGGCTGAGCCCATGGGAGAGCTCGTGGAGCGGGTCGACGAACAGGACCGGGTGCTCGGGACGGTGGACCGGGGCGAGGCCATCGCGAACCACTGGATGCACCGCGTCGCGACGACCGTCTGCCGGGACGGGGAGGGCCGCGTCCTGGTGCACCGGCGGGCGGCGGACATGTCCCGGTTCCCGGGGCAGTACAACTGGCTGATCGGTGGCGCCGCGGAGGTCGGAGAGTCGTACGAGGAGGCGGCGGCCCGTGAACTCACCGAGGAACTCGGGGTGGTGGTGCCGGTGCGGTTCGCCTTCAAGTTCCTGTGCCGGGGCGTGATCAGCCCGTACTGGCTCGGCGTCCACGAGGCGGTCGTCCGTACGGACATCACCCCCGACCCCGGCGAGATCGCCTGGCACGCGTGGGTCACGGAGGACGAACTGCGGGAGATGGCCGCGCGGTCGACGTTCGTGCCCGACGGCGCCGACGCGCTGGCCCGCTACCTGAGCCGAAGCGGGCCATCTACCCCTCCGCCAGCTCCGCGACCCCCGTCACCCGGTGCAGCGGATACGTCCGTACCTCGTCCGCCGTGTGGTCGTACGCCGTGACGAAGCCGCCCTCCACCCGCATCGGGGCGATGACGCGCTGGCTGGCGGAGCCCTCGGCGTTGACGTAGCCGATCCAGACCGTGTCGCCGGTGAGGACGGCGGCCTGCATGGTGGCGAGGGTCTCGGCGGAGCTGGTGCGGGGGAGTTCGCCGGTCGGTGACGGGGTCGTCCTGAGGGGGGTCGTGGAGGCGCGGTCGCCCGCCCTGATCGCGCGGATCGCCGCCGACAGGAGGGTCGTGTCCGGGGTCGGCGGGCCGTCCGGTACCGGTTCCGGGGCCGTGCGGGGCGGGGTGCGGTGGGCGTGGGCCCGGGTGATGACGACATCGCCGTCGGCGGACTCGGCGGCCGGCGCGAAGCCCATCGCGCGCAGCCCGTCGAGGAGCGCCGCCGGGTCGGCCTGCGCGGCCAGCACGGTCGGCGCGAGACGGCGCAGCCGCAGGCCCGCCGACCGCTTGTCCGCGAGGATCTCGCTGAGCACCGAGTCGTCGTCGCAGCGCACATACGCCGAGGCCGTACCGATCCGCAGATGGCCGTGTCTGCGGGCCACGTCGTCGATCAGGTAGGCGAGGGGCTGCGGGACCGGCGTACGGGAGTGCGCGGTGAGGAAGTCGTGCAGGTCGGAGGCGGAACGGCCCGCGTCCAGCGCCCGGCGCACCGAGCCCGGCGTGAAGCGGTAGACCGTCGCCCCGCCCTTCGACTCGACGTCCGCGAGCACGTCCAGCATGTCCGCCAACGGCCGTCGCAGCGGGCCCGGGGCCACCGCCGTCAGGTCCGCCTGGAGGAGGACGTGGTCCAAGGGCTCGGGCAGCAACGGCGCGAGGAGACGGGCGGCGGCGGCACTCGCCGTGGCCTGTTCGACGGGGGTGACCGGGCGGGGGGCCCTGTCGGCGCAGGGG
>NZ_JAENRY010000465.1 GCF_016612545.1 Streptomyces sp. MBT65 | reverse complement strand
GGGCAAGCCCGAGCTGGCGCTGGCGATCACCTCCGGATCCATCGTCAGCCGCCCGACCGGACACCCGCGCAACACATCGCGCTCGCGCCCCAGATACGCCTCGATCCGCTCGTACGGCGTGCCCGGCCCGTCGAGTACTCGCGCGGCGGTGGCCGACAACTCCTCGGCGGTCCGCCGGATCGCGGCCAGCGCCAGCTCGGGCTTGCCCTTGAAGTGGTGGTACATGCTGCCCTGTCCGGCGCCCGCCCGCTCCAGGATCGCCTTGGGGCTGGTGCCGACGTAGCCGCGCTCCCACAACAGCTCGCGGGTGGACTCGATCAGTCGCTCCGGGGTGCTCATACAGCCACTGTACATACTAGTAGTTACAGAAGTCGAGAGCGGCCGAGGGTGCAGGGAGCAGTCGGAACGACCCCTCGTACTCCCCGGGAGGTACACACACTGCCGCTGGCCGTACGACGACCCGACCCCCTCCTCGGAGCCAGTCTCGATACATCACAGCAAGACGCCACAACGAGGGAGCCCACAGAGGGCTCAAGGCTCCTTGGAGATGAATCGACATGCGGACTCTGGCGAACTGGAACGGCGGCGGCCCCGGCCCGTGGATCCTGTTCTTCCCGCTGATCTGGGCGGCCGTGGTGGTCGGCGTGGTGACGGTCCTGCGCCGCACCGCCTGGCGCGGAAGCGGCCGTGGCGGCCCCTGGCGCGCGATGACCGACACCCGCCCCACCGGCGACTCCCCGCTGGCCGTCCTCGGCCGCCGCTTCGCCTCCGGCGAGATCGACGAGGACGAGTACTGGCGCCGCCTGTCCGTCCTGGACGAGCAGTTCGGCCGGATCGGCAAGGGAGGCGGCCCGGCATGACCACCGCGACCACCACCCGCACGGCCGCGCGGGTCGTCGACGCCGTGAAGGTCTACGGCGTCGGCGACACCGCCGTACGCGCCCTGGACGGGGTGAGCGTCGGCTTCCCGGCCGGCCGCTTCACCGCGATCATGGGCCCCTCGGGCTCCGGCAAATCGACCTTGATGCACTGCGCGGCCGGCCTCGACACCCTCACCTCCGGCACCGCCCACATCGGCGACACCGAACTGGGCTCCCTCGACGACCGGCGCCTCACGCTCCTCCGCCGCGACCGAGTCGGCTTCGTCTTCCAGGCGTTCAACCTCATCCCCACGCTGACCGTCGCGGAGAACATCACCCTGCCCCTGGACCTCTCCGGAGCCAGAGGCGACCAGCACTGGATCGACGAACTCATCGACATCGTCGGCCTCCGCGACCGCCTCCACCACCGCCCCTCGGAACTCTCCGGCGGCCAGCAGCAACGCGTCGCCGTGGCAAGGGCGTTCGCGGGCCGGCCCGAGGTCGTCTTCGCCGACGAACCAACGGGCAACCTCGACTCCCGCTCCGGCGCCGAGGTCCTCGGCCTGCTCCGCAGCGCAGTACGCCAGACGGACCGCACGGTCGTCATGGTCACCCACGACCCGGTGGCCGCCGCCCACGCGGACGAGGTCGTCTTCCTCGCCGACGGACGCTTGGTGGACCGTATGGAATCCCCCACGGCCGACAAGGTGCTGGACCGCCTCAAGGCCTTCGAGGTGAGGTCATGAACGCGTCCGTGCGGCTGAGCATGTCCTCCCTGCGGACCCACAAAAGGCGCTTCGCCGGTACGTTCCTCGCGGTGTTCCTCGGGGTCGCCTTCCTCGCCGGGACCCTCGTCATGGGCGACACGCTGCGCGCCAACTTCGACACCATGTTCGGCGAGGCGACCAGCGGCACGGACGCCGTGGTGCGCAGCGCCGACGCCATCACGACACCCGGCGAGAGCCAGGGCGTACGGCAGCCGGTGAGCACGGCCCTGGTGAAGACCCTCGACCGGATCCCCGGCGTCGCGGCCGTCGCCCCCAGCATCCAGGGCGCGGGCCAACTCGTCGGCTCCAACGGCGAGGCCATCGGCGGCAAGGGCCCGCCCACCCTCGCGGGCAACTGGATCACCGACCCGGAACTCAACCCGTACCGACTCGCCGAGGGCCGCGCCCCGGCCAGGTCCGGCGAGGTCGTCGTCAACCAAGGCGCCGCAGACAAAGGCCACTTGAAGCTCGGTGACACGACGACCCTGCGCACGCCCGACCCCGTCGAGGTCACGATCGTCGGCCTCGCGACCTTCGGCGGCGAGGACGGCATGGCGCAGGTGACGTTCACCGGGATGACGCAGGCCGACGCCGAGAAGTACCTCACCGCGAGGCCGGGCGAGGCATCGACCATCAGCGTGCGCGCGGGTCCCGGCATCAGCCAACGCCAACTGGTCGACCGCCTGACGCCCCACCTCCCCAAGGGAGTCGAGGCGATCACGGGTCAACAGTCGGCCCAAGAGAACACGGACATGATCTCGTCCCAGTTCCTCACCGTCTTCACCACGTTCCTGCTGGTGTTCTCCGGCATCGCCCTCTTGGTCGCCACGTTCTCCATCCACAACACCTTCGCGATCGTCATCGCCCAACGCACCCGCGAGAACGCCCTGTTGCGGGCTCTCGGCGCCTCCCGCCGCCAGGTGACGGCGGCGACCGTCGCCGAGGCGAGCGTCGTAGCGGTGACCGCCTCGGCGGCCGGACTGGCGGGCGGCATCGGGATCGCGGCCGGCCTGAAGTTGCTGTTCCCGGCACTCGGATTCCCGTTCCCCGAGGGCGACTTGGTGATCCGACCGCTCTCCATGGCCCTGCCGCTGGCCGTAGGAATCGCCGTCTGCCTGGGCTCCGCCCTGATGCCGGCGGTCCGGGCCGGTCGCACCGCACCCCTGGCCGCGCTGCGCGAGACGATGGTGGACCAGTCCGGAGCGTCCCGCACCCGAGCGCTGACCGGATCGACCCTCGCGGTCCTGGCGCTCGCGGCCACCCTCACCGGCGTACTGATCTCACCGTCCCTCCTCCTGGCGGGAGTTGGCGCGGTACTGGCTCTGATCGCCTTCATCGTCCTGGGCCCAGTGGTCTCCTCCACGGCGGTACGCGTCCTCGGCAGCCCCCTCGACCGACTCCGCGGTGTGACCGGCAGCCTCGCGAGGCGCAACGCCCTGCGCAGCCCCCGCCGGACGGCCGCGACCGCGAGCGCGCTGATGATCGGGGTGGCCGTGGTGTCGCTGTTCACCGTCTTCGGCGCGTCGTTGAAGGCGACGATGGACCAGACGGTGTCCCGTTCCTTCGCCGGTGACGTGGCCGTCAGTACGCCGTCCTTCGGCGCGGGCGGCAGCGGACTGAGTCCCCAACTGGCCGGAGCCATCGGAAAGTTGCCCGAGGTGGACACGGCAGTGGGACTCGGCCGCGGAGTAGCCGAAGTGAACGGCAGGGGAAGGGCGCTGACGGTCACGAACCCCACAGCCCTGGCCCGAACCTTCGACCTGGGCAGAGTCCAGGGCTCCCTCCGCAACTTGGGCACCTACGGCATGGCCATCACCCGAACAGAGGCCGACCGCCAACACCTCACCACCGGCAGCAAGGCCCAACTCATCTTCACCGACGGCAAGAAGGAGACCTTCACGGTCCGCGCGGTCTACGGCCGCTCCGAACTCGCCGGCGACTACGTCATCACCCGCGCCGCCTGGGCACCGCACCGCACCCAGGACTCCGACACGCTCGTGGCCGTCTCCTTCAAGAACGGCGTGAACACGACCGAGGGCAAGGCCGCAGTCGAGAAGATCGCCACCCGCTACGGCAACCCACAGGTCCAGACCCGCCACGAATACGCCCAGTCCTCGGCCGGCGGCATCGACATGATGCTGACCCTCGTCTACGCCCTGCTCGCCCTGGCGGTCCTGATCGCCCTCCTCGGCATCGCCAACACCCTGACCCTGGCGATCCACGAACGCACCCGGGAACTGGGCCTGTTGAGGGCGGTGGGCCAGACCCGTTCCCAACTCCGGGCGATGGTCCGCTGGGAGTCGGTCCTGCTGGCCGCCTTCGGCACGGCCGGGGGCCTGGCCCTGGGAGCCTTCCTGGGCTGGGTCCTGGTCAAGGCCTCGGACGGCGCGAGCGACAGCGCCTTCACCTTCGCGATCCCACCCGTACAACTAGTCGTGGTGGCGCTGGTAGGCGTAGCGGCAGGGGCACTTGCGGGCCTCCGCCCAGCAAGACGGGCAGCACGCCTGGACGTACTGAAGGCGATCGCCACCGAGTGATCAAACACCGCCGATGAGACTCACGGCGTACACCCAAACCGACGGCGAGGGCCCACCAACTCCCACTGTCCCCACGCGGACGGCCGAGAGGGAGCCGTAGGGGCGCGCCGGTGTCGAGAGCCCCAGCGCGCGGAGGCCCGAAGGGTCGAGCACGGTGGGGCTCTCGACAC
>NZ_JAENRY010000464.1 GCF_016612545.1 Streptomyces sp. MBT65 | reverse complement strand
TGATGACGGTGATGTGCATGGTGGGTCCTTCATGGCTGTTGGGGTGCCTGGAAGGAGCGGTCCGGGCCCGGGGTGGTGGGGGTGGGCGTGGGGTCGCTTCTTTCGGTTTGTCGTGCCGGTTCGCGGTGGGCGGCGGGGTGTTGGGGTGCGCGTGATGGCGTGGCCGTGCAGCCGCCTGGATACGGTCCGGGCGGTGCGGGTGTGTGGGTGCTTGCCCGGTACTGGTCGTCCGGTGCTCGTCCTGCTGGTTCGGTGTTGGTTGCCCTGTTTGTTCAGTGCTCGGTGGTTGTTCTTGTTGGTTTAGGGCTCTTGTGTTTCGAGTTGGCGGATGAGGGGGGCGACGTGGGTGTAGAAGGTGTGCATTTCGTTGCGGGTGGGCCAGCCGGAGAAGATGAATTCGGTGATGCCGGCGGTTTTGTACTGGTGGATGTAGTGGGCGACTTCCTGGTAGCTGCCGACGATGCAGAGGGCGGGGCCGCCGCGGTAGGCGACGGCGCCGGTCCAGATGTAGGGGGAGAGCCATCCGTCGGTGGCGGTGGAGGCGAGCTGGTAGGAGGAGGTGACGGCTTCGGAGTCGGTGGTGGCCAGGGCGTGGCGGACCCATTTTTTGTGGTCCTCGTCGGGTTCGGCGACGAGGTGGGCGAGTTCGGCGAGGGCTTCCTCGCGGGTGGGGCGGGCCAGGACGTGCATGCGGGTGCCGACGCGGCAGCCGGCCTCGACGAGCGGCCGGGCGGCCTCGGCGAGGGCCTGGGGGGTGTCGCCGTAGCGCAGCCAGCAGTCGCCCTGGGCGAGTGCGGTCTGCTGTGCGACGGCGGAGGCGCCGCCGATGTAGATCTGCGGGCGGCCGCCGCCGTGGTGGGCGAGGCCGAGTTCGGCGTCCTTGAGGGTGTAGTGCTCTCCGTCATGGCTCAGCGGTGACTCGCCCTCCCACAGGCCGTGGAGGATCTGGAGGAACTCGTTGCAGCGTGCGTAGCGTTCGTCGTGGCTGAGGAAGTCGCCGTATCCGGCCTGCTCGGCGGGGGAGATCCCGGAGACGATGTTGAGGGAGATGCGTCCCTGGGTCATCCAGGAGAGGGTGTTGACGACCTGCGCGAACAGGGTGGGTGCCATCAGGCCCGGCCGGTAGGCGAGCATGAACCTGACACGGTCGGTGATCTGGGAGAGCGCCCCGATCACCGGGATGGGGTCGGGGAGTCTTTTGGACATCCCGAACAGCAGGGTGTCGACGCCGAGTTCCTCGGCCTCCTGGACGAAGTCGCGTACTTCCCCCATGTCGAGGGTGCCCGTTTTGTAGGGGTCGGTGGGCTTGGCCTGTCCCGTGTCGGGCGGCGAGCACCAGTGCAGGCGCAGGGGGTTCATGGGTGATCGTTCCTTCCGTGTCAGGTGCTGACCACGCGTACGCGGTCACCGATCTCAAACCAGCGCTCGTGCGCCTGCTGGGGGGACTCCGCGGTGAAGACGACGGCCGCGATCCGGCAGCTGTAGTCCGCCTCGTCCCGCGCGACGGGGACACCCGGCGCGACCAGGACATGGCCTCCCGCCACCCACGGCTCGGCCGTCAGTTCCTCCCAGCCCTCCAGGCGTGTGTAGGAGCCGGCCCCGCCCGCGGTCAGGAAACGGATCCCGGCCGCCTTCGCGGCCAGCTCCCCGTACACGGCCGCGGTGTGGGGATCGGCGCCGGTGAGGTCCGCGAGGACCTTCCCGGGCAGGCTCAGACCGGTGACCATCTCCATGAGCTCGGTGATCCGGCCGCCGGGCAGCCGCGCGGCCACCTCGATCAGCACCGGCCGCCCTTCGCTCAGGCGCAGCTCGCAGTGGAAGGGCCCGGTCGTGATCCCGACCGCCCGGACGACCTGCGCCGCATACGACGCCAGCTCCTGGCGCACCCCCTCCTCCAGCGGTGCGGGCGTGAGATGCCCCAGCTCCAGAAACCGCGGCTCGGGCCCCAGCAGCTTCCGCGTCACCGCCACCACCGTGACCTCACCGCCGTGCGCATAGCCGTCGGCGCTGAACTCCGGCCCGGCCACATACCGCTCGACCATCACATCCCTGCCCAGCGGCCGGTCGAACTCCCGCCCCTCCTCGGCATGGATCGCCGCCACCGCCCGGCGCGCCTCGCCCAGCGAGTCCACCCGCGACACATGGACACTCCCGCCGGAATCGACCGGCTTGACCACCGCGGGAAACCCCACCCCGGCACACGCCGCATCCAGCTCCGCCGGCTCACGGACCACCGCGAACCCCGGCACCTGAAGACCCGCCGCGGCCACCGCCTCCAGCATCAGCGCCTTGTGCCGCACCTGCCCCACCGCCGCACCCGCCAGCCCCGCCAGCCCCAGCCGGGCCGCCAGCCGCGCCGCCGCCGGCACATAATATTCACCGCCCGCGACAACCGCATGAATAGCATTCCGCCCATGAGAACGGACGACCGCAGCCTCCAGAACATCACCGGAATTCGTATCCACCGTAATCAGCTCCGACGCCGCGGACCGCACAGAATCAGCAACCCACCGCCCCTCGGCCTCAAAAGAAGCCACCACCACATCCCAGCCGAGCGAACGCGCATGAACCACATACGCAATCGCAGAAAACGCCGGCTGCACCACCAGAACACGATACGACACCACGACCCCCCAAAAACTAAACCCAAGCCCGGCAGACAATGGTTCACGTGACGAGGAATCAGACCTCAGTAAATTGAGGATTGCCGTCGTTCACGGACACTGTTGGTGGAGAACTGGAAGTAGACCAGCACACGCACTCCGGGCAGTCTCCCGAAGTCGATGGGCAACAATCCGCCTTATGGAGAATCGGCCTCTCGCGCTGGAGCGCATCGGGCAGCGGGAACCCGCCGCGCTCTCCGCGCGGTCAGGATGCGGGGAGTTCCCCACTAATTCCAGCCGATATCGCCGTCTTGCACCACGCCCGAATCGGCCGCAGACACCGCAGTGGCGGGCGGCGAGAACGAGCCGTGCCCAATAGCTATCGCCACTGCCACACCGACGATGCCGCCAATGAATGCGACACGTGCGGTGCGGGTCATACGAGTCAACGTTGCACGAACATGCATGGTGAATCTATCCATTCACTGAGGCTCACTGGGCATGAGAGAGAAGGTCGGCCTGGACATGAGATAGAAGGTCGGCTCGGCTTCCGCCATCTCGAACCTCCGAGAGGCCTCCGGCTTCAGGGCCCAATCCTTCCACCGCCGCCCCAGCGGCAGGCAAGGCTCTAAGATGGCTCCGGTTCCTGCACTGCCGATGTTCGCGGGATCCAAGATGGAACAAAAACGAAAAAACGGGGACTCATGACAAGCCCAAACGCCACGAGTGACGAAGATGAAAGTCATTATCGTTACGCTGCTCCGCCGAGCGGTCTGACGAAGTCGGAAGAGTTCGTCCAGGGAATGGCAAAACATTTGACGGGCCTGAGCCGACTCGTCGATGAACAGGCCGGCCGACTGCACGACTTGTCGTTCGCAGCCGTCGGCAGGAACTCGGATATCCGCAAAATTCACGGCCTGTCCACCATCGGTCAGGCCATCGATGACGCCCTGTCGGGCTCGCGGCGGGAAATTCTTACCGCACAGCCGGACGGTCCGCGCCCGAGGGAAGTCCTTGACGACGCCCTGGAAGGTGTGCGGCGTCACATAGCCGCGGGCGTCGCAATGCGCACCCTCTATCAACACACGACGCGTTTCGACGAGGCGACAAAGGAATATGTCCAGGAGGTGACGAAACTCGGAGCTTCGGTCCGTACGCTCGACGAGTTCTTCGACCGCCTGATCATCGTGGACGACGTCGCCTTCATCGCCGCGAATGCCGACCGCACCTCTGCGGTCGCGGTGAGCGAGCCGGCCGTCGTCGGCTTTCTCCGCGACATGTTCAACAGATCGTGGGATCGAGCAAAGCCCTTCCCGTTCGTCCCGAATCATGCGGCGATGGCGGCAAGGGAGGTCATGCCCGCAATGCGTGACTCGATCAAGCGCCTGCTGATCAAGGGTTACCCGGACAAGCAGATAGCCCGACGACTCGGCATCAGCGAGCGGTCGTTGCGAAGCCACATCGCCGGCATGAAGCAAGAACTCGAGGCACACAACCGGATACAGATGGGCTATCTCTGGGGCAGAGACGACGGTATGTGACCTCGCACGTCAAACAGCCAGGCCGAAGATCGACGCTTCGGCGGGGTCGGGCGCCACTTCGTGGCTGACTGCGACACACGCTCAGGGCACGTATTCCGTCGTGGTCATCGGGGCCGGGTGAGGTCCTTGATCCGGATCGAAGAGCCACGGAGGTGGAGGCCGGCGAGGTAGCTTTCCGGGGTCTTGTCCTACCGGGTGGCGCTGCCTCGCCAGGCCTTCAGCTTGATGATCAGCCGCTCGACGGCGTTTCGCTCCTTGTGGAGGTCGGCGTCGTGGCTGCCGAGCCGGCCGCCCTGGGCCTCCTTCTTCCAGTTGGCAGGCTGGTCATTCCTCTCCGGGATGACGGCCTTGATACGGCGCTTTCGCAGGTGGGCGCGGTTGCCGGGGGACGAGTACGCCTTGTCCCCCAGCTACCGCGTCGGGCTGGGCACGGGGACGGCCGACCGGCCCGCGGACCCGTAATTTCTTGAGCGCGGGAATGAACTGCGGGCTGTCGGCGGCCTGTTCCTCGGTCAGCACGAACACCAGCGGTCGGCACTTCCGCTCACCGGCACCATGGATCCTGCTGGTCTGCCCGCCCCTTGAGCGTCCGAGCAGGGTTTCCTTCAGGCGGAGCTTTCGCCGCCGCCGGGCACGTCGTCGCTCTTCGAGTTCTGAATCACCTTCGGTGCGTTCTGAATCACCTTCCGTGTCATGTCCGTCTTGTTCTTCCGGACCGCCCCTTTTCGCCGGGCCTTCTCCGCCTCGTCGGCGGCTTTCTCCAGGGCCGCCAGGGCGTCGGGGCGCAGGTGCATCCCGGCGGCGACATCGTGGTGATGGGCCCGCACGGTGGTGGAATCAGCGCTGACCAGCGACAAGTCCACCTCGCCCTGCCTCGCGTCCTCCGCGATCGCGCCCTCCATCAGGGCTTCGAAGACACCCGCGTCACGCCACCGCCGGAAGCGGTCGGAGACGGTCGACCACGCGCTGAACTCCGTCGGCGTCTCCCGCCCCTGCCCGCCGGTCTTGAACCGCCGGACCACGCCCTCGAACTGCTGCCACAGCCGCTCCGGGTACGAGCCGTACTCGCCGATCGGTAGGTACGGCTCGATGAACTCCCACTCCGCATCGGTCAGTTGCCCTCGCGTCACGCGAAAGGATCCACCTGATCAGGCCTCGCCGTGGGGGTGAGTCCCACAGATTGATCATCAGGACCACATGCGTGTCCTGGTGTACGGCGCGGATCTCGGCGTCGGTGTGCTGGTCCGAGGCGCCCTTCCCCGTGCTCGGGGACCGGCCAGGTCCCGCGTATCGGCGGGCCGCCAGCTGTTCATCACCTCGCTGGCGACGCGCTTCTTGCCACGCTCCCGAGTCACGGACCTGAGAACGGCCCGGGCCACGGGTCAAAACGACCAACGACGGGACCAGGGGTCCCGTCGCCTGTGGTTGACCCCGAACGAGATCAGTTGACCTGGCCGGCAGGCCGCACGGTGAGGTGGTTGATGTGCACGTTTCCAGGCTGATTGACGGCGAAGAGGATCGTCTCGGCGACCTGTTCGGCGGTCAGTGCCGGTGCCGCCTCGGGGCAGCCGCCACGCTCGTCCCAGAACGGGGTGTCCACCACTCCCGGGGCAACGAGGGTGACGCCGACGTTGTCCTTGGCCACCAAGAGCCGGACGTTCTCGACCAGGGCGTGCGCGGCCCACTTGGTGACGGAGTACATGTTGCCGGGCGTGTTCCTGGTCCCCGCGACCGAACCGACGATCACGATCCGGCCCTTGGACTCCCTGAGGTGCGGCAGCGCCTCACGCACCAGCAGGGCCGGGCCGAGGACGTTGGTGAGAACCATGGCACGCATCGCCTGAGGGTCGTGGTCCTCCAGGGTGCCGGGCAGGGAGAACCCGGCGTTGGCGATCACCGTGTCCAACCGGCCCCAGGCGCCCACGACATGACGCACGACGGAGGCGACATGGTCCTCGTCACTGGCGTCACCGCTCATGGTCAACAGCCGCTCCCCCGCTCCGGCTGAGGTGGCGAACGCGGCCAGCCGATCGGCATCGCGGCCGGTAATCGCCACGAAGTGACCCTGCTTGAGCAGGGCACGGGCAGTGGCCGCACCGATTCCGCTCGAACCACCTGTGATCAACGTGACGGGTTCCATGGGGCGGGGCCTCCTCATTGATGGCGGCATCGACGACGGGTCAGGGCTCCAGTCGTCGTTCGGCCGACCGACGCGTGATCCGCGACCCGCGCCGAGTTGCCGCCGAGTCCCGGGATGCTGTGACAGACGAAAAGGCGGTTGCGCGGTCGGTCGGAGGACGCCTCGGTCACTCCCATCGACGATCAACTGCCGTTGTCGCCGCCGATGTTACTAGGCCGCAGGTGCAGATGACGTGGAGTGAGCGCGTTCTCGCCACCCACGTTGACCTGCGGAATCCGAGGCTTCGACGAGAAGGGGTTCCGTCGTCGGCCCGGGCCGGGAACACGACACCACCTGCGCGAAAGCCGCCGCCGGACTGATGGTCGCGCTGGAAGAGACCGCCGCCACGGTCCTGCTCCACCTCGAGTACGACCGCCCCCGCCACCCCGTCACCCACCGTGACGGTTCGTTACGCGGAAAGGCTTCGTGGATCCCGTGGATATCGGCAGTGCAGGAACCGGAGCCATCTTAGGCCCTTGCCTGCTGCCGGGGCGGCGGTGGAAGGATTGGGTCTCGAAGCCGGAGGCCTCTCGGAGGTTCGAGATGGCGGGAGCCGAGCCGACCTTCTATCCCATGTCCAGGCCGACCTCCGATCTCATGTCCAGTGAGTCTCAGTAAATGAATAGATTCATCATGCATTCTTGCCGGGCTTGGGTTTAGTTTTTG
>NZ_JAENRY010000463.1 GCF_016612545.1 Streptomyces sp. MBT65 | reverse complement strand
CGCCCGCAGCGCAGGCGTCGTCGCCCCCACCCCCATCACCGCCAGCACACACAACAACCCCCCGGTGAACAGTGCCGTCGCCCCGGAGGTCCAGCCGGCGAGCAGGCCGCCGCGGAGGTTGCCGAGGTTGGGGCCCGCCTGGCCGACGATCTGTTCGGCGGCGGTGACGCGGCCCAGGAGGGCGTCCGGGGTGTGGGTCTGGACGATCGTGCTGCGGGAGATCACCGAGCAGGCGTCGGCGGCGCCGGCCAGGGCGAGGAGGGCGAGACCGGCCCACGGGTTCGTCATCAGCCCGATGGCCGCCAGCGCCGCACCCCACGTACTCGCGCCGAGCAGCAGCACGGCAGGTCGGTGAGCGGCGCGCCGCGCACACAGGCCGACCTGCCGTGCCTATCGGTTGAGGTCGAGCACGGGCAGGCCCCGACCCTCATACGCCTTCGGGGCGACGGTGGCGAGCAGTGCGTCCGCGCCCCACGTGGGAAGGTGCCGTACCGCGTGGATGGCGGCCGCGATCCCCGGCGGAACGCCATCGCGGCGCAGCCGGGTGACGGCCAGCATCGCCGGGTAGTCGAGGTCGACGGTGTGGATGACGTCGAGCTGGCCGATGTGCTCGGCGATCCCCAGGTGCTCTGCGTCCGCTTCGAGAATCGACAGGACGGGGGCCCAGAGACGGGTCTCGGGCTCGAAGTGAGCCCGGTGGATCAGCGCGGACACCTGGCGATTGCCGGACAGCGCGAGGATCGTGGGTGTGTCCACTACGAGATGGTGCTGGATCACGCGGCCATGCCCTGCTCGCGGGAGAGGGCGTCACGCAACTTGCGGCCCATCGCCGCGCTCTCTTCCTCCGTCACCTCGACCCCGAAGTGCTCGGCGAGATAGGCACGCGTCCGCTCGGCCCGCTCACGCCGCTCCTCATCCGTGAGTGTGGTCTCCGCGAACTCTTGGACAAGGGAGCGGATCGACGTACCCCGGGACTCGGCGAGGACAGCAAGGCGGTCTCGCACCTCGGCGGGCACACGAATCATGGCATCGGACATGAGGGTGAGTATACGTCGGCGTATACGCGCGGGCGGCTGCTTGGCCGTGATCCCCGGCCGGGGCGTGACGTTACGCCGAGTCGTTGAGCAGCCGCGCCAGGTGATCGTGACCGGCGGCGAGCAGTTCGGGCAGCGGCGCGATGCCCTCGTACCACCGCTTCTCGTACTCCCAGCACAGCCAGCCGTCCCACTCGTGCCGGGACAGCACCTCGACGCACTCGGCGAGCGGGAGCGCACCGGCGCCGAGCGGCAGCGGGGTGGTGTCGTCGGCCGAGGCGATGTCCTTGACCTGGACGTATCCGAGATACGGCCCGAGCGCAGCGAGCGTCTCCGACGGCTGCTCGCCGCCCAGCCAGGTGTGCATGACGTCCCACAGCGCGCCGACCTGCCGATGCCCGACCGGCCCGAGCACCCGCAGCGCGTCCGCACCGGTCCGGTGCGAGTCATGGGTCTCCAGCAGCACCCGTACGCCGAGGTCGGCGCCCCACTCCGCGGCGGTACCGAGCCGCCGCGCGGCCGTGGCGTCGGCCTCCTCGACGGGCTGCTCGGTGCCGCCGCCGGGAAACACGCGGACGAAGGGCGCGCCCAAGTCCCGTGCCAGCTCCAGCAGTTCACGGATCTCCGCGAGTACGACGTCGTCGTCACCCGGCGCGGCCACCCGCGGATACCCGGCGAGGCCCAGGACTTCGACGCCGGCCGCCTTGAACTCGCGGACCACGTCGGCCCGTCGGCCGGCGTCGATACCGGGGTGCACGGGCTCCTCCGGGTGCGCGCGCAGCTCCACGCCGTGGTAGCCGTGCGTGACGGCGAGGTGCAGCACGTCGGCGATGGGGAGGCCCGGGACACCGAGGGTGGAGAAGGCGAGCTTCATACTCGGGACCCTACTCGTCACTCACCGGTTCCGTGCAGGTCGAGGCGCCAGTCCTGGCCGACGAGATCCTGGCCGAAGGAGCGGTGCGGCTTCTCGGCGACGAGGACGAACCCGTGCCGTTGGTAGACGCGGCGGGCGGCGCCGAGGATGTCGTTCGTCCACAGCACGAGGTCGCGATAGCCGACACCGCGCGCGAACTCGACGACCGCCGAGACGAGTCGGTCGCCGATCCGATGCCCGCGGGCGTCGGGCTCGACGAGCAGCAGCCGCAGCCGGGCGGTCCCCGGGGCGTCGTCGCGCACGCACATCACACACCCCACCGGCCGCCCGTCCAGTTCGGCGATCCACACCCGCTCCAGATGTGGATCGTGATCCTCCGCGAAATCGGCGACGATCCGCGCCACGAGCCCTTCGTAGTCGGCGTTGAAGTCGTACTCGGCGGCGTACAGCGCCGCGTTCCGCTGCACGATCCACCCGAGATCACCGGGCCCCGGCTCCCGCAGCACGACCTCGCCGGTCCGGGTGGGCGGGGGCCCGTCCGACAGGATCGTCCGTACGGTGTGCAGGGCCTCGGAGAGCCGCGGCCGGTCGGCGTCCGGCACGGTCGCCAGCAGCGCCCCGACGGATTCGTCCGCCCGCTCGGCCAACAGGTCGGCGGTCTCCCGCCCGCGCACGGTGAGCGTGACCTGCCGCCGCCGCGGATCCCGCTGCGAGGGCGCCCGCTCGATCAGCCCGTCCTGCTCGAACCGGTTCAGGATCCGGCTCAAGTACCCGGCGTCCAGCGACAGTTCGGAACGGAGATCGGCGGCGTCCGTGCGCGGCGAGTGCGCGAGTTCGTACAGGACGCGGGACTCGGTGAGGGTGAAGGGGGCGTAGAGGTGACGGCTGTAGTCGAGGGCGCCGATGACGTTCGTATAGAAACGGTTGAAGGCGCGGATGTCCTGGACGGTCATGATCGATCCCCGGTGCTCGCTCAGGGTAGTTGACTCAGTCAGAGGTATTGCGGTTCTGACGGTAGTACCCGGGAGGGCCGCGCGTCCATGGGTCTCCACGGATCCGCACGGGTGTCCATGACCGGCGCGAGGCATACGGCGCCGAGCAGTGGCTCGATGTGTGGTCCTAGTCCCACCAGAACCGCCACTGGTGCAGCCCCACCAGCCCCTCCGCGTACTCCGGGAACGGCGTCGGCGGGTCGTCCACGATGTTGTCGGCGGTCGACAGCACATGTTCCAGGGCGAGTCGTTCCGCGTGCGGGACATCAAGGGGCGGCCGGGCGACCGACACGGTCAGCGCACTCCCGAACCCCGACACGACCCGCGCCCCGAACCGCTCCTCCCAGCTCCGCAACAGCGCACACAGCAGGGGAAGCGACGCCTCGGCGGCCCACCCGAGGATCGCCGGCACGTCGGCGCCGCGGCGGGCGGGCACAAGGGCGAGGGAGCAGGTGCGCACGAACGGTTCGGTGCGTAGAACATCCGCTACGGCCCACCGCGCAGCCTCCGCCGGACTCACCCCGGCACCGCTCACCGGCCCGGCCGCCGCGAGCCCGGGCCAGCTCTCGAAGGGCGGCCCCGGGTCGTGCGGCCAGGGCGCGATGTCGTCCGGATCGTGGTCGTCCGGCAGTGCGTCGGCCGCCGGCGGATTCGACCAGTACGGCAGCCGTCGGCTCCGGTACTCGGCGAAGTCCGCCGCGAGCACGGTGTCGAGCCGTATCGCGTCGACCTCGCCCAAGTCCTCGGGCCTGCCATGGTTGTCCGGCCAGCAGATGAACGGATACAGCCCCGTGACCTCGGCCGACTCCAGCAGCCGGGGCCACAACTCCACGAGATCCTCAGGCAGTTCGTCGGAGAACCACACCTCCACCTCCCCACGCGACTCGAAGCGACCGGAGGGCAGGGGCAGTTCGTGGGGCAGGGAGAAGACCATGACGGGACGATATGGGGGAGCACTGACAACGGAGGGCGCAAGCAAGTCGGCCGAGGGCGCCGGGACTTCAGGAGTTCCGCTTCGTCCGTGAAGGGCGGCGCCTACGAGGTTGACGTGACCGGTCGGCCTCGGGCGACCATGACGCATGACTCGCGCTCTGTCGACACCGCCCGTCATCGCCTCCGGCCTGCTCGGCGGCTCCGCCCAACCCGTGCTCCCCGCCACCGGGGACCTGCTGCTGCGCCCCTGGGACGACATCGACGCACCGGCGTTCCTGGCGGCCTACCAGGACGACGAGATCCGCCGCTGGCACACGCGTCGGCCGTCCGGCGAGGGCCAGGTGCGGGAGTGGTTCGAGGCATACCGCCAGGACTGGAGACAGGAGACGGGCGGCCACTGGGCGATCACCCGCGACGGCGACGAGGTACTCGGCCGGATCGCGCTGCGCGGCCTGGACTTCGACGACGGCACGGCAGGCGTGGCCTACTGGGTGCTCCCGGCCGCCCGCGGCGCCGGTGTCGCCTCGCGCGGCCTCGGGGCGCTCACCGCCTGGGCCCTGGACGAGATCGGCTTCCACCGGCTGGAGTTGGACCACTCGACCCGCAACCACGCCTCGTGCGGGGTCGCCACCAAGTCCGGCTACCTCCTGGAAGGCACCAAGCGCAGCGCCGCCGTGCACGACGACGGCCGGCACGACATGCATCTGCACGCCCGCGTCCGGGACCACTGAGGTCGGGGGCCCGCGTGGTGATGCCGCTGAGCTGCGACTCGCGACCGCACCGCTCCACTTCGAGGCCCCGTCCTACTTCCGCGGCACCCCCGAAGACCCCCGAACCATCAACTCCCCCCGAACCGTGG